>JAUBOH010000001.1:0-153040 GCA_036700145.1 Microcoleus occultus BM001215366
GGTGAGAGAGTCCCCCTGTGGCGGACTCTCTCACCCGATCACGATTATCATTATTAATAAGTTGTGTGCTCGATTGGCGTTGCATCGCGATCGAGAATAGTGGCGGATGATCGAGAATAGTGGCGGATGATCGAGAATAGTGACGGACGATCGATAACAGTAACGGGCGATCGATAACAGTTGCAAATCAAAGGCACTTTCGAGCATCGGGGCGAGCATTCAGGGTTGCACCACGTTGGGTAGCTCGAAGGATATAATTGACAAATAATTGAGCGATTGTGTAGGTCAATAAATATGGCTAAAAGTCAAAAAACCAACCGTGACCACGCCAAAAAAACTACAAAACCGATGGTAGAGGACGAGGAGATTGCCTCACAACTATCGGCATTATTAACACCAGCCATCACCTCACAAGAAAATTACTACCGCCAACTGGGTTTACGAGGGAGAATTCTTAACCTACCATTGATGGTAGCAGCAGTATTAACTTTGCTGTGGCGAGACGTATCTGGAGTAACAGAGCTCACAAGAATGTTAGCAAGATCAGGTTTTTTGTGGTGCCGACCTACAACAGTAACTCAACAAGCAATGTCTCAAAGATTCCTAAGCTTTCCCGCCACATTATTTGAGGGAGTCTTCAAAAATTTATTGCCAAGTTTAAGAACTGCTTGGCATCAGAGAAAACAACGACCCCTACCAGAAAGCATTCAATTTACCTTGAGAAAATTTTCGAGAATTTGGATAGTAGATAGCTCGACGCTCGAAGCATTGTTTTGTAAGCTCAAAAGCCTAGAAGATACACCGAAAGGTCAGTTGGCAGGAAAAATGGCAACAGTCATAGATTTAATGACTAGGCTGCCTGTTGATATTTGGTTTCTGGAAAACCCGAGAGCTTCTGATGTTAAGTCTGATACGTTTGGGTGCTGGAACAGCAAAAACTCCATTTATTACCTTACGCTTGATTGAAGTTCGTTCGGGTAAAACCTGGCATTCTTATTTAACAAGTGTACTCGATCCTCAAGTGTTGCCACCCTACGTCGTGGCAGATTTATATCGCAGGCGTTGGAGAATTGAATCAGCTTTCAATACCGTAAAAAGGCTGTTGGGATTAAGCTATTTGTGGACGGGTTCTCTTAACGGGATTCAGCTTCAAATTTGGGGAACTTGGATATTTTATGCAATCTTGGTCGATTTAGGTGATGCAGTTGCTGACCGACTCTCTTTACCAATAGATTCGATTTCATTAGAGATGATTAACCGGGGTCTTTACCATTTTTATGTAGCCCGTCAACAAGGTAAAGCAACTGACCCTATCGAGTATTTCGCCGCCCCTGAAAATCGAGACTTAGGTATTGTTAAATCTCAACGAAAGCCCAATGTTAAGTTAATTGTTGCGCCTTTTCCCGATCGACAGCGAGGCCAGAGTCAATTTTTCTTTGAGACATCTTCTCAAACCCCCTTGACAACTGCCATACAAGCTTAACTTGTTACCAATGGCCCTAGTTTGTTGAAGTTGACCTTCTCTTGCAGAAGCGCGTGAGTTCCTACCAATAGTGAAAGTTCACCCGTCTCTAATTGGGCGTGGATTTCTCTGCGCTTGGTGGTTTTGGTAGAACCCGTCAGCAATTGAACAGAAACGCCAAGGCGTTCAAACCACGTCGCAATCTTCCTGTGATGCTGTTGGGCTAGCACTTCTGTAGGTGCCATAAGTGCCGCTTGTTAGCCAGACTGGATGGCAGCGAGGATAGCAACGACAGCAACAACTGTTTTACCAGAACCGACATCCCCCTGTACCAGTCGGTTCATCGGCGTTTTGGAAGTCATGTCGTTGAGAATGTCGTTAATCACCCTACGTTGAGCTGAGGTAAGCGAGAAGGGAAGTTGAGAGTAAAACTGTTGGATTAGAGGGCCAGCAGGAGTTATTTTTGTAAAAGCTGATCGCGCCAAAAGTCGGTGGCGACGCACGAGAAACGATAGCTGAAGATAGAAAAACTCATCAAATACCAGGCGACGGCGGGCAGCTTCCAGTTTTGTTTCGTCTGGGGGCTGGTGGATGTTTGCGATCGCCTTCTGTAATTCCATCAAACCATGTTGTCGTCTGAACTCCTGCGGCAGGGGGTCATTTAGCAGCTTGGCAGATTCCAAAGCTGAGGTTACTGCATCTTGGACAATTTCGTTGCTAACTCCCTTTGTCAAAGGATAAATTGGGATAATTGAATTTTTCGTATCCTTGGCTTCGTCTAGACCGATTAATCGGATTTCAGGGGAAGTTAATGTCATTCCGCAATAGCGATCGGCTTTGACTATCCCAGATATAGCAACAATGCCTCCAGCAACATAGGTGGCGGCTTGCTCGTTCCTCCACTTTTTTGATTGGTAGTACGGGTGGTTGAAGAAACGCTTGCAGGCTATTTTACCGGTTTTGTCCTTGACAATAATAGTCTGAATTGTTAGCCTAGAATTTTTAGACGGACTGAATACTTCCTGATGTTTAATTTTACCTACAACCGTGACTGAATCGCCTACTTTCAACTGATAAATTTTTACTCGCCGATACTTAATGTAATCACGGGGAAAGTAGAGCAGTAAGTCTCGTACAGTTGTAAGGCCCAGCCTTTCTAGCATTTTGTAATTGCTTCGGCTTAACCCTGGCAGATCGCAAATGGGTGAATGCAGTTTCATGATGATAGTTGGGAATTTTTCAGATTCAAATTTTTGTTAGCAAGCCATTCATAATGCTGCGCTAGCAGCCACTTCACCAAGGGCAAATCGCTGAATTTAATTTGGAGATACACTGCTTTTAGTCCTTCCATTACTTCTAACAAAGCAGAGTTCCATTCTCGCTGGTTGCACGAAGATTTAGGGCGCAGTCGAGAGAAGTAAGTGACGTAGATTCATAATTTTAAGGTGGCGCTTCCACTCTTTCACATTACTTACTGATAATAGATGCTGAGTCCCGGCTTGGACAAGCAGGTTTGGAAAAAGCGCTTTTCCAAATAGCATATTGTTGGGTTTTGAGGTGGGTTGCAGCGACGGCTTTACTGCTCAAACAAGTCGAAAAAGGCGGGAAATAAGCAATTTATTTATCGCCAAACTTCAGTCATCGTTTCCTTGCCCGATGAAAGCTGTGTAAAATATCAATATTGAGCTTTGATTAATCCAAAATTACGCCAAAATTGCGATCGATTGCTTCATCACGATCGTTAAAACCATTTTCGTTTTCTTGCTCTTGAGATGCTAAGATTGCGTTCCAGCCGGCCAAGCCTGGATTGATTCGCTTTGATTGAGGGAATGTTTCAATAATTTCTTTTGACAGTCGATCGCCGTCTCGATCTCCTTTAAAGCCGACTACTATAGTTTCTACTTCCTCAAGAAAGCCGGTTGGCAGCGAAGAAACCGCATCAATGCTTAAGTATAAAGTCGGCGTATTATTGAAATCTGGATCTAAGGCAATTACAGACAGGAGTTCTACCGGGTTGCTGGCAATAATGGCTCTTTCAATATTGTTTTGAACCGCTATCCAGAAAACTCCCTTTTCACTGTCGGAGCCTGCTTGATGCGAACCTCCGCCATGACTGTCAATGGAAAATTTTCCATTGGCGTCTAAGGTGCAGGTTCCTCTGTGCTCTCCTGCAAGGGTGCGGAGTTGGAAGACAGGGCGGTTCAGGCTGTCTGCGTCTATCCATCCCCTGTCGTGTAGCAGGTCAATTAATTCGACTGGCAGACAAGCATTTTCTATCAAATTTCTTCGTACAGACTCCCAGTTAAGTGAGTCGAACCCCGATCTTTCGCGATCGTTGGGCGAGTCGGGTTTGCCTACATCTTCTGATTCAGAGAGTAGAGAATCTTTGTCGGTTTCTGAGGAAGTTTCTGTGCTGCTTCCTTCTCGCTCTGGTCTGTCAATATTAGAGTTACTCTGCCAGTATATTGGTGAAGAATTGCTCTCGATGCTGCTGTTCCTCATTTCGCCGCAGTCATCAGCATCACTATCAGTGTTCGCGTCGCTATTTGGTTTAGAGTTTTCTGTTTCCAAATTTTCGTTCAATTCTCGCTCTTGCAATGGGGGAATGGCTTCCACATTTCTGTCAGTATTAGCAGAGTAAGTGACTCCTCTGTATTTTTGCAGCCCCTTGAAGGTGTAAGCTTTGCCTAAATGAGTGCCGCTAAAAGCAATATTGCCTAATTTGTAGCTAATGCCTAATTCGCCTGCGGGGGTGGGTTCTATTTTTACACTAATGCCTTGTTCGACGAGTCGGTCAATCAAAAGAGCGAGCGCGGGACTATCAACCGTTGCTAAATCAATTGCTGTTTGCAGTTGCTCCCGCGTACTAATTTCCCCCGTTCTTGCTAACCGTCGGCGTTCGCCTGTCGTGGGAGAGCGGCGTTCTTTATCAAAACTGCGTGCAGCGGGTGTTAAGTCGTACTTTTCTTCTAATTCTTCAATTAACTTTTCGCTGCGTAGGTAGTTCCAGCTATCGGATACGCAAGTTCCTTTTTCATCTAATTTGATACGGCTGGCTGCAATGTGAATGTGGTCGTGGTCGCGGTCGGTATGGCGGATGATAGCAAACAGGTTTTTATCCAGTCCCATTCCTTCTAGATAATCTAGAGCGATCGCCCGCCATTTAGCATCAGGAATATACTCGCCAGAAGGCACGCTTAAAGTCGCATGATAAACTGGTTTTTCAACTCTAGGGTTGAGTTGTTTGGAGAAGAGAAACTCCGCAGCTAATTCCTCGGCCTTTTCCCCTACCATATTTCCTCCAATCAGTGAAGCTCCTTCTTTGGAGAAGAGGTAATTGAGCAATGGGGTAAAAGTTTTACCGATTTTCTGCTTGCCAATCATTATTTACTAAACTTAAAAAGTGTGTAGCCCAAAAGTGATGATTTGTGGATAGTTTTATTAACATTTTTCGCTAGGATATTCTGAATTTTCCTCAATTTCGCTTAAATTCATTAGAAATTGGACGTTCATTTGCTTTTGCTGTACTTGCTTGAGCAGTGCCAAAGTTTCCTCAATAAGTTCCTCAAAGTTGGCTGGCTGTGTAATTTCCCCCCCCATCCATAATGCTTGTTCTGTAGCAATAGCAATTGGTTTAAGCCGGAGGTTAAGTTCTGCTAATTTTTGGCACAAAGCTGGTTGATGTTGTTGTTTAAAAGTGTGGTATCGGAATAGACCGCTGATACTTACCTGGAGATTTTTAGCCATTGCTTCAGCAAGTTGAAGTTCTTCTGGCGTTAGGTATATGGCTATTCTTTTGATTCGTTTGGAGCTCGACATGGTTAGTTTGCTCGCTATTTGGTGTTGGAGTAACGAACTTTATCCTTCGGCTGCGATCGGGTAATGTGCACGGAGGGCAATCGCGCCTCAGCTACCTGCCGATCGCTTGTTGCCTGGAGTGGCTTTAACGCATGGAAACTCGATGTCAGCCTTTCCAATGGAAAATTTTCCATTGCCACAGGGGCTCAGACTCTGGTTTGGTTGGGTTCGACTCGCGTAGGAATTTCTAGTGGAAAATTTTCCATTGTCACGGAGGCCGAGATCCAGATTTGGCTGAACTTAACATGCGTGGGAATTTCCAATACACATCTCCGAAAATCAATGATGCGTGCTCTTCCACTTTTGCTTGTATACGTGATCGCCCTTATCTCTACATCTTTTTTCAAGATGTCTGTCTAATGGAAAATTTTCCATTGAACAGCGACAGGCTGGCAGCAGCGCTCTCCTCATAGGGGTGCTACCCCGTTAGAGAAAGCAGTTTGCACGTACCTCTGACACAGCTTGCTACCAAAAGCTTCGTCAAAGCCTAAGCCGTGAGTCCGATTTTTGCGGGTGTGGGGATTCAGACAACTGGCTGAGGGAGGGGAGGTTTTAGGAGGGGTTAATAAGTAGTAAGTGCGTTTTAGTCCTTGAATAGCTGTTGCTTTGCAGCCTTCTTTTGAGGTGGCACGCTTGGCTTAGCGTAAGGGTTATTTCTGCACGTCCAAACGTACAGGGCTGTTTGTTTACCACTCTTAAAACTTCAATTAGGAAGACCTGCGATATGAGCGAAACTACTATCGAAACCATCTGGCCTCAAGCGATCGCGGCCTGCGATTACGGGGGGTCAGCTACCAAAATTCTCTACGCAGGGCCAAAGAATCAAATTCGATTGCTCTGCATGGAACCGGAGGTCGTATCTGTACCGCAGGAATCAGTTTTGGCTTATACCAGAGACCAGTTGGGGTTAGCTGAGCCTGAGAATACGGCTTGGGTTGCTTTTAGGAACGATTACAGGGCAGTGGGGTATTTGGCGAAAGAGAGGTTTCACGCCAATGCTGGTCTTTCGGAACTCAAGTACGAGAGGGCTCTACACAAAACTCTGGCTGGGATGTGGGCGATTAAGGAAAAGCTGAATTTGCCTGCGAAATTTACGGCGGCGATCGCCGTGTTGTTGCCACCGGGGGAATATGAAGATCGGGGGAGGTTCGAGCGGGTGCTGCGGGAAGCTTTAGCAGATTATCAAACTCCTACAGGTCAGATGAGCGTGGAATTGTTGGGGTTTAACTGCAAGCCAGAGGGGGGTGGTATTTACCTGATGCACAACAAGAAAGTCGGCTCTGTTTTGAAAGAGCGGGTGTGCGCGATCGCCATGATTGGCTACCGTAATGCCAGTCTGCTGGTGGTGCAACGGGGGGATGTTAGGCCGGGAAAAACAAGCGATTTGGGCTTCATCCGCATGGTGGAGAGGGTGGTAGCTAGGACTTCAGGGCAGACTGCTGAGCGATTGACTCCAGCAATTGTAGCAGCGGGGGCTGAGTTCAAGGCAGCTCCTTTAATGCGGTTAGCTCGCAGCACGACTAAGCAAGGGCGGGCGGAAGAAGTACAGCAGATGATAGCAGCAATCAAAGAGGCGCGGCCTGAATATGTGCGGAGTCTCACCAGTTGGTTGGATGAGAATTTGCCACCAGATTGCGATGAGTTGGTGTTCTGTGGTGGGACGGCTGATTATCTCCGTAAAGAGTTAAACGAACATTACGATCGCTTCCCGATTATTTGGAATGCCGAAGTTGCTATGCCACCTATTTTGGCAAAGAAAGGGTTTGAAAATCGGCTCAATGATGTCTATGGGATGTTTTCGTATTTCAAGGGAAGTTTGAAAAAGCAGTTCAATTCTCAGGTAAGGGAAGATGCTGTTTGTGGGTCAAAATATTCCGCTTTTAAGGAGATAGTGGCTCATGGCTAAGGAAAAAGAAAGGGTTGATTTTTTGTGGCGCTATCAACCTTTTAAATTTACTCCTGATGGAGTTTTGATGTCGTATATTAAAGGCAATTTAATGTTGCCTTCGAGAGGAATGATTCTCCAAGCTCTGCGCCCTTACTGGCTGCCGTTAGCGTATCTGGAAAAAGGGGATATCGATCCTGTTATTTTAGGGCGGTTATTTAAAAATGCCGTCTATGTTCTGGAAAAGCAAGCTCTCTATTTGCGCGAGCGAGGCGGGCTTGAATATCCTCCTATTCATATAGGGGGAATGCCTATTTCTTCAATACCATCTTCGCGAGAATTACCTGCTGATATTGAGGAGTCAGACAGGTCTAGGCTGAACGGTGCTAGTTTGAGGTGTTCTCACTATGACCCTAGCAAATTGACTGCGGATGACTTGTTTGAATTAGAGGATTTTGATGATTCAGGATTCGCTTGATTAGGATTAAAGTGTTGATTTGTTAGAAAGTAAACGTGAAATAGAGGATTGAGATATGGCAAGTAGAAGTAGGAATTCTAAGTATCAAGTTCAGTTAACAGATTCTGTGGTTAAACAGGTTGATGAAGGAGGAGATTCAGGTATGGATACAGCGACAGAAAACTCGAAGGGTTTCCAAGAGTGCGGCTTAGAGAAGGTTGAGAAGTCTGCTACTAAAATTCATCTGATTGATGGAGAGAAAGGCGGGGTTGGTAAGAGTTTATTTGCTAGGGTTTTGATTCAGTATTTTTTGGACAAGAATTTTCCATTTTTTGCCGTAGATACGGATCGCTCTAATCCTGATGTATCTCGAATCTATGAAAGCGTATGCCGTGAAGCTCTGTTTAGCGAGGACGAGAAGAAGTTTTACGAAGCGGATCGGATTTTTGAATTGGCGTTTGAGAAGAGCGTAATTGTCAATTTACCGGCTCAGGTTTATCCTTTGGTGACTAAGTGGATGGGAAGGAACAATTTAATTGAGTTGGGGAAGCAATCTCGTATTAGTTTTTGCAAGTGGTTTATTTGCACGGGGGGCTACGATAGCGTGCAACTCTTTTTGAAGTCAGTTAAGCATTTTGATAATAAGATTGCTCACGTCCTCGTCCGCAATTTGGGATTGGAGGATGATTGGAGTTCTGTGGAAGAGATGGAGGAGGTGCAGAATGCGATTAAAAAGTATGAGGTGAAGGTGATTGATTTTCCTAAGTTTTATTCGCGGGAAAGAAATGCGATAGATGCTCAGGGGATAACTTTTGATTTGGCAAGGAATAGTCAGGAACTGGGTGTGTTGGGCCGACAGCGGATTAAGTCGTTTATGTTGTCGGCTTATGAGGCGTTTGAAACTACGGGGATGTTGCCGTGAGTTATGGTGCTGTTGATACTAAATCTTTGCTGGATATTGCTTTAGAGGGGCAATCTGAAGAGTATCGGCGCAAAGTTTTGGAGTTGGCTTTTAAGGGGAAAATTGAGCCAACTGACCCGATTTTTCTGATTTTATTGGCGACTGGCCGCTTGGAAGTGTTGATTCAAGAGAGTCCGAAACCGGAGGATTTTGAGTTAGCGTTAGAGCGGTGGGTGGGGCGGATTAATAAAACTTTGGCGAGTTACGAGCGAGTGGCGGTTGAGAAGCAAGAGGGGCAAATCGCTGAGGCTGTCAATTCTCTGGTGCGTCAGACTAAATTGACTCGGTGGAGAACATCGGCTTTTGCTTTGATACCGGCTGCGGGTATCCTGTTGGTGGCGTTAGGTGCCGGTGCTGTGATGGGGTGGATGGGTTTACTTTGGTTGCAAGGAGGGTTTGCGCCGGGGGAGGCGGTTCATTTGACTCAGGAGCAGGCGGAGGCTTTGGACTGGGCGACTAGCGCTGAGGGGAAGTTGGCTCGGAATTTGATGAAGTGGAATTCGGATAGTTTGACTAATTTAGAGTGTAAAAAGGATGTTCGGCGTTTGGGGGTGACTCTGGAAGTGGCGGGCAGGCCAGCTACTTCGGGGTTCTGCACTGTATGGGTAGAACCTGTGGAAAAGCGTAGGTTTAAGTATAAAAATTAAGTAATTCTTAAGATAAGACAGGAAAGCATCTTTCTAAGTATACTCTGACGCTATAGATTTTTTGCTTAAAACTTAAAACAATGTGGTATCCCAAATGCAACAACTAGCCATTAGAGAAACCCACAAGCCATTAGACGAAATTATGGCTTATCAAAATGACAAGGTGATTCAACGTTATATGCTAGACTATGGGGCATCCAGAGAAATGGCTGAAAAATGCTTTACAGAGTTAAAGCGATTCTTGCTAGTGTGCGCTGTCAAACCAGGTTACAAGGTCACTTCTCAACCCATTGATTCCATGTGGCATACATTTCTTCTTTTTACAAAAGCCTACAAAGAATTTTGTGAAGAATATCTAGGACGCTTTGTAAACCATGAGCCATTTGAAGAAGCTCGGCCTCATGTTTACCTTGAAACTCGATCCTTTACCGCAGATTTTTTTGGGCATATAGACGAGGAATTTTGGCCGATGGAAGCTAAAATGCCTTGTTCTAGCGGAGAAGGCGGTTAGAGCATTGTGAGAGCAACCATCGTTCTTTTAATTTTATACTGAAAGCGATGGTTGCAAATTACATTGTTTATATCAAATGTCTGCCCACATCCGAACCAAGTTCGAGTAAGTCTTAGAAATAAGAATAGACTCTTGAGAATTCGGAGAACTATTAATAAGACTTACACGAACTAAATTCGTTTCGTATAGAATTTCGCGGTGGGATGAGTTACGGACAGCACTTTGAATCCAAGTAACTGCTGCCAATCTCGTTCCTCGCGTAACAGGTTCTACTCGATGAATATTGGATGTAGGATAAACTATCGCATCTCCACAAGGCAGTTTGAACTGAAGTGTTCCAGCTCCCATATCTACAGTTAATTCACCACCATCATACGAGTTAGGATCGCTGAGGAAGATTGTTAGTGATACATCTGTTCGCAGCCTTGGCTCACGAGATATAAGCGGATTGTCAACATGATTTCCATAGTGCATACCAGATTCGTACTTACTAAAAATTGGGGGAGCGATTTTCAGGGGAAATATAGCTTTCCGAACAGATTCATTCCGATTCAACCCCTCTATAACAATTGTATCTATATAGTTTTTGTTTCCTGTTTCTTTGCTAAGTTGGAGGTTTTCTTTGACAAATTTGGCACTGTAACCAGCACTTATTTTTCCATCGATAAGTTCGTGCTGAGACAAAAAAGAAATAATCGTTTCAACCTCATCTGGCTCCAGAATTTTGGGAATGTGCAAAAACATACTTCGTATTAAACTCAAAAACTATAATTAAGGACAGTATATATGAAAACTGGAAATCAAGTTATTCTTATTTTGGGATCGATTAACTGGCGATATAAAGTTCCTGAAAAAACAGAAAATAGTTTTATCGTTGTTGATATTCAGCGATTAGATCATAATATCGGTACGCACACTGCTATATTATGTAGTAATACTGATACACTTGCTAGCTATAAAAAGTTTTTACCTGATGGAACTATTCTATCAGGTGCTGTTCTACCAATTAATAAATTATTCTTTGACTTTGGCCTCCATGAACAATATCAATCTGGTCTTGTTAACGAAGAGGATATTATTCCACTATTTTTAATATCGACAGATGAAGCTAACTTAATAACCTACAGTTCTACAACTTTTGTTGATTCAAAGATACTTTTTTTAAGAACATCCATGTACAATTCAGAAACTAGAAGAGAACTTGGAAGCAATGAATTAGTAATTGAAGGTCTTAGGCTGGCTTTAGAAAGTCACCAAAAGCATAAGTTATTCTTGAATTATAATACTTATTCTCTAAAGAAGTTTTGTCCTGAAAAAGAAATCGAATATAAGTTAAATATATCTGAAGACACAAATATTTGGAATTTAGTAAAGCAATTTTACAAAGAGATTGCTGCTGGTAAACTTACACACTTTACTTTTGGATTCACCCTTCCTTTTAAGCAAGCAGAATTTGCAAATTACCTTTTTGAGGTGCAAGAACCTATTTCTGAAAAGGGTTATGTATCCTTTATCCCATGTCCTAACGGCGACTACATTGTAAAACAAAAAATTTATCAACAGGATTCTTTAGAAAGAATTGAACGAACAAAAACTAATGTAATAATTGAGACTACCTTCGAGGATTACCTCAAGGAAAAGCATCCTCATTTAGTTTATAATCGGCTTTCTCCATTTACTAGAATACGTTATCACATACATGTTGAATCTTTAGAGACAGGCAATATTTATAGCGTTGTGTTTGACAAATCTTTTATTGAACAATCAGACTATATTCCATTGTTGCAATGTGAAGTAGAATATATAAAAACAAGAACTATTGGAGCGATGTGTTCCGTTATGGACGAACTTGAACAAGTTTATAAATTTACCAAGGATTTTATGTCTAGCTTACAAATTACTTATCAAGAAACTTTCTACTCCAAACTTTCATATTTGAAAGATTATGAATCTAGTAAACTCTAAAAATATATCGAGATAGATTCTTGAGGTATTCATGAAAAAAACATATCAACCTAAATATCCTTTAAGTTACTGTGTGCGCGGCATAAATTCATTTGTAAAAATTGCTTATGATTTGGATGATGAACTTATCAAATTTTTAAAAGATATTTCTCCATATAAGATATGTGTCATTACCGATACAAATGTAGCAAATTTATATGAAAACGCATTAAAAAATGCTTTATCTACATTAAACATCGATCAATTCTGGTATAGAATCTTGCCAGGAGAGCAACACAAAACACTTACGACTGTCCATAGTATTCTAGAGAAAATTTGGCCTTATATGACTCGTGATAGTTTAATCATAGCTTTTGGCGGTGGGGTAGTAGGAAATATTGCTGGTACAGTAGCTTCTTTAATATTTCGTAATTGTCCATTTATTCATATTCCTACAACTCTTATGGCTCAAGCTGATAGTGCTATTGGCATTAAACAAGCAGTGAATGGAACCTATGCTAAAAATGCTTATGGTGCTTACCATACTCCATTGGCTGTATTTAACTATATAAAATTTTTGGATACATTGCCTAATGAACAATTTCGGAACGGTCTTGCTGAATCAATAAAAGTCGCTGTTGCACGCAGCCCTAATTTTGGACTTAAACTTAAAAATCTTTTATTGAAATTTCCAAATTTTGCGTCTAAGGATATCTACTATATTCTAGAAGAAACTATTTATCCAAAATTGGCTGGCTTAACGGCAGATCCCTATGAAAAAAATTCGCTGCTTTTTTTGGAAATAGGACATACAATAGGTCATGCTATTGAAAAAGCTAGTCAGTTTAATATACACCACGGCGCAGCAATTGCTATCGGTATGCTAATTGAAGCAAAAATTGGGATACAGCTTGGTATTACGAATAAGGATGTATATCGTCATTTAACTGAATTAATTAGTACCCTTTCTTTTCCTAATAAAATATCTGCCAATGTTTCTATTGATGATATCCTTCATTACACACAATGTGATAACCGTCGTATATCATCAGGGCCAGTGTATGTCTTACCTATAGAAATGGGAAAAACACATACTTTATCTGGAATTGATGTAAATCTTATTCGTGACACTTTAAATGAATTTAAAATCGATAACTCTATTGCATTAATTTCACAAGTCTCTTAACAATAAAACTTAGATTGGCTCGACGATGCCCGTCTAAAATAAAAGCTTTTAAGCTTAATAGTAAGTAGTGCCATTTCTCGGACATTTCTTTCAATGTTTCATCAGGTAACCCTAAATTTGAATCGTCCCAAAAATGTTGGGATTCAGATTTAAGAATTGCCTCAATTTCATCAGCAGTTGTACTAATGAGGACTTGTTCTGCAAAAGGATCTCTAATAAAGACGATAGCATCTAATCTTAACTCTTCTTCCTCATGATGAAAAAAAGGAAGCTCTGATCTTTTGATCAGAAATCGAGTTTCTTCAGACCAAATATCATTTGCACACAATTCTACTAACTCTGCTGCACTATCGTTCAATTGAAATGATTTTTTATCTAGAGCAGAACCTCTGGCGTGTAAGTATGTATCGCCTACACGATATATAACCTTAGTTTTTATATCTAGAAGAGACCAGTCATCAACTACAACAACGCTTTCAGGGTACTCTTGAAGAATCAAATCTGCCATATAAGATTTTCCTGCTTTTCCATAGCCCGAAAAACAAATATACTTACCGCACAATTTAATTATGACACCATGAATAGGTAAAAATGATGTACCATTGCACTGACAAGCATATTCCCACCGCAATGCCTGTTTTACTATTGTAAAAGGCATATAATAGTTAGAATTAGATACCAACTGACAACGCTGAACTAAATCAATATATCTACCATAATAGCCTTCTTTATATCCTACTATTAAACGCGGATATTCACTCAATTCACTTGTAGGAGTAAGATTCCAAACTCTACTTAGTAAGTTTGCAGTCACTTCATGATCGGTTGAGAATACAAACGACTTGTTGATCGGCTTAATTGAAACAATAAATTGATATTTTGAATCAAAATATTTGGTGCTTAAATCAGCATGAAATAGTCCAACTTGACAATCTTTTTTAGAAAAGCAGATAGGAATAGTTGCCTCAATCATTTCTTTAATCTAGCCAAAAGAGTAAACTTGGACAATTCCGTAATAGATTCGGCTACACAATAACTTTCAATTTCTTGCCAGACGTTCTCATCATGTACACCTTTCCATTCAAGAATAATATTACTTTCTGGTACTATTAAAGGAGAGAAACAGGAATCGACTGTAATTCTAGATTTTTGCCAGCTACAAGATAAGCGATGATAAATAAGAGTGTCTATGTATCTTACATTATCAAATGTTAATGCTTTTTGATGGTTTGAGAATGACTTTAAAACCCGGTAGGTACTCTCATTATCAGGCAATCGCAATTGTTTTTCAGCTAATGAGGGAATTAGAGAAACAATATTATTCCAATAATCGCTGATATTCCATACTTCTTTATGAGTATAATTATTTTCTATTGACCTATATTTTAATTCTATATTGCCAAAACATAGTTCCTCTACTTCATACAAACGCACTCTAAACCTAGGTGAGTTTGGACAGGTTTTTGAGTATTGCTTTAGGTTATCGTCTAAGTAAAAATTACTTACTTTATAATTTAAACAATTCCCAATTGAATAAAGATATTGAGTAAATCTTTCGATATTGTTAATGTTCCCTAAATAGCGTAGTTCTTTGTGCATAACATTAGTTCATACTTTGGCTTCACGCAAACTAAATTATAATAAATTAAAAGTGCCTTGGCAAGAGGAGGTTTGGGATACAACATCAAGTAGACATTGGTAGCCGTTGGAACGGGGAAGGAGGACACTTTTCCTGAGAATACCAGGGAGAGCGATACTTGCACAAAGAGCGCGATCGCCTCTGAATAATTCCTTCTGCGGCTGGTAAGACAGAAATACTTCACACCGCCTGAAACACCGCTGGGCTAGCACCACTTTGATAATCAAGGCTAGTCACAATATGCTCTGCTTGGATACCTCCGGCAATAAGTGCAGAGGTTAACCCTTCCTCGAAATTATCTTCTTCAATGATGACATGGCGATCGACCAAGCGTGCGTGAAACAGAATGGTGTCGATCCAGCGTTGCTTATCCCAGCCTGTAGCGATAATCAGGAAATGACCTGAATCCGTATCGCAGACAGGATAAAGCTTAATCGCTTGTAAGCGAGGTTGAGCTTGCGTTGCCTCTTGCAGCGTTTGCTTCAGGATATCTGCATAGCTTAGTGAGCGATCCATTGAACAATAGCCTCCCGCTCTGGTTCGTAAACTAATAAGTTAATTCTATTCCGCTGAACGGCTAGCTGAAAAATTGGTTTTTGGAAGTGTCGAATATAGATGGGTTGACTGATGGCTAGGAACAACTGCCGTTTAGGTTCTTGCTCCTCCAAAGCCCATTGGTAAAGCTGAAGCTGTCCCATAGTTTTTTCCAGTTCATTAATTACTGAAGGAGAGTCGAAGTTTTTGATTTCCACAGCAATTTTACGTCCTTCTTTTTCGGCTGCAAAAAACTTTTCTGCTCCTAAATCAGCTTTCAAAAGCGTTTGTTCTAACACTAAGATTAACGGGTCATCCGTAATCATCCACCCGTCTTTTTCGAGAGTGTGGCGCACGGATAAATGTAAATTATCACGTCTAGACATTAGTTATAAAAGGTTAATATGTCATTGCCACCAATCAAAGAAAAAGTATCTTATCAGAGAATTGGGCGGAGGGCAGCCCGATGAACTGTCAAGAATCACCACACTTTTAGGACGGTGAGTATGTCAACAACCATAGCATTACCTAATTCCCTCGGCTCCAGCTTATGCAGTCCACCTCCATATACGCGACCCTCGCCCATCAGCGCCTCATCAGAAATTTTATTGAGCGCCTGCCACACCTCTTGAACCAAATCTGGTTGCTCTGAGAGTGCTTTAGCGAGAGCAGGTTTAGGATACAACATCAAATATACATTGGTAGCCGTCGCCATTGAGTGATTCAGGATAAATCGAAAAGGTCTGCCTCTACCAGTATGCTGACGACCCATGTAGGTACAAAGGAACGGGGAAGGAGGACGCTTTTCCTGTGAGTACCAGGGAGAGCGATGCTTGCACAGGTAGCGATCGCTAATTCCCTCCCTCACCCCCATCTGCAAATATTCCCAAAGCGACGGATACTTAGCTTTCACCTCCAAATGGGGCAAATCGCACGAAAGCAGGAATAACCGACGATCCATAATCGGATTTCCCAAGCGATCGCCCTCAATCTCATCAACTGATAACAGCCGGGGACTAGGCAAAACTGGCTTGAGAAATTCAAAGGGTAATTGGTAAGCAGAAACTTGCTCTGGTGTCAACACAAAAAAATTGTTCGCTCCCGTCGCCAGCCCCCGTTTAATAGTAAATAAGTCCTTAAGTTTCAACGGCTGCTCTTGAGAATTCACGCTACCAGACATCAGTCCAAACTTAGTCCACTTAGCTGCACTGCGTAGCGACTCCACCGACACGATCAGCGACATTTTAGATGCTGTCAAACTCCCTCCATAGGTAAACTCAACAGCATGATTAGCAGGTGGCAAAGCTTTCTTAAACCAAACCACGGCTGATGTACATAGTGCATCTTCAAACTGCACGTCAGCAGCATCGAAACAGTGAATTCGCAGTAGAGTAACGCGATTTAGCAAGTAATCTTTAATTTGCTGTCCGTAATTCACATCCATAAATCCACTGGGAATCAGCCACCCCGCTAAGCCGCCAACAGCCATACTCGCATCCGCAATGCACAAAAAATGGCAGTAAAGACTAGCCAACTGACTGAGTTTGACTCCCGCTGTTTGCTGTGCTAGCTGTTGTAGCCGCAGCTTTTCAATTCGGTTTAAATGATGGTGCCGCACATAGGGGGGATTGCAAATGACTAAGTTAGCTTTTGCTTCATCAGAGTTAGGGGGTGTCGCTTGGGTAAAGTCAGCGATATTCAGATGTAGCGAAGTGTCACTCCAAAGCTTAATCGCTTCGTTCCCGTAATAGGGGTCAACTTCATAGCCGACTGCTTTAACAATTTGCGATTGCGGAAATTGCTGCAATAATGCCGAGTAAAAAGAACCTGTACCAAAAGCCGGGTCGAGAAAACGAATCTTAGTGTCTGATGGCAACAGCATTGAAGCATATTTGAGAATATCTGCTGCCAGTGTTGGAGGTGTAGCAAACTGACCTAGCTTATTTCGCTGAGCTTGAGTTCTAGCTCCATCCAGTTGCGATTGCCGCAACATTCGTGTCAATTCAATTGTTGCAGTTACATTCATATCCCAAACAGCGCTAAATCATCAATCCGATGTTCCCAAACCCAGTCAATCCCTTCGGCCGCTTCGTAACCTAAATAGCCACTGTCAAAGTAACCGCAAAGAAACAAAATAAAACGCACGTTATTGCCGTAGTTACTCCTCAATTGAGTCATTTTAATAGCTTCTTCTTTGCGTCGCTTATTGGGATTGGTATAGTCACCAGCAGATTTCGCTTCAATCAGTAACGGGAATTCACCAGGGCTAGAATCACTTGGCACGAGCGCAACATCAATAGGGATATTAATTTGTTTGGTGCCGGACTGTAAAAGTACCGGGATATTGAGCCGAAACGAGAAAGTTCCAGGCTGCATTGTCTCAAAACTCAATCCGGCTCCTCCTCTAACGTAGGAATAACCGCGCTGTTCCAGCCATTGCCTGATCGTAGCAAGCTGCCTTCGTTCTTGAGCGTTACGAACGATCGGGTCAGAAATAGCACCGCAAAGGCGATCGGCTACAATTGTTGCTGCTTTTTGAACTTCACTATCAGTTGGCTGTTGTCCGCTTTCTAGCCAAGGAAAAATATCTTTGTCGAGCAGCCGTGCAATAATTTGACTAATTTTTGTCAGTTCAGCATCCAGAGTTGCAATGTCTGCCCGGGGCGGAATTCGCTGTTTCTCTTCCATATTTTTGACCAGGTTGGGCGATACTCCTGCTAAACCGATCAGGCGATCTCGCGCAATTGGCGGCGCTGCCGCCATGCGTAAAATGGGCAAAACCTCTGGATGCTGTCGCAGCAGGGCGGACGTAATATTGGTCAGATTGGCTGTCTCTGCTAAGGCGGATTCAACTTGTTGAGTTGTAGCAATGCGAGTGTCGCGGTAGGCTTTTGGAGCGAACTGCATGAACCAATTGTTGTAAAAGTCTACCGACAGGGCAATATCGGGTTTCCACAAGTGTGGTTTGTCGGCATTAACTGGCACTGCATCTCCTCTAATCGCGACCCTCGCTTAAATAGCTTAGATTGCTGGAACGTCTCTGTTGTATTATCCACCAAGCGGTTGCTCTTGAAGCGGATTTAGTCAACTAAACCCGCGCGAAGGGCTCTGACAGCAGCTTGAGTGCGATCGTCGCAAGACAACTTATTGAGGATGTTACGCACGTGAGTTTTCACCGTACCGAGAGAAATGTATAGCTGCTTGCAGATTTCCTCATTGCTGCACCCTTCGACAATCAACTCTATAACCTCTTTTTCTCGTTCTGTTAAAGGGTTCGCCATTAACAACTGACTGTATTCTGGCTCGACTCCATTGATTGACACAGTGGACATGGCGGCTTTGTTGACAGATTCCTTGAAAGGATTATTCATTCGAGCCAAAACGATTCTGGCAATTGAAGAATCGATCCAGTTTTCACCAGCATTTGTCTCAACCACGGCTTCCACCAACTTTTCAAAACTGACATCTTTCATGCAGTAAGAGTCGGCTCCCGCTGCAAAAGCTGCCAGCACCGATTCTTCGTTATCCTGCATAGTTAAAATCAACACTTTAGGTTGGTTATCCACGCTTTTGTTTTTGTCGGCTTGTATGTATTCTTTGAACCTTTTTGTCAGTTCAATCCCGTCTACCAACCCCGGCAGTCCGATATCGACGATCGCTACGTCAGGCAGGGTTTTCTCCAGTAAAGTTATCCCTTGCAGGCCATTAGCTGCTTCTCCGATAAATTCGAGTTCTTCGCAGTCTTCTAAAGCTGCTTTGATTCCGGCTCTTGTTAAATGGTGGTCTTCAATTAAGGCAACGCTAATTTTATTCATGGTTGGTTTATTCAAAAAAAGGACAATTGTAATTCAGCGGCACAGGTGTGCCAAAGTTAGAAGGGGAAGGGGAAGGGGAAAGAAGAAAGTAAGGATCAATTTTTGCTCAAGACTTTTAGAGCGAGATGGGGAGCCGTACAGTAAATGTGCTGCCTTGACCCACCGCTGATGCCACGTCAATACTGCCAGAGTGGGCTTCTACAATCCGGCGAGATAAGTGCAGCCCCAAGCCGCAACCTGCTCTGGCATGGTTTCCGGTGCGAAATCGTTCAAACAGCGAGGCTTGTTCTGAGGCTCTGATGCCGGGGCCGGTGTCTTCTACGCTAATGCTTACCGACTTGGCATCTGGACGGACAACGATTTTGACACAACCAAAATCGGTGAATTTTATGGCATTTCCGACTAAGTTGGTGATGACTCGGCGGAGTTCCAGGCGATCGCCCTCAATCCGCAGCGGTTGCGAGTCTGGCTCGTCGCAGGTTAGGATAAGTCCTTTGTCGATAGCCACAGCTTCCAGTTCCTTGACGACTTCTTTGACCAGTTTTTTGAGGTCGAAGGGGGCGATCGCGAGAGTCTTGCAACCAGATTCAAATCGGTGAACCTCCAGTAAAGTATTGACCAACGAAAGCAAATTTTTGTTGCTGCTGCCGATAGTTGCGATCGCCTCTACCGCTTTTTGGGGCAGTTCGCCAAATTTCCCTCGTTGGAGTAGGGCCAACATTCTATCAGCGGCAACTAGGGGAATCCGCAGGTCGTGGGTGAGACGAGACACAAAATCTTCTCGCGCCTTTGTCACTTCCAGCATCGCATCTATACTGTGTTTGAGCCGGAGGAGGCTGCGGACACGAGCCAGCAACTCATTTACCTGGATGGGCTTGCAAACGAAATCGTCCGCGCCCAAGTCGAGTCCATCTGCTATGGTCATTGAGTTATCATCCGCAATTAACAAGATGGGGATAAAGGGAAGTTGAGAATTTGAGCGAATTCTGTAAGTCACTTCGTAACCGTCTACTTCTGGCATCATTACATCCAACAGAAGTAAATCTGGTGGCGACTCCTCTACTAGAGCTAAAGCATCAAGTCCGCTGGAACTCGTACTGACGCAGTAGCCTTCTTCAGAGAGGATAGCCTGCATGATAAATAAGTTGTCAGTTGTATCGTCAACCGCCAAGATTTTACTGGGTTTATCTCTCATTGTCCTGGCTTTTTCTCCCGCTTCCATCCAAAGCTTACGAACGAGTCCATATCTTCTGAGTCAGGCTTTTGGCGTATAAAACTTAAAAACTGTTGATAATCTTGAAGCTGCTTGGATTCTTCCAACTTTCGCTGCTTTCTGATTCGCAGCAAGTAGTCTTTGAGGCGAACGTACCGCCATCCAACTTGGAACCCCAGATCGTAGATTTGAGTGGCTTTCGGATTCGCGATCGCGTTGAGTAAGGTTTGTGCGACGCTTGGCGAGTCGAAGTCATAAATTGTTCTCCTGCTTTGTTTTCCATCCTTGCAACCTTTCCAAAACTCTTTGCTGCTAGTTGAAGTTTGGATGGAAATCTTGTACTCTTGGAGCGTCGATTCAAGCCAATCTAAGTCTTGTTTTCTGTCGTTCGAGAGTGAATCGTTTGGCTGATACTTATTCCAGGCGCGAGCAAAAGCATTTAGCAACTTTTGAAAATCTGCCAAAAAATAATCTGACCGGGTTTGATACTTTGCCGACGGTGAAAGTCGGCTGCGGTTTGAAAGAGTGTTAGTTTGTGGCATAACTGTCAACCTTCGCAAAACTTAGTTTGAGTTGGCGTTTTTCTGTTTCATCTCTAAGTCCATAACTTATCAACTGCGAAGCTTGAGTGAGTTCTACCTAAAAGCTGATTTCTGATTCGCTGCCGCCAAGCTAATTTCTCATTCACTGCCACTGTTGGTTAGAATTGTTGTTAGCGCGACTTTTCTTTTTACAGGAATAGTTGTTCCGTCCCGCGCGCGATAGCCTGTATCAGACCGATCACCAAAAAAAAATGTCCTCTCGATTAACAGGGCCTCCTTCACAAAAACTTTAACTTTGCCTGCCAACAGCCAGTGCAGAAATAATATCAAGCCCAGTACGCAGCGCGATCGCGCGTTAAGCCAGAAACAAACCCAAATAACAATCGCAGGACTGGACGCAACTGGCATACTAAAATCAAGTTGTAAGGTGCGTCAGGCGAATTTATAGGGTGATTATTCAGGATTTAGGGAGAGTAGAGCACCTTACTAATTGTGACAATTGCGTCCAGTCCTGAATTGGTTTTTAGGAGTCCGGTTCTACAATGACTTGCACCAAGAATGCTTCTTAGTCTTACAAAACAAAGGCAGAAGACATCCGAAGACCAAAGTATGAAGGCAGAAGCTAGAAGCCGGATATTGAACTCATCATAAGTGTCTTTTCACTTCGGCCTTTGAATGGGCACAACCATCACCTTCAATGGCTAAAATTCTTGTCTAGAATCCGGTTGTAGCGATTAGGTGGATGCGCGAGCGCCCTTGCTTTTTCTAATCTGCTAAGACGGATTCTAGGTCGGTTAGGATTTTTTGGAGGCGCTTCTGCTTCTTTGGATCGCTCCAAGCTTTGGACTTGTTCGCTTTTGTTAAAGCTCCCTTTATTTTGGTTTTCAGATTTTCTTCCGGTTCTTCTCCCGAAGTACCTGCCTTTAAATCCGCGATGCGTTCTTTAATCTGAGTTAAAGATAGACCTTCAGCGATCGCTGCTTCTAGAAGCGATTTTCTTGCCTGCTCATCTTTAATTTGGCCGATCGCTCGCGCCTTGGTGTACTCGATCTGACCCTGGCGGAGGGCTTCTTGAATGTCTGTCGGCAGCTTCAGCAGTCCCAGTCTGTTGCTGACGAAAGATTCCCATGACATCCGCCCCAATTCGTTAAAAACCTTGACGACTATTTCCCTTTCATGATGAATGATAACGTTATCATTCATCCTCTGTATGTCATTTTGCATCCGGTAGAGCAGCCGCACCACCTCTTCTCGATCGTATTCGAGGTAATGGGAGAGCAGTTGCAAGATACCCTCCGTTTCTTCGACTGGGTTGAGGTCTTCCCGCTGGAGGTTCTCAACTAATGCGACGCGCAGAGCTTGCTGTTCCGTCAAGTCCCGAATGATAACAGGGACTTCTGTCAATCCCACTTCTCTAGCAGCTCTATACCGCCTTTCGCCTGCTACTAGCTCGTATTTTTCATCTCCCAAAGGACGGACTAATAGAGGTTGGAGAATTCCATCAGTTTTTACTGACTCAACCAAAGCCTGCATTGCTTGGGAGTCGAAGTATCGGCGAGGTTGAGAGGATGGAAGCTTGATCGACTCAATCGAGAGCAGTTTTTCTGCCGTTGGTTCTGCTACTTCATCATCTCCAAACAAAACGCTCAAATTTGCCTTACCTTTATAGGGCTGGTCATTCTTACTTGACATTGAGTTTCTCCATCTTGGCAGCTAGCTGGTCTAATATTTTGACGACGGGATTTTTAGGTTCGTAAACAGCAAGCGGGACTTGTTTCTCGGAAGCATCCGCGAAAGCAGTTATTCGCGGGATGGGGGCGTAAACGGGGCCGAAGGTCGTAAACTGCTCGCTCATAGCCTTGAGAGTCCGCTTGTCCTGAGAGTTGGTAGCAGCATAGCGGGAGGGAACAAAACCAGCTATCTGCAAAGAGCGGTTTCCTTTCTTTCTAATTCTGCCTACTGTTTGCAACAGGAGGTTGGTTCCCTCAAAAGCTTTGTAGTGAGTCTCAACGGGGACTAAGACGTGAGTAGCGGCTACCAGGCTGATGTAGCTGAGCAGCCCTAAACTGGGAGGGCAATCTATGAGAATGAAGTCGTAGTTGTCTTGAATGGGGGCGATCGCATCCTTGAGGCGAACTTCCCGAAAATCCATGTTAACCAGTTGAATTTCAGCCGCGCTGAGGTTGATGTTGGTAGGAGCCAAATCCATACCGTGAATGCCCGTGTGGATGGGCATAGGCTCCTCATTGACAATGGCATCAAACACAGTTTTATCCAAATTCTGAGAGTCAACCCCCATGAAGAGCGTCAGAGAACCTTGAGGATCGATATCGATGAGAAGAACCTTGCGGCCTCGTAAGGAGAGGTGGTAGCCGAGATTGAGCGCGATCGTGGTTTTCCCCACACCACCGGCTTGGTTGAACAGCGAGATTATCTTTGTCATGACTTGCCCTCCTGTAGCGTGCCACCATAGTTCCAATCCTGCGTGCAAAAGGAGGCGGCGGTTAAAACTGTAAGCATATTTGCACTCTTGTTGAAGTTTGGGAATGTCTGCGCTTTAGGCATGAACCGTCACTATCCCCAGACCGTTTTGTAGAAAAACTATAGTTATACTCTCATATAAAAGTGATCTCTCTGAAGGCGCATTAGAAATTTTTTTATTTTTTCCCACTCGGAAAGGCAATTGGCAACAGTGACCATGCCGTTGCTGTAAAAGACAACGGCAATGCGGTCGGGTATAAATGTTGGCAGGTGACGCTAAATACTTCTAAGCTCGCTCTTTCATTGACTTGTAGGGATAAGGATAGTTGATTGTTAGTTTGAGCGAGCCAGGAAGTACCTCTGGTTGATTAACAATGCAGTAAATGAGATATCCAGCCCGTTCTACTTCTGTCCAAGCCAAAGGCGAGAACTGAGCTGACTCACAAATGGCGCGTTTAACCAGTCCCGGTCTGCTGCGGTTCTCAAACAGAGCTTGCACGAACTGGGTGGGATTGGTTATGGCAGGAGACAGAAGCTTGCAGAATTTTCTAGGATGAACTGTCCGAAGGTGATTGATAGCAGCTTGTCCATTAAATGCTTCAACTAGAGATGGGGAAATTTGCAAGTGCTGGAGCAGCAAGTCAATATCTTCATCAGTATTGGTTACTGCCCATAAATTATCCTCGATCCACCCCCAAACTATCTGCTCAGCCTCTTTGTGAGTTGCTACCAAAAAGCGATTGCCTTTGTAGGTAAACCCTGATAAGTGGGGCAGTTGGGGGAGAGACCAGTCGGCAAAAGCGCGATCGCTGTCCAGTAGCAATAGGACGGATGCTAGTATGTGCCTCCTGCTGTGCCGCAGCGGATCGGCGACGGGTGCAGGCTGTTGAGAGCTGTGTTGATGGTCAAAATACATGGGAACGCCGTTCTCCTATTAACAGTAAAAGTTATTGCTTTAAGCTAAAAGCTAAAGGCTGTAAACTCAATCCGCCGTCCCTCCTAATTTCCCACCTCAAAAGTCATCGGCACAATTAATCTTGCGGACTATTCAAACGCAATTCAGATGCAGAAACTATCGTCCGAGCGGCTGTTGTTTCTTGTAATTCCAGCTAGTTATAGCAATAGGCAAAAAGCGTTTGTTCGACGGCTTTTTTCGGAACAATACTTTTTGATAAAACAATTACTGGTTCAATGTTCTATGCCTTGAGAACTAAAGTTAGTTACAACTCAAGACGTACCGAGAGCGACAAGAGCGCATGATAGGTTGATTGCTAAAAGATCAACGCACTTTTAGATAGCGGCACGCTTATGTTTTTAGGCACGATGCAGAGATTTTCTCCTGAGTATATCTTGAGGCTAAAACAAATAGGGTTAGCTTTTTTTGAGAAGATAGCAACTGACCCAGCAATAGCTGGAGAAACTCAAGATTTTTACCAGGGATTGCTTGCGGGATTGGATCGGGCAGTTAAATTAATAGACGAAGAAAGCGGAATACAAACACTTAGCCTCTTAGAAGCTAAAATAGCAACTTTTATCAATGATGGAGAAGATGACTTACCCCACCAACCTCTAAGTTTGAGTTCAGCAGGAGGCGACTGTAAGCTATCCATTTGTAGGTTGCCTGCTAGCTCCATTTCTCAACTCCGACAAATTGGAAGAGAAACCGATTGCGAACTTGTTATAAAAGATTGCATCTGCATCGGCGAGACTCAAGATTTCTATCACGGCTGCCTCGCTGCTATTGATTTTGCCCTCTCCTTGGCAGGTGAGAAATATGCCTATGCTCAAATCAGTCTGGTAAAAACTAATGCAGCCAATTTCATCGAATTAAACAAAGATTGGGAGCGCCGAGTTCTTGAGCTTAAAGGATTATCCTCTTCAAAGAGGCAAGATGGGCAACCAAAACAAAATTTGCTGGTTTGGCTTTCGCAAGCAGATGGTGACAATCAAGTTGGGACGCTGGGTAGTGAAGCAGAGGGCGATGAAGCTGATTTGCTCTCCACAGAAGCGGGGGCTTTAGCTGAAATACAGGAGCAAGATTTAAAGAGCGATCGCTCTGATTCTAGCGAACTAATCGTACCTCTGGGTTTAAGCAATTTGGCTATTTTGAAAGACCAGAATGAAAGTGAAAAGGGAACCCGAGAACAGTTTACAGAAGAGGTAGTAAAGCTGGAAGAAGAAGAGCGCTTAGAGCTAGAGAATTTGCTATCTAGGGCTTTATTAGATGGCTATCAACAGTTGAAGCTGGGGAAATGCAAGGTTATAGAAGATTGGACAGCATTTTTAGAGTCAGGTGAAGCAATTAGGGTGATTTCAGATCGAGACAGCCACATTGTGCTGCGGATTACTTTAGAGGGTGAAGTGCAAAGCGCTTTATCTTATGGCGATGCAGAGGTGTTGAATGCAACTGTTAAAGAAAACTCTGAGGATTTGGCCATGTTCTCTAAATGGCTAGAGCCGATAATTCCGAAGCCGCAAGTCGGCGATTTGAATGCTGATTCAGTACCGCCAGCAGCCACAATGGATATTCAGCAGGTAAAAATGGCTGAGTCTATTCTGCCAACGGCTCAAAGAGCTTTTGAGTATTTACTTGATCGTGCTCCCGATCGCGTGGAAGAAACTGATGAGTACACCCGCGTTCGGGTAGGAGATTTGTACGATCTGATCGTGGGAGAGTCTGAAGGGGTTTCGGTGTCTTCTCTGACTGTTTCTGTCCGAGGGGAGTTAATCAAAGTTCGCGGAGAAAAATTGGTTTTAGCTCAGGGGATTTCCCCTGAAGATATTGACTTTTGGGCAGTTGTGGCAGAGCAGCTAGATCGGATAGAGGCGAGGAATAGGGATTGCGAGCGATCGGAACCAGATAGTGCAAGTGGTTTTCAGCGCTGACACGTCACATATAAAATTATGATCTAATCAGTCAAGCGCGAGAATAGAGATTTAAGACCAAAGATATTGAGATCGATCTGTCCCCAAAAAAAAATCGCTTTCTACAGGTTAAGCACAATCTTGGCAATGTGCTTAGCAATAGTTTTGACAGGTAAGGAGTTTGTCTGGCATAGTGAAAGTAGAGTAACCTATCTATATCCTTGTGATGAACTGAAAAATAGGTTTAAAAAATAGGTTTTTCAAAAACTACTAATGGCTAAAAATGCAGTTTCTAATTCAAAATGAAATTATTCAGCTCCAAGAAATTTTAACTACTAAAACTCTCCTAAAAACTGCTGATGTAGATTTCCGCAGTGCTTTGCTAATTAATTGTGGTTTAGGCAACTTTCTTAGCCTGCTCCCCTTGGAGAAACCTACATTGCAGTTCGTTGTTGTTCTGTGTCAGAAACTTTCAGAAGTCTACATTCCAGTTGGAACTTCACAGAGATTAGGCTTGATTGTTTTTTTGGAATATCTTAGCCAAATTGACCCAAGTTTGACTTCCGAAGATAAAGATTTTATCAAAGATGTTGTTTATAAGTGGGAGCAGCAAAAACC
Organism: Microcoleus occultus BM001215366; assembly: GCA_036700145.1. Taxonomy (GTDB): domain Bacteria; phylum Cyanobacteriota; class Cyanobacteriia; order Cyanobacteriales; family Microcoleaceae; genus Microcoleus. The sequence goes on from JAUBOH010000001.1 coordinate 26,619, forward strand.
CGATTCTAATCAGAGTCAGAAGTATGATAACTGGCTCATTCAGACGTGGAAGGATCTGTTAGTTAATCGGCAGTCAGTTCCTGAAACAAACGCAGCTAGACCAGAAGCGCAGAGGTGGCTGATAGATGCAGTCAAGACCGAAGTTAAGATTCGGCTTAAGGACTCACTGCACAACGCGGTACTAATAAATTTGGGAAAAGAAGAACAGCCTATCCAGGTCAAGCCCCCTTGGCAGGCAGAAATAAAAATTGGAGAGAAACCGCCTTCTCTATTGCCAGAAGAAACTAGCATTCTCAAAGTATTTGACACCGAAGAAATTGCTGGCAAGCTGCTGATTTTGGGTGAGCCTGGATCTGGCAAAACGACAACGCTGCTAGAACTAGCAAAAGAACTTATCACTCGTGCTGAGAATGAAGCCAGTCAACCCATCCCAGTCCTATTTACTCTGTCAACCTGGAAGAACAACAAGCAGTTGATTGGTGAATGGCTGGTCGCTGAACTCAACTCTCACTATGGTGTTCGTGCTGATATTGGCAGAGATTGGTTGGAAAAGCGCCAGCTACTGCCACTGCTGGATGGCTTGGATGAACTAGAGTCAAGTCGCCAAGAGGTTTGTATTCGAGCTATCAACCAATTCCTTCAGGGAGACACTCGCCCGGAATCTCTAATTGTGTGCAGTCGGATAGAGGAGTACAAACTAAGCAGGACTAAGCTCCTGTTGAATGGGGCAATCTGTTTGCAACCCCTCAATGAGCAACAAATTCAAGAATATTTGCGGAAGCTAGGACTGAAAGAACTGCAACAAAGCCTTGAGGCTGACTCTGAGATTTGGAAATTGTTCAAATTTCCATTGCTATTGAGTCTCACAACTTTGGCATATAAGGAAATATCAATTACTCAGTGGCGAGAGCTAAATTCAGATAGAGAACGTCAGCAATATTTATTTAATGCCTACATCCGACGAATGCAGAATCGGGACATTACCAACCGATGGTATACCAACAACAGCGAACCTAGCCTAACACAAACATTGCGCTGGCTTGCTTGGTTAGCTAAAAGACTAAAAGAAGAAGCTAAAACAGACTTTTTGATTGATAAAATGAATGTATCCTATCTGAGTTACTGGCAAAAATGGGAATATCGTTTATTGGCTATTCTCCTAAGTGGATTAATTGCCCTACTCGTTTTTATCCCGATATCTAGTACGGCAATGAGTTTAATCTTTTGGGTAAGCATGAGTTTACAAATTAGTTTTTATCAAAGAATTAACCTAGTTGAAACCTTAAAACTTTCATGGCTAAATCTAAAAAATAGTCTAAAACAAGGAACAATTTATGGATTAGCTTATGGTCTAACTTGTGGTCTTATTTCCGGATATCTTATTAAGGATTTGAAGACTGGGATAGTTTTGGGCTTTATTGCTTTGTTTAGTAGTGGACTGTGTCATGTTTTATATGATGGACTAACAGATCCCGAAATAGATGTGAAAAAAGGATCCAACCAAGGCATACAAAAATCAGCTTTAAATGCTGTATTTACAGGACTATTTTTGGGTTTAATTGGTGGATTAATTGGCTGGTTTAGTGGTAATTCTTTGGCCTTAGCCGATTATAGCCGGGTGTTTTGGGCTTTGTTTGGTATATTAACCGGTGGATGTAGTGGTTGGTTGATTGGTGGCGGTCTTGCCTGTCTTCAACATTTGACTCTGCGTCTCGTTCTTTGGTTAAATGGTGATATTCCCTGGAACTATTCGCGGTTTCTCAACTATGCTAACGATCGACTATTCCTACAACGAGTTGGAGGTCGCTATCGGTTCATTCATGACTCTATACGAGAACATTTTTATTCGCTAGGTGATACAGATTCTTGAGAGGCGTACTTTTTATATACTTCTTGCTCGAAAAAATCTATAAGTTGGGGGAAGTTCTTTTTGACAAACTCATGGTAATCATCGCGAACAGATTGGTAACGTAAATTCTCAACCGATTCAGGATTGTCTGGAGACTTCAAGTTTGATAACCAGGTTGAGTGAATTGTCAATTTTAGATTGAGTTCCTTGTGACCTAGCTTACAGATTGCTCCTTTTTTTAAGTCTCGAGCATCAAAAATCCAGATCTCATCAGTCTCACCTGTAGAATTTAATGGATTAAAGTTATCCGAGAGAACTGTACATACAATATATCCATCAGTCGAACCCTCCACATTTTCTGAATTACCTTCAAGACAGGGAACAAACTGAGGTGAAGAAGCGAAATACCCTGGCTCAAAGGGGTAGCGATCTTCAATCTCCATTGACTCAGTATTTAAGCGCAATAATTGTACTGGTTTGTCATAGTATTTACCCGGAGTATTAAAGTTTTCTAGAGGTAAACCTCGATACTCATAATTTTGATATGCTTCAAAGATACGCTTGGGTACAATTTCCATAGAGAATCCCCAAGATAGCCAATAAATATTTTTGATTTTCCCCAGAGATTCAAGAGCCCGGTATGTATAGAGCGAGATAGACCAAGTTAAATCGGGATCGCTCACTATTCTTGATTTCAGTAATGCTCCAGACTTCCCGTCAATTACATAACGTCCTAAAAAGCCAACATCCATCGGTCCTACTACTAGACCTGCTAGATCGCGTCGGAATTCTCGTTCAGAATTGTTAGGAGCAGGCTCATCATCTTCGCGTATCCATTCGGTCACGTCCCAGGCATTGTTGTGTGCCAAATGTATTGTAATATGCTCATCTTTATTGTCATAGTCTGCTATAAAATGAGATACCTCACGAGGGATTACTACTTTTTTTGCGCGCAGTTTTTTGACTTGGTTTACTGGGAGTCTTGGTTCACCATCTGTGCTAGAATCTCCTTCTAAATCCTTACGTCTTACAATATATAAATTAGTAAATGGCTGCTGCTTTCTCAATCGCATAAAAATTGAATAAATCCAGCGTTTAAACTCTTTGGAAAAATACTTAAGGTTTTCTAATCTAACCAATCTTAATACAATGTTAAATACAACTTGTGATATCTCCAGTGGAAAAGCAATATCTGCTAGAACTATGTAATTCCGTGTAATGGCAATTTGATGAAGAGATTGTTCAATGATTACAGGGTCACCATTCTCGAAGAATAGCCGCCACCGCTCCAGTTCATGTTTACCAGTATTCAAGCGATAGCGAGCTAAGTCAGTAAAGCCTTCCAAAAAATCTTTTTTGAATGATGGCTTGATTATCTGACGAAGCCATTGAGGAAGCATTCTAGAAAATCCTGTAGAATAGTTGACAGTGAATACGGCTTCGTTTTCAAAATCATAAGCCGGGTGTGCTGGAGTAAAATATGTCAAAAATATAGAGTTGTTCCGTTGCAGGGAGGAAAAGGCTCCAATCCATTCGCTTGTAGAGCCTACAGGTTGTATAAGTTCAATTTTTTCTGGATCGATTTCGTAGGGACGCCCAGCATCAAAGGTGACTAAAAGACGACCATTCATTGGCAAAAATCCCGTGTTTAGTTGATTGCGAGACCCTAATCGCCCTACACGAGCAAGACCATAACTCCGGAACTGGTACTTTTGGTACTTTTCTGTTTTAGTTGCTTTATCAGCATAGTAGCAGGGAGTTTTAGCTATGCGTGACTTTAACTTTGCTGTGATAACATCGTTAGTATTAGCAAAGTCAATTCGATAAATCATGCCATCACCATTATAAATTTGGCTGCCAGGTTCTTGGGGTTGGGGTAGAGCTCCTACAATAAAGACATGACCGTGAATATTTTTAGGTAAACTCCCGAAAGTAACTTGAAGCTCATCATCAAACTCTTTTTCATTAGCTGTCAGGATAGATTTTGGAATGCGTAGCCGCTGTTCAGTTGATGTATTAGGATCAGAGGAATCACTATCTAGTACGTTATGAGTCTGTTCTTGCAACAAGGAAAATTCCCTCCAGTTAATTTATTCAGAATAAATAGTTTTTGCCAAACTAAGTAGAAAATCCAGATCCGAGCTACTGTTGTTAGTCCTTCGAGTGTGGCAACGGACGACAATCGATTCGTTTAATCTGTTAGAGCCTCGTCTAACGCCAAGTGGCGGAGATTTTTCAGCACAAAGAGATGTTACCGTTTGGTAAATTTTACGCTCGGCGAGCGCGAATGTGATGTTATATGTGAGTAGATAATCGCACTACGAATCGGCTCAAGCATATCAAGGTTTAGATTCGGTTGTAAACTTGTGGGTTCACGCTTTCGGTTGAAGGTGAGGTGTGATGGCGATCGCCCTTTGTCGCTTGATAGCGCAAATCCTTCGTTGCTTCAACTGCGGTTCCCCTGAGCCCTTTGGCAAAGCTCAGGGGAACCGCAGGTCGTCAGGGCGGGCTCACGCTCTCACACCATGTGCCAGTTGCGTAAGTCCAAAATCAATAGTTTTAGAATTCCCTGCACCCTAATGTCCAAAAAACTCTTCTAAAGCTACCAATTCCGCCTCTGTCTCGACATCCACTGCTGGTAAAGGTCGCTGCATGATGGAATAGAGCGATCGCTTTTGCACTGTTACGCCTTGCAAACCAATCTCACCCAGATGAGCGTGAATTTTCAAAACCATGTTTCGGCGGTCAGCCTTTATCAGATCGGGGCTGCGAAAAATTGTTGCCTCGATAGCAGGCAAAAGAAAGGCTTTCACCTTGTCATATTCATCGTTAAACACAGCATCCTGAGCTTGGTAAACCAATTCCTTAATTTGGGTCAATGATTCCCAATCTTGAGCTACACGCTTTTCAATACGGAATAGCATATAGCTATAGCCCTCAAGAGGTTTACCATCACGTATAAACACTTTGGTTTTTCCAGGATACCCCACCTTTAGGCTGTCATTTACAACACATAGAGTATCTGCATTAATCTGGTTTTCCTCAGCCAAAATAGCGACGAAGTAACCTGGCTTGAGGTCATTGTCCCCCCCACCACCAGCAGCAGCAAAGGTTTGTTGATACCCCAACTCTAACTGACCCTCTCCAGCACCAATTAAATCTTCAATCCCCCGATACACAGGTTCTGCTAACTTCAACACAGTCGAGAGTTCTGGCACTGGCAATAACTCTGAAAACCGCCCCATAGTTTTGATAAATTTGCCGATGGGGTCACTATTCACCATACTGAACAACCCAGCTTGCAATTCCACTAAGCCATCATTAAAGGGAAATAGAGGTGTCAGTGGATAGTTACATTGAATTACCTTATTCAGATTATCTTTCGACAGTTCTTGTAGATGTCCTGGCTCAGCCAGATAGGGAATCGTAACAGATTTACCACCATGATTGAAGCGAATCGCCGCGTGAACCACTGGATAGCGTTCTCTAAACCAATCCACATCTCTGGCTAAGCGCATCTCTACCAACCACAGACGACAGTAGGCTTCCCCCGCGTTAATCGGTGTGGCATCGTTATCTACATCAATCCGATATTCCGGTAGGAAAAGGGCTTGATATTTCGGGGATTCTCGCCTGAACGTTTCTGAGAAATTCTGCCAAAAACTCATTAATTTAGTTCCTTGCCAATATCAAGATAGTTGAGTTGGAATGTTTTTCCAGAAGGCACGAAGCGGAACACCAGACGTGGTTCCTGGCTCAAGCGATCGCCCAGCACGGCCGATACCCAGGTTTCCCCGATGAATAGCCACTAATTGCCAATCCATATTAAAAATTGGCGCACCAGATGAACCCTCATCGGTACTAATGTTGTGGTCGATGTAATCATCTCCCACTTGCACAATCTGACCCAAGCCAGAAATTACAACATATTGTCCCTGTGGATGGTGAATCAGGCGAATTTCCTGATTACTATCTAATATGGCATTGACTAGGTTAGCAGTCCGTTGTTTCGGCTCACCTTTAACTGTGACCAAAGCGTAATCGAGTTGATTATAGCGTGTCGCTGTATCTAGATCGAGTTCAAAGACATCTGAGTCTAAGGAGTAGCTCCCAGATGTGTAGTTAAAACGCACCCAAGCTTCTTTCGCCTGACTTTTGCTAAAAATGTGGTCACAGGTGAGTAGCAGACTCTTTCCAATTAGGACACCAGTACCAATTCCTTGTCCTTTGGGTGACTCAATTCTGCCAACTGCACTGCGAGCCGCTAAAGCCTTGAGGTTTTCCTGTCCCTGCTCAGCTAATTGGGTGAATAAGGCTATATCTTGATCTGCCAGTCCATAGATTGGAGCCAGATCGCATAGGTACTTGAGTAGACTCACCATCGGGTGATAATCCAAGCATTGATTAGAGATGCGATAACTTTTAAACGCTGCGACTAATGCTTGAGCAAATCTATTGGGCTGTGTATCAAATTTCAGGTTGCTTAACAGAGCATTATCGACTCCCGCAATCTCCAGAAACTCCTGGCGATCACTAGCAACGTTAACCTTAAGAGCCAATTGGTTTAGCGCCAAAGTTAAAGGCACAACATCTCTCTGTTCCAAAAATAATTCAGGATTCATAATCAAGACTGATTGTTCTCTAGCAGCACGTATATTTGTTTCACAATTTAAATTTTCTATTAGTAGAAAAGATTGTGCAATTTCATAGTTGTAGAATCCGCAACGTGATTGGATGGCACCGATCGCAATGTCAATAGCTTCTAAAGGATTCTGAAATTGCTGTTGCCAGAGATAATCTAAGTCCAAGCACCTACCGATATCTCTGATACCAAAAGCTGCATGGCGGCGGATAGATACTTCGGTATCATTGAGGGCATCTAATAATGTTGGCAAAAAATTTTCGTTAGCTGTATTTCTCAAGTGCAACTTCTAGGTCTTGTTTTTCAAGCAGAGAAATTCCTGCTCTACGAACCAAAGCATGATGATGTGATAAAGCCTGTTTAGCATCGAGTTTTGCTAAGGCACAAGCTGCTGTTGCAAGCATTATTTGGTTATCTTCCTCTTCCTGCTGACACTCTATTATATGGATTAGATCGGGAATTATTTCTTGATATCCAATCTCCCCTAAAGCACTGATAATAGCCCGACGAACGCGAAGGGTTGTATCGTCAGCCAAAGCATTAATTAAGTCTGAAATACACTCTTTAGTGTTGAATCTCGCTAAAGCCCAAACAGCTATTTCCCGAAGCCCCGGATACTCGCTTTTTAGCAATTCTCGTAGTTTGGGAAGTGTCTCTTTTTTTTTATCAAGTAAAACTAATAAATCTATAATATCAATAATTAATGGATATTTTTTTCCATTTGGATTCTGGATTGCTTGCAGCAAATATCGCAGAATTTTCTCATTAGCAATTTCTTTTAAACCTTGCAAAGCTTTTGCTTGAATGTCTGCACCTGGTTCATTCAGCGCCTTAATTAAGCTCTGAGTAGTGGCTACAGAACGCGATTTTTGTAAGCAGATCACCTTGATTAATTGCGGCAGCTTTTTTTGGTCGCACTCAGAAATTACTAAATTTATAGTTGTCTGCTGCCTGTCTAGTTTCACCGATCCCGCTAACCTTGCTCCCAAATACAAATCTACCTCCAGTGCCAGTTTCACCATTCGCACTGCTAACGGCTCAGACTTCACAAACGACATCGCCATTGCTAGCGGTTCCGTCCACTTTAGATAATTTAAGTAGTAATATTGCAATTCCTCATCACTCAACTCCGCCAACTGTGGCGCTAGCCGCTCCGCCGCATAATATTCCTGAAACAGTTGATGGTGAAACTCTATTTGGGTTGGGTCACTAGCTACTTGGAGTAAATGCCATTCCACTAAATCCTCTAACCACTCTTTTGCTTTTGTCGTATCCTCCAAAGTTGGTGTGCGATCGCCTGCCAAAAACGTGGCTAGTATTTTTTCTGCCTCAGTTTTAGGAATAGCAATCCAGGAGGTACTAGGTTTGGAGGAATCGATATGCGGCTCCCCTTGAACCATCCTAAAGGCGAGGTAGGTCAATAGATCGAACGCAAAGCGACGCGAGTCCTCCGAAACGTTCCGAAGTCGTTCAGGTTTAAATTCCTCATACCGTCGCGCAAATTCTTTGCGGAACAAATCGCCTCGGCTTTGAGGAATCTTTTTATTCTGTTTAAAAACATCACATAACATCTTCAGTAGCAATGGCGTTTCTGCCAACTCCCGAAGCTTCCCTTGAATTTGCCGCCACAGTTCCCCACCCGTTTCCGGCAACTGCTTGTAGACAAACTCCTGCATCTGAGGCTCAGTTAGCGGTAACATTTCGAGCTTCTTGGCATTTCCTTGAAGCAATCCTGAACCTAATTCTCGTGTTGTAATGATTAAAGGAACTCTTAAATCAACACATACCTCTCTAAACTTCTCTATTTCTTGCCAAGCTTGTTGGTTAGGTAATTCATTCAATCCGTCTAGGAGTACCAATAACCGTCTATCACGGAGGAGAGCTTTCAAGGGTTTCTCATCAAGATCAAGCCACCACCCCAGCTTTTCTTGAATTGCTGCTAACACTGAACCTTTAAGACCGCGCAGTTCAATCAGTATAGGTATTGGGGGAATCTCGGTCTTACTCTGCTCGATCGCCTCTAAACAATGCCTTGCTTCTTCCCACAACAACCGCCGCAGCGAAGTCGATTTCCCCGAACCAGGTTTACCCACTAACAGCACATGATCTGTGGCATACTTTCGCAATCCCTCTAGCACTGCGATCGGCTCTGGCCTCTCCTCTTGTTGTTCCTGTGAGTCTGGCTCAGATGATATAGCGGTTTGTACCCGCAAGGGTAACTCTGCTAGCGTTGGAATATAGCGATCGCTTACCTCACGCTTGGTGTCCTCCCGTGAAGTATCTAGAACCGATTGTAAGTAGGGCTGAAACTCACTAGGGGCAATCATGCAAGAGTGAAGTTATATCTATAACCAAAGCGTCTTTTCTATGATAAACAAATTATTCGGCATAATGCCTAAATGATTAGACTTTAAAGTTGACTGAGCCTTTTCATTGTCCAAACTGCCCTATCAAACTTTCTGACCTTGGCTGCCCAGTATGTGCGATTGCTAACTTCAACTTCCAACAGTTCTCATCGCAGTCTAGCAAAAACCCCTAATTTGCAAAGAGTGCTCAATTTTACCCCCTCTTACGTCTATTTGACATGGCTTGCTATGCGACTACCGTACTAACTACGAGGATTGAGGAGGATTTAGAAGGGTCTAAATTACAAAAAATCGCGTCAAAAGCAACAATTCTTTACGAAAAACGATAAGTATTTATACTGATTGTGACCTAAAAAGTAGGAATTACGAGGTGTAATGAGTAATAACTGTGCTGTTTTCTCCTCTTTTTTCCTCCTTTTTTAGCCCCCTAAAATTCACGTCCAGGTCAAATATAGTTCTAACAAAATAAAATAGCTCTCAATTCAAGGGTGGGTGGGTGGCAATAAGCTTCCCCACTCCTAAAATGAGGAGTAGGGAAGTTGCCCTTAACAGGCAATTTTTGATATTCTTAGTTGCTCAAGCGACTCAATCCAAATCATCAATGTCGTCGTCAGCAACATCCACTTCTTCATGCACACTTTGCGAGCTTGAAGCGACTCCGCTGCTCTGACGGGCGAGCCGTTGATTGCGAATGCCCCGATGCTTGGCGCGGCGATCGCGGATTGCATCCATATCGGTCAATCCGTATAGGATGCGACCAGCACGCATCAATTCCTTTAAAGGTGTCTCGCTGTAGTCAGCGCGAAATTGGGCATTATGTGTCTCCCAATCAAATTGGCCGCCGTTAAAGCGAGCAACGCTTGCCAGTTCTCGACCTGATTCTTCTCTCAAAACTTCTAGTACCATTAGGCGAAGTTTATCGTTGTAACTAATGCACTTGTCGAGCGCTTTTATCTGAGTATTATGAGCTTTAGCGGTATTGGTTGCATTAGTCTTTTGAACTTTTTCAGTGACTCTCATTTCTCAATCTTCCTGAATTCAAGTTTGTTCATCTACACAGCAGCAATCGCTGCCTCTTTAAGTTTAATTGTTGGTCTTAACTTTCAAATAAAACATTAATAAGTGTGTTTAAGGTTAATTAACTTGAAAGTAATTAATACTTTAAATATTTCCCTGAAAGCTAAAATTTGATTAAAATACTCATAATATGAATAAAATAAAAAACTCTACTCTACCGTTTTTAGGTAGAGCAGAGTTTTACATATTCAACAAGAGCGACGGTGAAGGAAGCTGTAAAATTTGAGCGAGGGTGAAAGATTATTCTAAATCTTCGTCTTCGTCCTCATCTTCATCAGCATCATCTTCTTCCTCGGTATCGAAATCATCTTCGCTGTCTTCGTCCAAGTCTTCTTCGGATTCATCTGTTTCCTCATCTTCATCAGCATCAAGTTCATCTTCTAAGTCATCATCATCTTCATCATCGGATTCATCCTGCTTGTTATAGCTATTGCGTTTAGCAAGCGATTCTTGATTGAATTTGACAAGACCTTTAATTGCTTCTTGCGCGTCAACCTCGAAAACGTCGTACAGTTTGGCCATCACAAGAGCAATGACTTCAATATCGTGGCGCAGTGCATCAGGTTGACCGAATAAAGCTGGAAACACTTCATTATTCCAACGCTGCCAGTTCATCGTTTTGCCACGTTTTTTCAACTGAGCAGCAATATCCAAACCAAGTTTTTCTTTGGTAGCGTGACCTACCTTAGTTTGGAGGCGTTTTTCGCGCAGTTGAATTTTGACTCCAAATTTTTTCAGGATGGTAGTTCGCACGCGGTCTAGAAGTGCGTCTGCTTGCTCTTCTACAGTGAGTGTCGAACGGCGACTGACCTGCGATTGGGTAGCTGTCGCTGGGCTCTTTGACTTAGCAGCACCATTGCTTTTGCCATTCAAAGTCACCGCTCCATTGGATGGGCGAGAGTTATGGTTTTTAGCTGTTGTTGTAGCCATAAAGTTTGATTTAATTAAATTACTTCACGGCTAACAGCGCCGTTAGGCGCTCTCAAATTTCATCAAATTTATAATTAGTTTTTTTTATTATCATTAATAATAAATATTTTTCATTTGAAATAAATTTCTGTAATATTTCGGTGTATCTTTTTTTGAGTAGCAGAAATACATAATTATGTATATTGAGGAAATTAGGTAAATAATTCCTAAGAATTAAGAGGAGGTTTGGCTGCTGTAGAACTATTGGCTGATGGCAACGCTCGACCGTAGCCTATCAATGAGAAAAGTACCTTTGAATATTTCTTACGGTGGAATTTATGCGTACCATTAATGACTGGCTCGCTTTGGCCCAAAGAGGCATTAAGATTGTCGGGCTGGAGTATTACACGCCTGACCGAATCAGAGTGTTAGCACAGTTCCACAATTGGGGGCAGGAGCTGCATTTGCCTGTTTTCTTTTGGAACTCAGGGTACAGTTGCTTACAGGAAATTGTGAGTGGAGAGGGTGAGTGTATATTACAAAATAGTGACTTGCGCCCAGATTCTGACGTGCTTGAGTTTCTATTAGAGAGTAAGAGAGAGGGAATTTACATTCTTGAGGGAGTGTTAGATTTTGACGAATCCGGTCAGGTGAGTTCGCGTCTGGGGTTTCAATTGGCAAATGCTTACTATCACTCATCTTGGTCTGCGGCTCCTCAGTTTTGGGTGATGCTGGAAAACTACATACAACTGCCGGTGAACTTGCAGCCTTTGATTCCCGTACTGACGACTCCATTACCGTCCCGAGTTGCAGCGCAAAAGGTGGTGGAGTTGTTTTGCGATCGCCATCCTGGGCTTGGTGACAAAAGTAACGAGGTATTGCAAGCTGCTTTGGTTCGAGCTTGCCAGGGGTTGCCACAAGGTGAGATCGAGTTGATTTTGGAGCGATCGCTAGCTTTTGCTTCGACTGTAGAGGAAATGGCGCGGTTGGTGCTCGACCACAAGGTTAACAAGCTGCGGGGGCGAGGCCTAGAGTTTATTGCTGAGGCAGATGTGCCGGATGCAGGTGGTTTAGACTTGCTAGACGAGTCGCTGTCAAAGGTGGCTTCGTTGTTGAGTCCAGAAGCAGAGAAATACGGACTCAAATTTCCGAAGGGAATGATTCTTTGGGGGCCACCAGGTACGGGCAAAAGTCTGAGTGCTAAACTTGCGGCTAAGAAGATGGGAGTGCCACTGTTGGCGGCTGATTGGGGTTCGATTGTCGGTTCTTCCAAACCAGATTTAGCTTTGCGCGAACTGCTGGAATTGACTCAGGCTTTAAGTCCTACAATTCTGTATTGGGATGATTTTGATAAAGGCTTTGCAGGATGGAATTCTAATGCCGATGGCAGTGTTTCTAGGCGTTTATCGGGGAAGCTTTTAACGTGGATGCAAGAGCATCAATACCCAATTTATATCGTAGCGACAGTTAACCGTTTGGGGATGTTACCACCGGAATTAATTCGTCGCTTTGATGATATTTTCTTTGTGGATTTGCCTCACGAAGGGGCGCTGTATGAGATTTTCAATCTTCATCTCAAAAAATATTTTCCTGAGTTTCGTAATGCTTCTGAGTCGCCTTGGACGGATGATGAGTGGCGGATTTTGTTGAGGGATTATAGGCTTTGTACGCCAGCAGAAGTCGGCAATGCTGTGAGAAAATGTGCTGAGGAGATATACTATCGCGATCGAATACAAGGGAAACAGCCCGATGAATTGAAGGTGACTTTGCAGGACTTGCGACATCAGCGCTATCAGTTTACGCCATCGATGCTTCGCGATGAGGATCAGATTTTAGCGATTCGCAATCAAGCAACTTATGCTCGATCGGCTAGTGGGCAGGATCGATCGCGATTTTCCATTCCGCTACAGGAATTGTTTGGTTAGTGGCTTTCTTGCGATCATCGCAAGGAGTGTAAATTTTTATGAAACAACATCGGATCAGTTGTAACTTTGTCTTATAATTCAGAACACATTCTGCAAAAAGTACCAGCAAGAATACTGTCGTGTATACCAGACTTCTCAGAAAATTAGAGCTTGACGCGGTTGATTAAGAATTCCTCAAAACTAATGGAGTAGAGACAAGGGTGTCTGCATAAGAAGTAAGGCAGTTTGATGGAAGGCGACTTATATCGGGTGTAGCGATCGCCATTCATCCAGTTGTAAGCCCAAAGTTCATTGACTAAACGCAGCTCCGATACGGGGTATAGGGTAAGCCTATGTTCGCTAACTCAAACAAAAAAAGCGATAAGCAAGCCACAGATTCAGATAAAAGTTACGTCTCACCACCTCCGACTGTATCTCTACCCAAAGGGGGAGGAGCGATTAAAGGGATGGGTGAGAAATTTGCGACTAACCCGGTGACTGGCACGGGTTCCATCAGTGTACCCATTGCCACCAGTCCAACTCGATCGGGATTTGGGCCGCAGTTGTCTCTATCCTACGATTCGGGTGCGGGAAATGGGATATTTGGTTTGGGTTGGAATCTATCGCTTCCCTCGATTACGCGCAAGACAGATAAAGGTTTACCGCGCTATTGGGATTTAGAAGAGTCCGATATTTTCATTCTTTCTGGTGCAGAAGATTTGGTTCCTGTACTCAAAGATGGCACAGTAGATGAAACGCTGCAAAATGGCTACCGAATTCGCAAATATCGTCCCCGAATTGAAGGGTTATTTGCTCGAATTGAACGGTGGACAAAATTAGATTTAGGAGAAACGCACTGGCGATCGATCTCCAAAGACAATATTACCACATTGTATGGCAAAACAGCCGAAAGTCGGATTGCCGATCCGATCGATAAAACCCGTATTTTTAGCTGGCTAATTTGCGAAAGTTATGATGATAAGGGCAATGCGATTCGCTATGAATATAAATCGGAAGATCAAGACAATTCAGTAGGGATTAATACTGCACAGGCACATGAGCGGAATCGGACTCCGGAGAGTCGATCCACCAATCGCTACCTGAAGCGAATCAAATATGGGAATCGCATTCCTTATCAATCAGGTGAAGATCTGGCTGTGCGATCGGATTGGATGTTTGAGGTGGTGTTTGACTATGGGGAACACGATCTAATCAATCCCATCCCCAATGAATTAGGGCAATGGACTGTTGAGACTGTTCGTAACGATCCGTTTTCGTCTTATCGTTCTGGATTTGAAGTTCGGACTTATCGATTATGTCGGCGGGTGTTGATGTTCCATCACTTCCCAGATGAGGTTAATGTAGGGCAGGATTGTTTGGTGCGATCGACCGATTTTACCTATTCCTATTCTTCAGAACAAAATCTCACTAATGTTAGCCATCCTATTTACTCATTATTACTATCAGTAAAACAGACAGGATATAAACGAAATCAGTCAGGTGGGTATATTCAGAAATCCTTGCCTCCTTTGGAATTTACCTACAGCGAAGCCAATATTGACGAGGCGGTGCGTGAAGTCGATCGCACCAGCTTAGAAAATCTGCCTCAAGGACTCGATGGGACTCGATACCAGTGGGTGGATTTGGATGGAGAAGGCTTATCGGGAATTTTGACCGAACAGGGGAATGGATGGTTTTATAAGCGCAATCTTAGCCAGATTAATACTGTCGAAACTGTCGAAATTAATGGCGATGCTTCTAAGCATATTCAAGCATATTTTGCCCCTGTTGAGTTAGTCGCTAGTAAACCTGCAACTGGTTTAAACAATGGCGCACAATTTCTCGACTTGGCAGGCGACGGTCAACTTGACTTGGTAACTTTACGCAGTCCCACGCCTGGTTTTTACGAACGAACCCACGACGAAGATTGGGAATCATTTGTTGCTTTTAAATCTTTACCCAACTTGGATTGGGATAACCCGAATTTGAAGTTTATTGACCTGAATGGCGACGGGCACAGCGACATTCTAATTACAGAAGATGATTGTTTTGTTTGGCATCCATCCCTAGCAGAAGATGGGTTTGATGCGGCGGAACGAGTGTACCAATCTTGGGATGAAGAGAAAAGCCCGCGCATTGTGTTTTTTGACAGTACCCAATCGATTTATCTGTCAGATATGTCGGGGGATGGGCTGACGGATATTGTGCGAATTCGGAATGGGGAAGTCTGTTATTGGGCGAATCTGGGATACGGGCGATTTAGTGCCAAGGTAACGATGGATAATTCGCCTTGGTTCGACGCGCTGGATATCTTTAATCAACGCCGGATTGTGTTAGCCGATATTGATGGTTCGGGAACCACGGATATTCTCTATTTGAGTGGGGAAGGGGTACAGGTTTATTTCAATCAGTCGGGGAATGAGTGGTCGGTAAAGCGAGTTTTGAGGAGTTTTCCGGCGATCGATAATATGGTTTCGGTGACAACAATTGACTTGTTAGGAAATGGAACTGCTTGTTTGGTGTGGTCTTCACCGTTGTCTGGAAGTGCGCCTCGCGTGATGCGGTATATCGATTTGATGGGCGGACAAAAGCCGCATTTGTTAATTAAAACAGTCAATAATATGGGTGCAGAAACTGTTGTCCAGTATGCGCCTTCTACCAAGTTTTATTTGCAAGATAAATTGGCAGAAAAACCTTGGATTACGAAGTTACCTTTCCCCGTCCATGTGGTGGAATGGGTGGAAACTTACGATCGCATCTCTGGCAATCGCTTCGTGACTCGTTATGCCTACCACCACGGTTATTTTGACGGTTTAGAACGTGAATTTCGCGGCTTTGGCATGGTGGAACAATGGGATACAGAAGAAATCGGTACAATTAAGCCTGGAGACACAACATCCGACAGTACCAATTTGGATGCGGCTTCGTTTGTTCCACCCGTGCATACCAAGACTTGGTTTCATACAGGGGTTTTTATAGATAGAGAGCGCATTTCTAACTTTTTTGCCAAAGAATACTATCGGGAATCGGGAGCAACTGAAACCGAATTTCAGGCAACTTTATTACCCGATACGGTACTTCCTATTGGTTTGAAATTGCCAGATAATTCGATTCTATCTCGCAGTTTAACGATCGCAGAAGAGTACGAAGCTTGTCGATCGCTTAAAGGTCGAATTCTGCGTCAGGAAATTTATGCGATCGATAATTCTTCAAAAAGCCAGTATCCCTACAGTGTTTCAGAACGCAATTATGAAATCTGTTGGCTGCAACCGAAGCAGGATAAGCAACACGCTGTCTTCTACACGCACGATAGCGAAACCATCGATTATCACTACGAACGCAGTTTCATCCTCGATTCAACCGATCCAGAACCAGATATCAAAAAGAAACGCAAGATTTTCGATCCGCGTGTCACCCATGCGATGACATTAGAAGTAGATGCGTTTGGTAATGGGTTAAAGTCAGTAGCGATCGCCTATCCTCGCCGTATTCCTCGATTTCCAGAACAAGGACAAATTCAAGGGCAACCTAACAAAGGTAAACCCCTTATCACCTACACTGAAAATCGATTTACTAACAAGCCGAATGGTGATCTCAACAATCCAGACTGGTATCGCATTGGCGTACCGATCGAAACTCGTACCTATGAAATCACGGGGTTAGAGATAACGGGTTTATCGTCGTTTGTCCCTTACTCTTTAGACTTCATCCGCAACAAACTACAAGAGATCGAAAGCCGTCTGCAAGAAACTAATCCAATACCGAAGCCAGAAATTGCTTATGAAGAGGCTCCTGATGGAAGCTTGCAACGACGGACGATCGAGCGTGTTAGAACACTTTATCGCAAAGATAGCGAAGCCAATACAACCGATCTAACCCCGTTACCGCTGGGGCAAATTGACTCTTTGGCATTGCCTTGTGAAAGCTTTAAATTGGCATTTACGCCGGGACTTTTAGCTCAGGTTTATAGCAGTAAGCTAACCTCTAGTGAGTTAAATACGCTACTGAGTAATGAAGGGAAATACGTACAGCAAGATGGTGGCTGGTGGATTCCATCGGGTCGGCAGGCGTTTGAGCCAACTAAGTTCTATTTACCTGTTAAAATTAAAGACCCGTTTGGTAATGTTTATACCAGTACCTACGACAACTATCACTTACTGGCGATTGGGACGATCGATCCGCTCAATAATACGATCGCAATTCAGAACAATTACCGCACCCTGCAACCAGAACAAATTACCGATCCAAATGGTAATCGATCGCAAGCGAAATTTGATGCCTTGGGAATGGTAGTTGCTACAGCCATCATGGGCAAGGAAGGTGAGAACAAAGGAGATACATTTGCGAACTTTAAAGCTGACCTCACCGATGATGAAATTAAAGCGTTCTTTGATATTAACGACCCACATTTACTGGCAGCACAACATTTGGGAACGGCAACGACGCGGATTATTTATGACTTGAATCGTACTCCGGTTTGTGCAGCATCTATTGTTCGCGAAACCCATATTAATGACTTAAATACAGGACAACAATCTAAAGTTCAACTGAGTTTTGTTTATTCCGATGGCTTTGGACGCGAGGCGCAGACTAAGGTTCAGGCGGAACCCGGCCCTCTCGATCTAAGTGTGCCGAATTCACCTATACTCGATCGACGTTGGGTGGGAACTGGAGCGACAATCTACAACAATAAGGGTAAACCAGTCAAGCAATACGAGCCGTTTTTCAGTCCTACGCACAAATTTGGTATTGAAAAACATGGGGTTAGTAGCACGTTGTTTTACGATCCGGTTGAGCGAGTTGTTGCTACGTTGCATCCGAATCATACCTATGAGAAAGTCGTTTTCGATCCGTGGCAGCAAAAAACTTATGATGTTAACGATACGGTAACTTTTAACCCCAAAACCGATCCGGATGTGGGTGCATTTTTTACTAAACTGCCGGCTGGGGATTATTTGCAGACTTGGTATCAACAGCGGATTAATGGGGCATTAGGCACTGAGGAGAAAAGCGCAGCCCAAAAAGCATCAAAACACGCGGATACTCCCTCTATTGCGTATTTAGACACGCTAGGGCGCACATTTTTGACCGTTGCTGATAATGGCAAAGATGCGAATGGCAATGACCAGAAATATCGTACTCATGTTGAGTTGGACATTGAAGGAAATCAGCGTGCGGTAACGGATGCTCTCGATCGCCTGGTAATGAAATATGATTATGATATGCTGGGCGATCGTATTCACCAGTCTAGTATGGAAGCGGGCGATCGCTGGATGCTCAACAATGTGGCAGGCAAGCCCATTCGGATGTGGGATAGCCGTAACCACATTCTGCGTACTATTTATGATGAGTTATTGCGTCCGACTCAATTATTTGTTAAGGCTGGTAATGAGCCGGAAATCCTGACAGAAAAGACGGTTTATGGTGAAGGACAAGGCAACGCGAAAAACCATCGTGGCAGGATTTATCAACATTTCGATAGTGCTGGTGTGGCGACGAATGTAGAATTCGACTTTAAGGGAAATCTGGAACGCAGCAAGCGCCAATTGGTGAAGGATTACACAAAAATTCCGAATTGGTCGGACAATCCCGTTTTAGAAACTGAAATCTTTAGCAGCAGTACCCGTTATGATGCGTTAAATCGACCGCTTCAGTTAGTTGCTCCCCATAGTAGCAAGCAGAATACGAAACTAAATATCATCCGCCCTGGTTACAATGAGGCGAATTTATTGGAACGGATGGATGTTTGGCTGGGAGAAACGGCTGAGCCAATTGTATTACTCATGCCGCAGTCAGCAAATTTTCATCCTGTCACGAATATCGACTATAACGCCAAGGGACAGCGCACGCAGATTGAATATGGGAATGGAGCAAAAACTGAGTATACCTACGATGAGAAAACCTTCCGTTTAACTCATCTTAAAACGACGCGGGGTGGTGCGGTATTGCAAGACTTGTTTTATACCTATGACCCGGTTGGCAATATTACCCGGATTCGGGATGATGCCCAGGAAAACACCTTTTTCAATGGTCAGGTTGTATTGCCACATTGCGATTATATCTACGACGCAATCTATCGATTAATTGAGGCAACGGGACGGGAGCATATCGGACAAATTGGGCAGCCAGAAACCACCTGGAATGACGAGTTTCGCGTGAATTTGCCGCATCCTCATGAGGGACAGGCGATGCGGAACTATACCGAACAATATCTCTATGATGCTGTTGGTAATTTTGAGAAGTTAATCCATCAGGCGGCGAATGGGAATTGGACTCGTGCTTATGCTTATAACGAAGCGAGTCTAATTGAACCATCCAAGAAGAGCAATCGTTTGAGTAGCACGAATGTGGGGGTAAAGACTGAACCTTACACCTATGATGCTCACGGGAATATGACGAGTATGCCTCATTTGATGCTGATGCAGTGGAATTATAAGGATGAGTTGAGTGTGACTTCGCGGCAGACTGTGAATGATACACCGCCGCCTGAGAAAGTGCCGGAGACGACTTTCTATGTTTATGATGCTAGTGGTGAGCGTGTTCGTAAAGTCACGGAACGGCAAAATGGGACGCGCAAAAATGAGCGGATTTATCTGGGTGGGTTTGAGATTTATCGCGAATTTAATAGCGATGGGAATGATATTAAATTAGAGCGGGAGACATTGCATATTATGGATGATAAGCAGCGGATTGTGTTGGTGGAGAGTAAGACTATTACTAATCCTGATGATGAATCTCCTGCACAACTGATTCGGTTTCAGTTTGGTAATCATCTTGGTTCGGTTAGTTTGGAATTGGACGATCGGGCTAATGTCATTTCCTATGAGGAGTATTATCCCTATGGTAGTACGTCGTATCAGGCGGTGGATAAGAGTATTAAAGCTGCTGCTAAGCGATATCGATATACAGGAAAAGAGCGGGATGAGGAGACGGGACTTTATTATCATGGAGCGCGGTATTATGCGGCTTGGTTGGGGAGGTGGACAAGTTGCGATCCGACTGGAATAGCGGATGGTTTGAATATTTACAAAAATGTGCAAAATAATCCCATAAATTTTGTAGATCCGACTGGTACTGACACAATTAGCAGGATCGAGATAGCATACTTGATGCCTGGAAATCCTCAGGCTCGTGAGAATCTAGCATTGGTTATCGAGAAGCTAAGTGGTAAGTGCTATGACCTTACTCGAGCTTCCTATCAAGAGCTTTGGTCAGAATATGTGAAGCTTAAGGATCAAAATCGACCGAAACAACCTGAATATCAGTATCAAGGACCATCTGTTGGACCAGACCCGAATCCGGATCGACGCAGACAAGTAATTATTGTTCGCGGAGGAGAGTGGACTGGTCTTGATGCAACAGTTACAAAAAGGGTGGAGGTATTGGCTACTGCTGAAGAAGCAGCACAAATGCAGCAGGATGCCAATAATGCATTTGCAGCAAGAGCATTTAGAGCTGCTCTTGGGGGTCTTGCCCAAATAGGTGCAGCACGTTCAGCCAATGCTGCAACTGGGCGACCCATCCCCGACTCAAGACCAAAACAATCAGGGTCACCAGTAGATAACACACCACTCCCACAGGGAGTGTCTGCAGGTGGTAGTGGTACACCACCTACTAGCGGTGGTAGTAGTGGTAGTGGGGGCAGTGGTGGTTCAAGTAGTAAGCCAATTAGACTCAATCTTGGAGGGGAAGGAGAAAAAACAGGCTATACCGATGTGAATCCACTTGTTGGTAATAAGTTATCAAGAGATCAAATCATTGCAAAGAATCCGAGTGGAAGTTTTATTCAAGCTGGTGCTGAAGAGCTATTAAACCATTATCAACCTGGAACTGTTGCAGAAATCACATCACAAGCACTTCCTTCAGTTGTTATAGGAAGGAATGCAGATGCAATTGCTTCAAATGTAAGTAGCGTTCTTGCCTCTGGAGGCAAAGCTACAATCCACTCAAATACATCTGTATTTGGTCAAGGTACAGCAAGCAGAAAAGTATTTGAGAAGTACGGATTTGAGTTTCCAAATGACAACACAGCAGTTTTGAGAAAGAAGTAGGATCGCCCATTCCTATACAGTCTGCCACCAACACATCAAATTCCAAAAAAATAACCAAATAAGGAGTAAATAAAACCAACAATGGCTAAAGACCTATTTCACGAACCCATAACCGAGGAGGTCATCCAATGAATAAGTTAGAGCGTTATCGATCCTGCATTCAAACCCTGTTGGAAAAGCACAGTCAATTTAAATCTCGCAACGAAGATGTAGAAAACGAGCTATTTTTCGATCCTGTACGCGATCGCTATCAACTCATGCGGGTCGGTTGGAAAGGACTAGAACGAATTTATTATACCGTTCTGCACTTCGATATCAAAGATGACCAAATCTGGCTTCAGCACAATGCAACTGATATCGATATCGGTCAAGAATTACTGGAAATGAGCGTTGCTAAAGAAGACATTATACTTGGGTTGCATCCACCTTACAAGCGTCCATATACAGGGTATGGAGTTGCTTGATAAATGCGCGATGCTTACCTAATTTCCAATTTTTTAAATACCAATATCGAAGGAGACATTTCACATGATTGCTCAACTACAACCTCAATTCATGACTCCCCAAGAGTATCTGGAATGGGAAGAACAACAACCCATTAAGTATGAATACATGAATGGGGAAGTCTTTGCCATGACCGGGGGAATTCTGCCCCATAACTCCATTGCATTGAACCTAGCCTCTGGACTCAAAAATCACTTGCGGGGTAAAGGCTGTAAAGTCTTCATGGCAGATGCCAAAGTGGGAGTTTCGGAAAACGGGCCTTTCCACTATCCTGATGTGATGGTGAGTTGCGATTCGCGCGATCGCACTGCCCGCAAAGTGATTTACCATCCCTGTTTAATTGTCGAAGTGTTGTCTCCCGGTACAGAAGGATTCGATCGCGGCAAAAAATTCAAACATTACCGTCAAATTGAAACCCTAAAAGAATACGTTTTAATTGAAGCCGATCGCATGAATGTAGAGTGCTACCGCATCAACGAAAAAGGCAAATGGGAACTCACGGCTTATTCCCTGGAATCAAATACTAACGACACAGAACTAGAAGTTGAGTTGACTAGCGTGGACTTCCGCTGCCCGATTTCTTTGCTGTATGAAGATGTTGTTTTTCCTGAAGACAATTCCGAAGATGATGCCGATAACTAATCTCACAGATCTACTCACTATAAGGTGACAGCCATGAATCTCATTACCGCCCCCATTAACGAAAACAGCCCAGTTCCAACCATTCAAAACCTCCAAGATGGCTTACTGCGACTGTTGCAATGGCTCCAATCCGAACCTGCCAGAGAAAGCCTGCTCGAAGAGCAACAAGCAGGGCGATATGGTGGCATAACCAAAGAACTCGTTTTTGGCTTTCAGACGCGATCAGAGCTAGAGGGTACAGGCTATGTCGATCGACCCACAGCAGATGCAATGAATCGACTCCTGCGAGAATTAGGCGCTTTAGATGAACCAGATCGCTTCGTGGTGCGCGGCTTTCTTCGATTGTCTGATAATACTCCTGTACCTGGAGTTGAGATTAGAGCCTTCGATAAAGACTTACGAAGTCGCGAACTTCTCGGTGAAACCACCACTAATGTCAATGGATACTACGAAATCACTTATACTCGCGACCAGTTCAGTCGTGCTGAAAAACAAACTGCCGATCTGATTGTTGCTGCCCTTCAACCCATCCCTGCTACAGCTCCACTATATCGCACCCTTGTAGAATCTCCCACACTATTTAATGCTCCGCCGATCGCTGAAATCGATCTGACAATTGCTGCCGAAATTTTCCAACCACCCTCAGAATACGTCCGACTAATTCAAACACTGGATGGCTTATTAGTTAATGTAGCGATCGCCAATATTGAAGAACCAACATTAATTGATAAACTAGCTGACCTTAATGATGAGGATCTAGACTTCCTATTCCATGAAACCAATATTGAACTTGAAAAACTACAATTTCTAACTCAATCTGCTCGTTTACATCAGCAATTTGTTCAGCAGGATTTTTCTGTGCCTGTTCCTGCATTCTATGGACTGGCACGCACCAAACGAATCAATGACTTAGACGGTTTTGCCCGCAGCAGCATTAGCGAACTCAAAGACGGGCTGATCCAAGCAGGTGGTATCCCTAGCAAACCCCAACAAAATATCATTGCCCCTTTCGATTCTGAAGAACAACTCGATCGAATTATTGAAACCATTCATTCAGTCGCGATCGATCTCGTTTTGATAACGCCAGTTAACAACGATCGACCCACCCCCAGTCAAATTCTCGCAATTGCACTACCTTCGATCGAGCATCAGAAAACCCTCCTGCAAACCTACGCCAACCACGACGGTACAACCGAGCAATTTTGGGATAACCTCCAGCAACAAGAAGCGTTTCAGGAATCGGGACAAGTTGAGAGAATTCAGTTTGCCTTGCAACTCAATACTCTCACCCAATCCAATCTAGCGCTAGTAGAGCAACTGCAAACCCAGTTTCAATCCACTCGCAGCATGGCGCAAATGGCTCCAGAAACCCTCACCAGCCTAATTAAAGAACAAACCCCCACACCTCCTGCCGACTTCCCCGGTGACACTCCTGAAGCAAAACTCGATCTCTACACCAAAAGTATTGTCGGTGTACTCCAGGGGGCATTCCCCACAGAAACTGTTGCCCATGTTGTTTCTAATATGGCAGACACCCATCTCAATCATGTCGCCCCCACAGCCATCTCACAATTCCTCGATCGTGCTAGCGATCGTGCAATGCTTGAAACTGATGAAGTGTTCGATCTTCGCAGTAGTCATGTCGATCGCTTTGTAGAATTGCATGGCGATCGGATCTTTGCTGGTATTGCAGGCGATTCTCCGCAGGAGAGGTTGCACCAACGCACTCAAATCGTTCAGCAAGTGAAGCGAACCCAGCGCCTTTTTCAAGTTAGCACCAGCCCAGAAACCCTCAAGATTCTGATAGAAAGTGGCTTCAACTCAGCCAATCAAATCGCTAAACAATCTTGGCACACTCTCAAAGAGAATCTTGGCGATCGAATTGCTGATGAAGAGTTGGAACTGATACACAAACGCGCCATAGCTACCAGTGCCGCAAGTTTGCATACGGCAATTATGGCGTATCAATCGGCAACGGATCTTTCCCCAGCCGCGATCGGAAATGGACTCAAAGAAGTCCCCAACTGGGCTAATCTATTTGGCAGCTTAGAATTGTGCGAATGTCAGCATTGTCGATCGCTCTATAGCCCTGCGGCCTATTTTGTCGATCTGCTCGAATTTCTCCGCTATTCCCCTTCCAATTCCCAAGGTTCTACGCCCTTGGATGTGTTAGTTGGGAATGAAGAAAACCCCAATCCAGACTTTCCCGGTAAGCGTCCCGATCTGCCCCATATTCCACTCACTTGCGAAAACACCAATACACCAATTCCCTACATCGATTTAGTCAATGAAGTTCTGGAAAGCTATGTCGCTTTTGGCAAGTTGGATCTGCCACCAGCTAAAGATACTGGACTCAGCACCGCTGCGGAACTCAGTGCCAACCCTCAATATGTAGAAAATGATGCTTACGATCGGCTGCGAGATGCGGTTTTTCCGATTAGCTTGCCCTTCGATCGCTCCCTGGAAATGTCTCGTCTATACCTAGACCATTTGGGCAGCAGTCGCTATGCAGTGATGAAGGCTTTTGATGTCGAGGCAAATCAACTGGCTAGTGAAGTATTAGGGCTGTCAGAAAGAGAGTTTGAAATTCTAACCGGACAAGACTTTCAAGGTGTAATGATAACATCAATATCACAACTCTACATCCATCCCAGCGACAATCTAACTCCTCGATTAGAATTTGACCCTAACCAGATGCGATCGGGTAGTGCAGTTGTAATTCTCCAAGCCAAACTAAACATTGACGACCCAATGGTTAACTTATCACTAACGGGGAAATACGATGACATTACTCAACGAGCTGTCATCGCATTTCAACAAAAATTTTGGCTACCTGTCGATGGCATTGTGGATGACGATGATTGGGCCGTTCTAGAATCTCTCCGTCCTAATGCTGTTGGCGCTCTAATTGCAGGTGTACCGGAATTTTTGCACCGGACAAAGCTGAGTTATATTGAGCTAGTAGACCTGCTCAAAACGCGATTTATTAATCCCAAACAGCAGTTACTCGTAACGACTGATGAATTCCTCAAAGATGCCGAACTGACTAACAAAGATATTCAGCAACTCATTGAAAATAATTTTACCAATCCTACGCCTGAAATCCAAAACAAGTTAACTAAAGCTGGAATTACCCTCGAACAAATTCAGGCTCGAATTGAACCTTTACGCAGCAAAGTAATCGTACTTTATGCCGAGAAATCTGAATGCGAACTGAATAAAACGTTTCTTCAGTATCTTGGTGGTAACTCCCTCACGGATGTCGATGCTGGGAAAATTCAACGATTTATCCGCCTCTGGCGCAAACTCGGCTGGACAATGCCAGAATTAGATAGTGCGCTGCGTGCTTTAATAGAACCCGACACGCTCTCCGCAGAAGATTATACTGGCACAATTCCTGCCGACTGCCTGAAAAAACTAGCTCAAATTAAACAGCTTCAAATCAATTTGAATCTTACTTTGCCTAAGCTCCTCAGCTTCTGGAGCAATATCGAAACTCACGGAGAGAAGCCACTTTATAAAACCCTATTCCAGAATAAAGCCGTCTTTAATCCCCCCGATTCTGCCTTTCATTTGGATGACGATCGCAATGAGTTAGCCGATACTTCAAACTTTCTAGCAGATAAACAGCCTGCTATTCTAGCTGCACTGCGAATCAAAGCCTCAGAGTTAGAAGCAATTATTACCGATGTCCTTCCTCCTGGTATTCTTGCTTCTGAATTTACGCTGAATTTGGCGAATTTATCAGCTATATATCGCTATGCCACTTTATCCAAAGCATTGCGAATGCCGATCCAAGATTTAATCGCCCTGAAAAAACTAGCAGGAGACTCCCTCAACCCCTTTATCCCTCAGAATCCGGGTTCCACTTTAGAGTTTGTTCATTTAGTCAAAACTGTCCGATCGTCTGGTTTTCTGGTTCCACAATTAGACTATCTGTTCCGGCATCAGGTGAGTTTGCCGAGTAAATTTCCACCTCAGCGATCGAGTGTTGAAGCATTGTTGAAAACGCTGCGCGACGGGTTAATTGCGATCGCCAAGGACAACGAACTTCCCCCTACGCCGGATAGTGAATTAACACGCACTAAGTTAGGAGTTATTTTTTCCAGTAGTTTTATCGATGAAATCGTTCAACTAATTGAAGGAACTGCTGTATATACTGCTCGTCTTAATGAATTGCCCGCAGAGATTACAACTTTCCCAGATACTTTAAAAGCAAAAATTCGCTATAAGCGTAATGTGTTATCTTTCACTGGCGCGATGTCTGATGACGAGCAATCCTTGCTACTGGGGTTATCTCCAATAGATACTTATCAAGCAGCTATCAACAAGCTTTATCAACAACCGCGAGATTTGTTACGCCAACAGGATGGAACCCATGAACCCAAAAAAGCACTGGCAGACTTTTTGGCTTTAGATTCGGCTCAGGTAGAACTATTGAATAAACCCTCACTGGATGTTGAGGGACAGACTATTTTTGTTGATTTAAATGGCAATCCAAGCACTGCTGAAAATGCTGTCACAACTGCGATCGCTGCCAAATTTAGCTACTTATTAAGCCAATTCCTGCCTTACTTAAAGAATATTCTCAGCCAAAGCCTGATTCAGCAAACTCTCAGCCAATCGCTCAAACTTGATGATGCTATTCTTAAGCTACTCCTCACCGATTCCAAAATTCTTCAAGCTAATCGAGATAACACTCAAATGGTTCTAGTGGATTTCCTGTCTCTTAGCACCCTAGCATTTGAGCAACCCTTACCCAGCGATACTAAAAATTCCTACGATCGCCTGTACAAAGTTGCGATGTTAGTGAATGGATTCGGTTTCACAGCAGCAGAAGTTAAATATTGGTTCTCATCAGATTTTGCAGGGATAAACCTCAATTTATTACCTGTGACGGCGATCGATACACAGACGCTATTTGATGAGTGGAAAAAACTCACGGCTTACGTCGCACTGCGAAATAGCTTACCGCGAGGAGTCATCAACCCGATCGATGTTTTCCAAGCTGAAGATTCTCAAAAGCTCGATCGCCTGTCTGAGTTGACAGGTTGGCGCAAAGCAGATATCGAGCAAGCCATCAATTCCCTTGGATTAGCAAATGCGTAGAGTGATATACTGAATCCCTTTAATCTTTTAAAAATTCAGAAAATTGTAGATCGAAGCCAAACGATCGGCGTATCTATCGATAAATTACAAAGCTGGACAACTTTGCCTTCAGATGTCGATCGGGCTAATGAAATCAAAAACGTTGCCAAGGCTAAATACAACGAAGAAGCATGGCTGGAAGTTTCTAAACCCTTAAGCGACCAATTGCGAGAACAACAAAAATCAGCGCTGATTGCCTATGTGCTTTCTATGCCAGATATTCGCAAAGCAAACGTCACTGATTCTAATCGATTGTTTGAGTATTTCTTAATTGATGTAGAAATGTGTGCCTGTATGCAAACCTCACGAATTAAACAGGCAATTTCCTCAGTACAGCTATTTGTGCAACGCTGCTTGTTGAATTTGGAACCGGGCGTAAAACCCAGCGCAATTGATGGCGATCGCTGGCAATGGATGAAAAACTACCGCGTCTGGGAAGCCAATCGTAAAGTTTTCCTCTACCCCGAAAACTGGATTGAACCAGAATTGCGGGATGATAAAAGCCCATTCTTCAAGGAAATAGAATCGGAGCTATTGCAAACCGATGTAACTAACGAAGCAGCGGAGAAAGCCTTACTGAACTATCTGTACAAGCTCGATCGGGTAGCGCGTTTAGAAGTCTGCGGGATGTATTTGCAGGAGGAAACTGATGGTAAATACAAGAGCATTCTGCACGTATTCGCTCGCACGATGGGCGGAGCAGTTCGCAGCTATTACTATCGTCGCTTGTTGGATAACAAAGAATGGACACCCTGGGAGAAGGTAGAACTGGATATTAATGGAGTTCAAGGACTAAATGAAAAGGACTTTCCAAAGAGCGATATAGAAGACTTACATGGCATTAATTTGCTACCTGTTATATGGAATCGTCGTCTATGTCTGTTCTGGCTAGTTTTTACTCAAAAAGCAGATCCACCGCCAGCACCTACTTCTCCTGTAAAGCCCAATGATGGAATTTTTATTAATCCACCCAAAAAATATTGGGAAATAAAGCTAGCTTGGAGTGCCTACGATCAAGGAAAATGGATTTCCAAACAGATATCTACAGACAAATATGAAACAGCTCTCTCTGTTCCAGCTTCATTCAGGCTTAAGGCTCGTGTAAGCAAAAGCTCGCTCGAATTAGATGTTTGTACTAGCGCAAACGTATGTTCTGGGACATTTCGTTCTGATGTATATAGTAAAGGGTTTCATTGGCTATCCAAAGCAAGTCAAGAATATACTTTTGAACCAACTGTGATGTTTGGTGTTCCCCATTTCATGGGCTTTAAAGTGAACGGAAGTTCCGACATGAATTTTACTCTTGAACTTTCACAAGACAGAAAATTACCTAATTCAATGGTAAGAGTTTTAGATAAAACTCGTTATTATAAGCTTCTTCCACTCAATCAATACTATCGATCGCCATCGACTTCTCCCTATTTTTATCAAGACGGACAGCATATCTACTTTGTACGATCGCGCGAAGCCTATGAAGCTATTGTGAGACAAGTCGCAAAACCACAAAATACTTCTCCATTCATAGAGTTCAAAAGAGAAGTAGCTAGCTCTAAATTACAAAAACTCTTACCTATTCCGGAACCAGACTGGAGAATGGAAAAGTCAGCAGTCAATCCTTGGGTAATGGCGGAACAAGAACTTGTTGTTCAAAAGCTTACAGGCTTTGCAGCGCGATCGGGCATGACACTAAATCAGTAATTGGCAAACACTCATCAAACTACTTTTTGACTAGGAGAATCGAAACATGAATAACAAAAAAGCATTATTTGAAAGTATGCGTTTCAGTGGAGCCTTCGAGAAGTTTCTTGGTAAAAGACAAATTTACTTGCAATTTGCGCCTTTCTTCCATGCTCATGTCTCTGAATTTATCAAACAGCTCAACCGTGATGGTGTTCCTGGCTTGCTAAACTTGGCAAACCAAACTTTAGGGAATCCCTACCTTCATTCCCCCTGGAAACCGGGCTACACCATTTCACAAGCAAGCAATGCTCCAGCCTGTATTATCGAGAGCGGATTTGGTAAATTATTTCAATCTGATTCACAGTCTGCTCGTCCAGGGTATTTTGAGGCTTTAGTCCTTGAAGGAAACGAACTATGGCACTATCGGCATGATAGCTCTGATATCAGCAAAGAATGGAATAAAGCACAGCGTATTAATAATCAAGCAACAGGAGCCGCTTGTATTGCGGAAAGACTATCTGAAAGATTAGTCGATATACCTGGAGTTTTTCGTCCAGGGAACTTTGAAGTGGTTATTTTGCAAGGAAATGAGCTGCATCACTACAGTCATGATAACTCAGATCCGGCAAACCCTTGGCTGGCACAAGGAATAGTAAGTAATGGAGCTACTGGGACAGGCTGCATTATCGAGAGCGATTTTTTGACAGGAAATAGACACGCTCTAGAGGTAGTAGTTCTTCAATCTATTGGCTTAGTTCACTACCAGAAAAATAATCAGACAGGTGTCTGGGATGATCGAGGTATTATCACTAGGCAAGCAACAGGAGCAGGTTGTATTATTCAAAGCAGTTTCCAGTCAGATGGTCACGGCAATTTTGAAGTAGTTGTCCTCGAAGGCAATAAACTGGTTCATTACTCAAAAAAACATACTGAGAACAAATGGGAACGAGGAGCAGTTATTACAGACAGCGCCACGAGTTCGGGTTGGATGATTCAAAGCCGCATTCGCGATGGTCAGCATGGCAATTTTGAAGTGGTGGTTTGCGAAGGTAAACAACTGGTGCATTACTGGAAAGACAATTCGGATCGATCGAGTCCTTGGCGGCGAGGGCAAGTTATCACTAACAAAGCCACAGGTGCAGGTTGCATTATGCACGGTAGTTTCGGTGCGATCGGTAATTTTGAAGTCGTTGTACCAGAAGAAAATGGTAAGCTAGCCCACTACTGGAATGTCAATGAAGGGGATATAGGCACCGAGGGAGAGCGTTTCTATTTCGATCGAACTTACAAACCAACTAAATATGTTGACGATCCTTACCCGCGTCATGATGTAGATTTCTCCTACGGTGGAGCTTACTCACTCTATAACTGGGAACTGTTTTTCCATGCGCCGATGATTCTGGCCAGTCGCCTGAGCCAAAACCAACGGTTTGCCGAAGCGATGCGCTGGTATCATTACATTTTCGATCCCACCGACAATTCCAACGAGCTAACTACTCATCGGTTCTGGAAAGTTTTGCCCTTCCGAGATGTTGAAAAACTACGGATTGACCATATGCTGGCAATTCTAGCTGACCCAAAAAAACAAGGTACTCCAGAACGTCAAAAAATTGTAGACCAGATCGATGATTCCATCAAAAACCCCTTTCAACCCCATCGAATTGCTCGGCTAAGACTGATCGCTTACCAAAAGAATGTTTTGATGAAGTATATCGATAATTTGGTAGCTTGGGGCGACCAACTTTTCCGACGCGATACCATTGAATCGATTAACGAAGCGACTCAACTTTATATTTTAGTGGCTAGCCTGTTAGGCCCTCGCCCGCAAAAGATTCCCAAGCGGGGAAAAGTCAAAGCTAAAACCTATGCCCAACTGCGAAAACAAGGACTCAATGAACTGCAAATCGTCAAAGATGAAGTGGAAAATGAGTTTCCCTATGCCAGCACCTACAGTTCTGTAGGAAAATCCTCTGAAACAGCGGCGCTATTGGGGATTGGCGACACATTTTACTTCTGCATTCCCCAGAATGACAAACTAATGGGCTATTGGGATACCGTAGAAGACCGTTTGTTCAAAATTCGCCACTGCATGAATATTGAAGGAGTCGAGCGTCAGTTGCCTCTATTTGAACCACCGATCGATCCAGCTTTATTAGTGCAAGCAGCAGCTAAAGGTGTTGATTTAGGCAGCGTATTATCCGATCTGAGCGCACCTTTGCCGCACTATCGTTTCAGCTATATGCTCCAAAAGGCTCTAGAGGTCTGTGCCGATCTTAAATCTTTAGGAGCGGCACTATTGTCAGCATTGGAAAAAAGAGATGCTGAAGAACTTGCGGCGGTTCGTGCCAAACATGAAACGGAAATTTTGAAACTGGTGCGATTGGTGAAAGAGAAACAGCATGAAGAGGCGATCGCATCCTACAACGCTCTAGTTCGTTCAAGAGAGGTTGCTGTTGAACGCTTCAAACATTATCAACAACTCTTGGGAATTCAAGGTATGAAAGAACCTGGTGCCGATGATGCAACGGCTCCTCATATTGACTTTCCCGGAAAGATCAGACAGGGTGCTGAAGGAGGATTTCCATTACTGAACGAAGAGCAGAATGAAATGGATTCATCTCATTCTGCGCGAGACTGGCAAGTTCGTGCTTCTACCACAGAGATTTTGGCAAATTTCATGCACTATATTCCAGATTTTACAATTGCAACTCATCCGTTTGGTTTAGGAGTTGATATTGTGACAGGAGGTACAGCTTGGGGAATAGCGCTTTCAGCAATTGCAAGATATCAGCAAAACCTATCCGCCCAAGATAGCTATGATGCCTCTCATTCAGGTAAAGTAGCAGGCTACTGGCGAAGGCAACAGGAATGGACTTTGCAATTTAATCTTGCGTCTAAAGAAATTTTACAAATCAATAAGCAACAAATTTCAGCTCAAATTCGTATTGCGATCGCCGAACAAGAACTCAAAAATCACGACAAGCAAATCGAAAATGCTCAACTGATCGAAGAGTTTCTCCACAATAAATACACTAACGAAGAACTCTATCGCTGGATGCAAGGTGAAATCTCCACCATCTTCTTTCAATCCTACCAACTCGCCTACGACCTCGCCAAAAAAGCCGAACGCTGCTACCGCTTTGAACGAGGAATCACCAACTCCAACTTCATCCAATTCGGCTACTGGGATAGTCTTCGCAAAGGTTTAATGTCTGGAGAACGCCTCTATCTAGCTCTTAAACAACTCGAACGGGCTTACCACGACCAAAACAAACGCGAGTATGAGATTACTAAAAATATCTCATTGATGCTGAATGCTCCATTGGCACTAATTACCCTAAAAGAAACCGGAACTTGCACGATCGAACTGCCAGAAACCCTATTTGATGCCGACTATCCCGGTCACTATATGCGCCGCATTAAATCTGTCAGCCTCACCATTCCCTGTGTCGTTGGCCCCTACACTAGCATCAACTGTACCCTCACCCTGCTAACCAATAAAACTCGCATTAATAGCCTTGCTCAAAGTGGCTACCCTGAAGACTTAGAAAACGAAGATTCACGCTTCGTCACTAACTTTGCTGCCATGCAATCCATTGCCACCAGCACTGCCCAAAACGACAGCGGACTGTTTGAACTCAATTTCCGGGACGAACGCTACCTCCCCTTTGAAGGCGCAGGAGCGGTTTCCCGTTGGCGGATTGACCTCCCCAAAGACTGCAATGCCTTCGACTTCGCTACCATTTCCGATGTCATTCTCAAACTAAATTACACCGCCCGTGAAGGGGGCGAAATTCTCAAGAATGCGGCAAAAAAGGCAATGCAAGAGGCGATCGCAGATGTTGAAAAAGTATCCCTGGCTAGACTATTTAGTGCCAAACATGAATTTCCAACTCAGTGGCATCAATTCCTGAATTCGACAGGAACAACGGCTACCCTCAGCCTTAGCCTTGACCTAGAGCGTTTCCCTTTCCAGTTCCGAAGTAAGATCCTTACGATTCAACAAGTAGAACTTTTTCTCCCTCTAAAAGAAGGGGAAGTCATTAATGATACCTTAACTTTTTCTCTCCAATCAACCATTGGTACAGCTAGCGAGAAAATGCTGAACAGCACCTTGCCCCCCTCCATCATTAACAATACTGTCGTTCCAGTTGAGGTAAAAAGTGGTGAGGAAGCCGCTTGGTTGCTTACAGTGGATACGGCACAATTGAAGCAGATGCAGGATGCGATCGTAGACCTTTTCATCATTTGTCACTACACGGTATCTGGTGTAACCTGAAGCATATTTTGGTATGCAATTCGTTCTGTGTTGGCTAAAAGTACATTTGAGGAGTTGAGAGTGCGATCGCTAAGTAATAACAAGGAGTAAGTCGCCTAATGTACTTTTACCCATTAGGGATAAAATTACATAGAGTAAAATTTCTAATTGAATTCAAGCCCACGACGAGGAAATAGTTACTTCCACTTCAACCGGAACTTGCTGTAAATACAGCTCTCCAGCTTCCACCATCACTTTTTTTAAAATGCGACTGGTTCTTTTTAAAGTTGTTTGCGGACACTCTAACAGAATCTCGTCATGTACCACACCAATTAACTTTGCTCCAGTCTTGGATAAGAGCTTAAACAGACGAGCGA
Source organism: Microcoleus occultus BM001215366 (assembly GCA_036700145.1). Lineage (GTDB taxonomy): Bacteria > Cyanobacteriota > Cyanobacteriia > Cyanobacteriales > Microcoleaceae > Microcoleus. The sequence goes on from JAUBOH010000001.1 coordinate 60,026, forward strand.
TCGCCACTTTCAACATATCAGCCGATGTTCCTTGAACGGGGTGATTTAGCAACTCAGAAAGCCTGGGTTTCTTTGCCCACCGTCTTCTACGTCCGCCAATTGTACGAATTTGCTTGATATCTTTGACGTACACCCTTCTCCTGATGCTGTCATGCCATCTTTTGATTCCAGCATAAGCTTGAAAGAATCGTCTTCTGAACTCTTTAGCTTCCTCCAAGGTTAAAAAAACATCGTACTTTTCTTCAGCATAAGCTTGGAGTTTGGCAGCACCCATGCCGTAAATTAATCCGAAATTAACTGATTTAGCTATCCGTCTATCCTCTGCCGTTACCTCCTCTAACGGCTTTCCCGTAATCAAAGAAGCCGTTAAAGTATGCAAATCTTCACCTTTAGCGTAGGCATCTAACATTCGGCGATCGCCAGATATTTCAGCGACAATCCTTAGCTCGATTTGGCTGTAATCTGCTTTAATAATTTGATATCCTGGAGCAGCAATGAAGCACGCACGCATTCCCTTAGCCGTAGAATTTCTGGGAACGTTTTGTAGGTTTGGCTTCTTGCAACTAAAGCGTCCAGAACGCGCACCGCATTGCCGATAGCTGGGGTGAATTCTCCCCGTTATCGGGTGAATGTGTTTGGGCAATGCCTCAGCAAAATTTGAACACAAAGATGCTAATTTCCGATAATTAAGTAGCAACTGGATAATCGGGTATTGACCAGCTAGAGGAATAAGTTCGCTCTTGGTTGTTGACTTGATTGGAATATTGAGGGCCTGAAGAGCACTTAAAACTTGTACAGACGAGCGGGGGTTTATGGTTTTCACCATCTCTGGAAATAGCGAAAGTTGGGGATTAGGGGCTGGTTTGAGACCGGCTTTCACTAATTCTGCCAGCGTAGTCTGCTTTTGAGCTTTCAGTTCCTCCCCCACCAAATGCCAGTGTTTTACATCCAGTAACATTCCATTTAGTTCCATTTGGGCTACACCAGGCATCGCTTCAAATTCAATTTGGGCGGTTTCTAGTAACCCAGCACTCCGAAGTTTTGAGATGAGTCGCGCTCTAAGTTTCAGCAGGACAGCAGCATCTAAAGCGGCGTATTCTAACTGAGAAGCTGATAGCTTACCTCCGAAATTGCTCAACTGTAGGCTCTTGTCAAGTTTGATTCCTAAAAATTCAAGAGCGAGGGATTGTAGATCGTGGTTTTTCTTGAGTCCAGATCGCAACACCTGGCTCGCTAGCATGACATCAAAAAATGGGCCAGACGGTCTAAGTCCAGCTATTTCTAGTACCTGCCAGTCGAACTTACCATTTTGAAAAATTTTGAGCGCACTGCTGTTTAGAAGTGCTTTTAAAGGCGATAATTCGCGATCGGCAAGAGCCGCTAGATCGATAATTATCACTGGGCGTTGGGGAACAGCTATTTGGATGAGTCGGATGCGTTCGGTAAGTGGATCTAGCCCTGTGGTTTCTGTGTCTATGGCTATAACACGAGCTTTCATCAGAGGTGATAGAATCTCAGAGAGCCTGGAATAGTTCGCAATCAGCTCGTATTGCACCATAGGGGCTGGGGTATTGTGTAGGGAGTTATTCATAACAGGAGAGGGATTTTAAGATAATAGCTTTAGTTATAAAATTGACCGCGCTAGCGGAGATATTTCTGGAGGCTTCACTTCCCCAACTATTTTATTTATAAACTACGGAGTGATAAATTATTTTATATATTTATGTGATGGATAAATAATTAATACGTATTTTATACTTTAAAATACAAAAATCTTCTAAAAAATCAGTTAAGATCGATGTTTGTTGATAAGCTAACGTGCTTGCTATGCTAAGATTTTCGGGGGACTTCCTGGAGGAGCGCTTGGGGTAAATTTAGTTGCGTTAAGATTGTTTCAAACCAGCCCACCAACTATTACAAATGGTAATCTATGGTGACATTGCGCGTTATCCAACACACGGAAAGCCAGCCAAACCACTATCGCGTAGAAGTTACCCTGGAAGTTAATGGCACGATCCTGCTTTCAGAATCACATTTTGAGTTTAAAGTCAAGGAGCAAGTCCAGGAAAATATACGCTGGTATCTCGAAGACTTTCTGCAATATCCCCAAGATCCTGCACCCAAGATTGCCGATAAGGTAGAGCAACGGATGACCGAGATTGGGGTGGAACTGTTCGAGAAGGTGTTTCACGCCAACGACGACACTCGCCAAGTGTGGGAGGGGTTATGCCATCACATCAACGACACCCGCGTGGAAATCGTCACTGGGGACAGGGATGCGACGGCGATTCCGTGGGAACTCATTCGAGATCGAGAGAGCAATATGCCACTGGCGCTGCGTGCAGGTGCCTTTGTCCGCACCAATCTCCAAGCGGTGCAACATCTCCAGACTCCTCAAATCGTGGATGGTAAGATTCGGATTTTGGTGATTATCTGTCGCCCCAAAGGTGGGAGCGATGTGCCGTTTCGCTCGGTGGCAACTAAGCTGATTAAGGGGCTGACGGACAGTGGCAGCGAAGTTTTTCAATTAGATGTACTCCGCCCCCCGACTTATAGCCAGCTAGAGAAGGTTCTGCGGCAAGCCAAAGAAGATGGTAAGTCCTATCACATCGTTCATTTTGACGGACACGGGATATATGAAGATATAAAAGCCAAGAAAACGGGTAAGCCCCCTAAAAAAATGCGTGGCTATCTGATATTTGAAAACTCCGACCCTCAATCTCAAGATATGGAAGAGTTGGCCCACGGAGAGTTGCTTGGTCAATTGCTGGCAGAAACGGGAGTATCCTTGTTGGTGCTTAACGCTTGTCGCTCAGCTTATATTGAAGCGCCCGCTGCACCAAGCCAAACCCTTGCGGACAGGAAAACTAGCGCCTATGGCTCTTTGGCCCAAGAGGTTATGGATGTAGGCGTTGCGGGTGTGGTGGCGATGCGCTACAACGTCTATGTTCTAACCGCTGCCGAGTTTGTGGCTAACCTGTATGAGGCGATCGCCAAAGGTCAAAACCTTGGTGAGGCTGTCACAAAAGGACGCCTGCATCTGCACGCCCAACCGATGCGGGAAATTGCTTACAACCCGCTACCATTGCAAGACTGGACAGTGCCGGTGGTGTACGAAGCAGCACCCGTGGCAATTTTCCCTAATTCTGCTGGCATTCCCAAACAGCCCTTCACCTTCAGCCAGGGTGATGCGATACCAGTGCGGCAAATGCTCGACTCGCAGCTACCCAAAAGCCCCGATGCCGGTTTTTTTGGTCGCGACGAAACCCTGCTGGCACTTGACCGCGCTTTCGATACTCAAAGCATCGTTCTGTTGCACGCTTATGCTGGAAGCGGTAAAACGAGTACCGCTTCTGAGTTTGGTCGTTGGTACGCGCAGACCGGTGGTGTGGATGGGCCGGTGTTGTTCACCTCGTTCGAGCGGTATGTGCCGTTGAAGCAGGTGCTGGACAACATAGGTCTGGTGTTTGAGGACTGGTTAGAGGCAAGGGGAGTTCACTGGCTGGCGTTGAACGATAGCGAGCGGCGAGATAAAGCGCTGGAAGTGCTGCTGGAAGTGTCGGTGCTGTGGATTTGGGATAACGTTGAGCCGGTGGCGGGGTTCCCCGCTGGCACAGAGTCGGCGTGGAGTGCTGCTGAGCAACAAGAACTGGTGGATTTTTTGCAGGAGGCAAGGCAGACAAAGGCTAAATTTTTGCTAACTTCCCGCCGCGACGAGCGAGGGTGGCTGGGCGAACTGCCTGTCAGGATTGTGATGCCGCCGATGCCGATGCAGGAACGGGTGCAACTGGCGCGAGCGATCGCCGAGAAACGAGAGCATCAGTTGACAGAGGTGCAAGGCTGGCGACCCTTGCTGCAATTCAGCCAGGGCAACCCACTAACGATTGCGGTGCTGGTAGGTCAAGCACTGCGGGACGGGTTGAAGACTAACGAGCACATTGAAAATTTTGTGGGTCAGCTAAGGACAGGTGAAGCGGCAATTGAGGATGATGAGAGGGAAGGGCGATCTAAATCCTTGGGCGCGTCGTTGAGTTATGGCTTTGCCCATGCTTTTACTGAGGAAGAACGTCAACAGCTAGCACTGCTTTACTTGTTCCAAGGCTTTGTAAATGTGTTCGCATTGTTGTGGATGAGTGAGCCTAACGTAGATTGTTGTATACCAGCAGTGCGTGGTTTGACGTGGGATGCTTGGATACGCCTACTTGATCGTGCTACTGAAGTGGGTCTACTCAATAGTCTTGGCGAAGGTTTTTACACTATTCATCCTACTCTGCCTTGGTATTTTCAAAGATTGTTTGCACAATACTATCTACCAGACTCAGACAATAATCCCGAATTAGTAGGTCGTGCTTTTGTTGAAGCTATGAGTAAAATAGGAGAATTGTCTGAGCGAGAATACACAGCAGGTAATAATAATATTCTACGACTCATACCTGCTGAAGAAGCGAACCTACTGCACGCTTTAAAATTAGCGCAAACAAATGACTACTGGTGGAGTGTTACTAACATAATTGATGCTTTACGAATAATCTATGGTCACAGTTTTAGTCAATTCAAGTTAGTTCAGCTAGTAGAAGAAATTGAATCGTGCTTTGTAGATTCAACTACAGGTAACCCCCTCGATGGTAGGAAAGAAGACTGGAATTTGATAACCCAGTATCGGGTTTCAATGGCTCGTCAACAAAGAAAATGGTCAGAAGCAGAATCCTTACAAATTGCTTTTGTGAATTGGAGCCGTCAAGAGGCTGATGCTCTTATAGGCTTACCTTTATCAGAATTAGATGATAAACAGCGTAATATTATTCGGACTCTAGGCGTATCTTTAGCACAATTAGGTGATATTTTCCGGGAGCAAAGCAAGGAAAGTTGTATTGACTTTTATAAAGAAGCTATCAGCATATATGAACGCATTGGCGAGCAATCCCTTGCAGTTCTCACTGCTCTTGACTTTGGTCATGCTTATAAAAACATTACTACTATCCGCAACTTGGCTCAAGCTGAATACTGGTATCAACGCAGTCTAGAACTCTGCCATCCTTCGGATCAAATGCGGCAGGGCATTTGCTTATGTGCACTAGGCAATGTAGCTTATGAACGTTTTTTTACGGCGCTTGAATCTGGAAAACTAGAAGAAATTGACTCCCAGATTAAAGCCGCTGTTAATTTTTATCAAAAGGCATTAGCGCTACTGCCCCCAAATGCAATGGAAGCTTTAGCAACAACTCACAACCAACTGGGTCGCATCTACTACTGGATAGGTCAACCTAAGTATGCGGAGCAACACTATGTTAATGCTATTCGCTACCTTGAAGCCACAGGCCATCACTACGAGGCTGCTGCAAGTCGCTATAACGTTGCCTTAGCTTTCTTGGAAGCAGGTCGCCTAGATGACGCAGTTCTATATGCCCAAGCTGCTTTGCTTGATTACGAAGGTTATAGCATTCATGCAACCGCAGAGCAACAACAGACACGAAAGTTAATTGCAGAAATTGAACAACGCCTAAAATCCAACGGAGATTAAGTAGATGACCTTAGATACTTGGTTCGACGATTTACCCGTAATTGGCAAAATGTCACCAGCACAAGCATCAGCAAAACTGCGCGAGATGGGAGACGAGGAAGCAGCCCTAGCGCTGGAAGCGGCGCAAAACCAACAAACAACTAACCCAGCCACGTTTTCGGGGTGGAGTTTATTTGAAAGACCCTGGCAGCACGCGGCTCATGCCTTCGGCTACATTGCGCCAGCACCCCCAGGTAGCAAAACCCTTCCTATCAAGTCTGCTGGCAACATTGCCCCCGACTTAACCCTCAAAAATACCTGCATCAAAATTACGCTGAACTGTTTGCGTGTAGCCAGCTATCCTGGGGGCGGCACTCATCAGATTTTGTTTGATTTTTATGCCCAAAATCAAGTGCTGGATACTGTAGAACATCTGCATTTCAACAGCACATATCGAGTGCGTGAAGGGGAACGGGCTGCTATTCTCAATTATCCTATTTTCGTTGGTTTGAACGTTGGGAATGATGGGATTCCTTTCAAATGCTACACGGTCAACGTTAAAAATGAAGAAGATGAAGCTGCCATCAAATTTTTAGAGTCCGACGTATTCAAAGCGGGACTGAAACTGGCATCAACTGTCCAACCAGCGATCGCGCCTCTCTCAGCGATGGCGGTTGGCTTGACTAAGGCAATTGCGAGTCGCCGGAAAAATGTCCCCGTGCAAGATTTTTACCTGGGACTTGATTTCGGCAACAACCCGATGAGCGCTCGCTTAGCTGAGGGGATTTACGTCGCCGTACAAATCCCAGAAAAAGAGAGACGAGTATGGGACTGGAGCGATTGGGTGTACGATGCTGCCACGGGTCAGATTGTCAACGATAGCGATCGCACCGAGTTAATCCCCCATAACTACATCGCTTTTGGCATCAGTCGCTATGAGGGGTAGTGTTATTCCTTTTTTTCTCTCTTGCTGTGCTACGCGAACGCGCTTATTTAAGCCTTATTGGTTGGCGTATCGATTAGGCTCTGGCGATTTATCTATTACGACTAGGTAGCTCTCAACAGTCACCGGGCGATCGCTCCCCCAAAAGATTTCTAAGGGAAGTTCGATTAACTTGGCTGACGTGCGCTTAAGAAAGGCTCGAAATGCTTGCGATCGCGGCTCTGCTCGGACATTCATGGAATTGCTAACAACACTTACCAGCCGTCCCGAATTGGCTAGAAAAAGGTTATAGGCACGTTGTATGATATCTAAATCAACTCCTTTGATGTGGGGCGTAGAAAATGGGGGATTTGCCAAAATTCTGCTATATCGCCTCTGGGGTTCAGTTGTTAAAAAGTCACTTCCAACTAGATTGAACCCTTTTTGGAATAGGAGTTGTTGTAGCAGGGGGTTGATCTCAATTACATCAACGATTGCACCCGCTCTAACCATAGCCTGCGCCAATAAGCCGTCTCCTGCTGTTGGTTCTAAGGCGTAGATTCCTGAAACTAATTGAGCTTCTTCAATCATAAGCTCAATTAGTTCTGGGGGAGACGGAAACCAGGAATAAGGTCGAGCTTCTCGGATTCGCTCATATAGCATTTCTGCAAGCGATGAAGTATCTTTCATTTTAATTTTGCTGCTATTAGGGCTATAATTGGCGAAGATTGCCACTTTTTTCGTGTTAAAATAAAGTCAATTGCCCTTCAATTTCTGACCGATCTTTTGGTGACTTAGCTGTTACCATTTCTGTCGGTAAATCTGCATCAGCGCTTTTATCTTGGGACAATTTATGTTTGCCCCAGCCTTGGGACGCTGCATGGCGGACAACGCTTTTCCTAATTGCTCTAGCGAGATGGTGATAATCATTTTGGATGCTGTCAAAGTTCACCGCTGAAAATTCAGCTAATTCGGACAAGTTGTAACCCTTTGGTAGCCGATTGTGTCTTGTCAAGGTGTCTTGTGCTGCCCACATATAGACGTTGTAATAACTGTGGTGCAGAGGAGCTTCAAATGTGGCTCCCATCATATACGCCACGACTTCTGTGGAAGTGCAGTAATTCCCTACAATTCTGTTGCTGTACTCCTCTACAATCAAATCGAGCCTATCGGATAAGCAAGCAGTTTTCAACCAGTCAGGTATGCTTTCTGACCAGGGGGTTTTGTGTAAAACTAATGGGCCTGCATAGTAACGTAAAAGGGGAAGGGGAATTCCGGTCAATTCCAGTAGCACGGCTATTAAGTCGCGGTGCATACCCATTTGGGCTAATAGCTTTAGCTTTTCCAAAATGCCGGACTGAGGTTTTACAGGGTGAGTGGTAATTTGTTCAAGTAATTCGGGCGTTAACAGATTTAGCTGAGTCATCTCTTTTTGAAGAATAATTGTGTGACGAATGAAGATCAGAAAAATCGCGTAGCGAATTCAGTTACAGGGATTTGCGCCGTCTGTTGGGCAAACAATTCGGCCGAGATACGCGCCTCTATATTTATGAGTAATTTTTACCCACCTTGCTGGATGGAAGGCGGGCGAAATTAAGAGCAATGCCAGCGCTATATTTTGTTTCGTGCAATAGCAGTAGGTCTTGGTTGTTTGCAGACAGGCTAAGGCTATCGCCGTAGCCTATCCGCCGATAGGCGGTAGTTTAATTACGACTATCGGATGAAACGGCTACTCGTTCTCCCTAGCTACGCTGAATTGTTGATTCTTACTACTTTGTAGCTACAGGATTTATGAACGAGCCAAACAATATCTATGGCAATGAACCCGGTTACAGCGCTGATGGCTATGCTGTTAGCGGCTATGAAAGTAACCCGTGCGAGTCCTCCCTTAACGGATATCGAAGCAACGGTTATAGCAGTCAGCAAACTGAGGGTTACGGGGTTCCAGACTACTTTGCTGATGGCTATCGAGAAAACGTTTTTGAAGGCGATTTGAATTTAGCAGATACTCCGTGGACGGAGACGGCTGCTAACCCTAACCCCTATTTTGAGGGAGGGGCCAATGACGCTAATTCCTATCAAAATCAAACAGCTACTTCTCATTTCGACGGCGGTGACTTAGAGCTGTAGTGCTTCAGATTGCAGGCTACAAATCGCCTGTATGAAACTTCTCATTTCGGCGACGATGACTTAGAGCTGCAGTGCTTTACGCCGAGGCTGCTCCATGTAAAGCCTCGGTTGACTGCTTTATTTATTTTAAGAAGCGCAATTGCAGCCTCATCAAGTTCGGTGGGTTCCTTTCTCCCACTTAATTGCTTAACTTTTGTACAGTATCCTCAACCAATAACCAAAGTTTTTTGCACAAACATGAGAAGAATATTATCAACAAGACTCTGGCAATTATCAGTATGGTTATTCTCTCTAGTCTTAATAGTTTCCATTTTGTTTGAGCAACCAATATTTGCTAGGGCACGAATTCCTGCTGATACAACTGAAATGCCAACCAAAATTTTAGAAATACCAGGGATGGACAGGCAAGGAAATCCTACTTCAGTTAACGCCCTCTTGCCAGATTGGACACAAATTTCTTTTTCTCAAATGCCACCCATCAGTCAATCGGGAAGCCTTTCAGCCCGAGAGTACAAGCAGCCAGTTGGCTATGATTTGAGCCGAAGTTGGACAGCAGGGCAAACTCCTGACCAGTACATCATGTTGGGCGATATCAGCCAAGCTTTGCAACCAGAATTGTTATCCTTTGGTTTTGTCACACAGCAAGCTGGTCTGAATTTAGATAGCGTAGCTTTAAGCGCATTTACTTTAGTTGCCAAGCAGTCGTTAAATCAGTTAGTTCAGGCTATCCCTATTCTCGGTCAATTTAAAGTCGCAGAGATTGCGCCAGTGGCAGGACTGCTAGCAACAAAAGCTGCTGACATTGATGTAGCCGATCGCACTTTAGAGCAGATCCTCATTTCCCATCCACAATTAAGTAATTTAAAACTCGGAGAAATTGACCTGTCTCAGTATTCAATGTCTTCTATTCCGAACTTAAGCAGCGCTCAACTTGGCGCGTTTTCAGATTGGCAAACGACCTTAATTAAAGACGTACCTGGGCTGAATGCTTTACCTCTGTCTAGCTTTCCCAATCCAATAGCAGAATTCGGCAATTTAGTAATGAGAATTGATGCGGTTTATGGTCCCGCCGAGCGGCGGCGAACTAAGACGATATCAGGCTCCGACGTTCAGGGATTCTCAGTTAACTGCCAAGAAAATGATTGCGCTTACATCGAACTAGACGATCTGGAGAATTCGGGTCGGAACGCTCGCGGTTCGCTCGAAGGCAAGCAATGGATTAGCGGTAAGTACCAGGAAGTCGAGGGCGGATCGGGCTGTCTTAAAGGTGTCAACGGCGGCAAGGAACCGACGGGAAGATTGCCTTTTGGCAGTGCTTTTAAGGTAGTGGTCATGGAACCGGACGAGCAAACCGATACCGTTGATACGGCTCTATTCTTCCGATTTTGTTCGCCTTGCGGCTGCTCTCCTTATTTCATTGGCCCACTACCTTTCTTCACCTATCGGGTTAATTCTCCCATTTTCGTTGGGGCGCTGGAATCGTCCTCTGGCGGCTTTTCCTCTGTACCAACTGGGGCAGTTCGCGGCGGAGTATCTTCTCCTGTTACAAAAGGCGTAGCTACAGCAGCTAATATTAATGTTCCTTGTCCTCCGGGTAGCACTGCACCAGCGCCAGTGTCAGTTGGCAATGTTCAAGGAGTCAATGTTCCCGCTTTGTCGGAAGCGATCGCCAGTATTGAAAGCAGCGGTTCTTACGAGAATGCCGGCGTTAATGCTTGCGTTGATGGCGGAAATAATTGCGGGGTTCCGTTGGGCAAGTACCAGTTTATAAACTACGACGAGTACGCTGCTAGTTCAATTTCATCTAAACCAGGGGGTACGCAATTTTTAGCCAAACTGCGAGGCGGTTATCAACCCACTCAAGCAGAACTTTTTCAATTTTTTCCGCCTGCCGATCGAGAAGCTGTTTTTGCTCAAAGTCTCGCTTCTAAGCTGAATGCCACCTCTCAAGAAAAAGACCCTACTACTGGAAGTTTTTTTAGTGGCGATCACCTAATTGAGCGAGTAGCTCAAAAGCATTTCGGGGGCGACTACTCCAAAGTTGACGGCTCTTCAACCGATACATTCGGTCGTTTAACTCTCTCAAGTTACGGACAGGATGTTTTGAGGCGCTATCGAGAGGGAGGTAGGGCGATCGCGGAGTCGAATGCTGCTGCTTGCGTTCCGACTTCCAGTGCGGCGCAATCCTCTAATTCTGCGAGTGCTGCCCCCGGCGGTTCATCCACGAGTCAGTATATCAAGCCTGCGAATGGGCCAGTAACCAGCCGCTTTGGGATGCGAACTCGTCCGGTTTCCGGGGTGCGGAAAATCTATAACGGCATTGGAATTGCCGGCTCAATGGGAAGTCCGGTAAAAGCTGTTGGCGGCGGCGTTGTCAAGACAGCGGTGTCTAACTGCAAAGAAGGGGTACAAAACTGCGGCGGTGGCTACGGCAACTGGATCGAAATTGAGCACGGCAACGGTCGCACAACTCGGTATGCTCATCTGCGCGAGGGTTCAGTGAAACTAAAAGTTGGCGATCGCGTTTCTCAAGGCCAAGTCATAGGCGAACTAGGCAGCACTGGGACAACGGCAGACCCTCGCTTGCACTTTGAAACCCGCATTAATGGAACGGCTGTTAACCCATATCAAGAAGGAATTTGAATTAAACGGAGATATTCAGCACTATGATTTCCTCGAAAAAACGGACAATTCTGTTGAAATTTGCCTGGGGCTTATTAACAGCTTTTTTGATTTATTTGTTAACCAGTTTATTCAGCTATTCCCCAGCTTTTAGCCAGCAGCCTCGGAATGCTGATTTCCCTTTAGCTTGTCTTCCAGTTGGTCTAGGCACTCTCAGAACAGAGTTGGTAACGGAAGTAACAGATGGCAGCACTCAATATCGCTTATTCGATGCGTATTTGCAGGGAGATGCCGTGCCATTTTCTGTATTAATTTCTCTCCAAGAGAATCAGTGTAAATTGCTTTATTCCAACCCAACGAACGATTTTTATCCTTACAGCCGTGCGGTCAAGCTATCAGTAGCCAAACAAATCGCTCTGGGAGAATTGCGTTACTCCATCAACAAAGCAGGTAGTATTGATAAGTTTCGCTCTACTTTGCAGCCCAATTTGGGAGATCCCGGTTGGCAATTTTCGGAAGAGGAGCTTTGGGCATTTAATCAGGTTGGCATTACTGTTCCTTTACCTAGTAAAACCAGCCCAAAGAAGTGACATCTACATAGAAAATAATTCGCGGAGGTTAAATCAATGTTTAGTAAAAACCAACAACTAACTTTAGGTGCAGAACAAATAGGGAAGCCACCAATCATAGCTGCCAAAAAAGATTTATTACTGTTTTCTCAACCTTCTCATAAAAAACTCTCAAACCCCGTTTCTAATTCCCTAAATAATTCTCAGTCCAGAGTATCATCGTTTTTATTTATTGGGCGGTGGTTCCGCTTTGGAGTGGTCTTGTTTTTGCTGTTATCGGTGATGTTAGGAACTGCTGGTTGCACCGCGAGTGCTACAACGATTTCTTGGACACCTGCTACTAGACTCATCCCTGTTGAAACTGTTCAAGGCATTGTTACCGAAAATTCTGAGCTTAACCCCCAGGATTCAGCATCAAATGTGTTGGCTTGGGCTGTAAACAAACCAGCCGGCAGGTTAGTTATTTTTAATTTTAACAGCCCTGGAGTTTGTGGAGCAGGAGGTTGCTTATATGTTGGGTATTTATTCAGAAAAAATGTTCCTCCTCATCGTGTATTTGCTAGTTATTTAAACGAAAAGTTACCACCTAATAAACCGCTACTTCAAGTAGTAAGTGACCCATCAAAAACCTCTGATTTGCCTTGCTTGCAAGTACAGCAGCCGTCACAAAATGGTATTCGGCAGTTGTTTTATTGCTTCAACGGCCGCCAGTACCAGTTAGCTAACAGTTCCTTGATTGAGCTTCCCCATAAAATGCAATAGGCGAGTTGAAAGTATAGCAGTTCTCAATAAAGTGAGGTAGGCGGGGATGGAGGCAAGCCCGTCAGCCCGTCAGCCCTATCTGCGAGCGTACCTCATGTTACTGAGAAAAGCTATATTTGAGCTTGACTATCTGTTAGCGAGATCCTGTTTTGCATAATAAAAAAATGCCTCGCTCCCTAACTGGATATGAGGCACTTCTTGACAAGAAACTAACTGAGGCTGTTAGTCATCTGCTTCCGCATCAAAATCATCGTCGAATTCCTCTTCTTCATCTAAATCGTCGAAATCCTCCTCTTCTTCTATTACTTCAGCGGCAATTTTCCGAGGGTATTTATGATTGGCGGTCTGCTTTTTTCCATTTTCTCTTTTACGAGCAGCGGGTGGCAGCACTTGAATTTGCGGTTCGGCTGTACCTGGTAATGCAGGAGTTTCAGTGAATCCGGCAATGATATCGTGCAGCCCCCAAATCGCATTTTTATGCTGCGGGCGTCCCAGATATAGAAAGGGGAAATTATCAGCAGTTGGCTTGGTATAGCTGACAGTTTTGCAGCAGTAGCTCTTATTAGAGCCTTCACCTTCTTTAACTCCTTTGAACTCCACCTCTAGGATGCCGAGGCTCCGCCATTTATCGGTTTTCCCGCTGAAAGGAATTTGGAAATAGTCGGCGAATGCTTTTTCCAACAAACGGTAGAATTCGTCTCTGGCTGCTTTAAAGCTCCAAAGCGCAACATTCTTAAATCTGACGACAATAGGCGTGCTGTGTCTGGGACGATTGTTTTCATCCAAGAAGACAATGGCGTGTTCGCTAACAACATCCATTATCTTTTTATCGAGTTGAGCTTTATACTCTTCGTACAGCCCGACAACACTACCGCCTAAATCCGGAACGTCATTTTTGTAACGAATGTATTCAGGGATGAATCCCAACACGCATAAGTGGCATTTAGAGAACAGCAGACCTGTAACATCTTCTGTTAGTCCAATTGTAGTCATTTCCTCTTCTGTTGGCATGACAAACCAATTGGCTTTTTCTAGCTGATCCTCTGGAATTAATATTCCCGCCACTTGTTCGTTGATGACGATGCCATAGGGCAGAATTGGTCGCCTTACTTGATTGTGACCGGGTTCTAGGAGTTCGGGGTCAATTTCAAAATCGAGGTCTTCTGACTGAAGTGGGATTGTGCCTTCAGTCATTCCTGCGTTATTTGAGCTTTTTGCTTTAGCTTTGCTATTGGTTTTAACCATTCTAAAAGTTTGTGACATTGCAGTTCTTGCAAGGCGGTAGCCTTACCTTTAAGAAGGGTAAGAAGTAGCACAGTTAAGCCTAGTAATTTTGTCAAATAAATTAAACGCTCATAAAAAAATAACTGGTAGTACAGAACTACCGAATCGTGAGGAAAACTAATTAAGTGTGCAAAAAAAGAACGATTGTGAAAGCGCTCGCGCAGCTTCAGCAATTTCTGAAGTTGCGCTATTATCAGAATCAAGCACTCACAATGCTTTTAATTTCCTCGCTGCCAATATTTGGCGCGATCGACGCTCGGTAAAGTGTTTATTCCTATTGTCCGCAGTAGAGGCAGTCCTTCTACAAAGTTGATGGCTCCTTTCAAACCCGCGATCGCGTACAAAGAAGCTGCATCCGCTCGTTCGGATGGGCTAGCATTAGCTTCTTCTAACAACTTTATTAGATATTCAGGAACCTGTATAAGAGCGCCATCAATACAAGCAAGGGGGACAAATTTAGTATCGGGAGCTAGGACTTTTGGCTTCAGAAATGGCAGTTCGCGCTGGAAAGTTTTTGGAGTACGGCGACTGTTTGTTACAGGCGATCGTTCTGATTTGCGCCTATGCCACCGCTTGGCTCGGTAAAAACTCCCTTTCAATAATGGGGGCTGGCTTACCATCAATACAGCTTCGTGAAAGGGGAGATTCATCTGTTCTCCTTCCTGAATTTTCACCTCTTCTAATTTAGATTTTGTCAACCAGTCAGGCGCAAGCGGACAGTGAGGGTAAGACACGACTTTACAGTTGTAGGTTAAGTCGGAAAGCAATTTGCCCGTTCTGGATAGTCTGGCGTTAAGATAATGCCACTTTAATCCAGGTAAATAGGCTCCTGAATATTTTACTTCAACAGCTCCCATGTAGATCCATTCTGTACGTTCTAAAGTTAGCGAGATGTCGCCTCTTCCTAGTTTGATGGTGCTGCGTTTTAAAAATTCATAGTCCGGGTGTCTCTTCAAAAGCTCTGACAGCCACTCTTTTTGTTTCTTGTTCACGGTAAAAATATCTTTCAATCATTTTGCTTTCTATCCTGTTGACTGCGCTAGCAGGGATAATATCAAGTGCTGGTTGCTTTATACCGAAAGTTAGAACTGTGGGCTGTAATTGCTCGTTCCCTAGACTGAACTAACACTGAGTAATTTTGATTTAAGCTTATTTGTCTGCCAACACTAAGTTGTAGCTACAACTGAGGTCAGAGTTAATTGCTGTATAAACAAAATATTGGATTTAGATAGATACTTATGAATTTTGAAATTAAATTTTTGATAGCACAGGCTAACTCTACTCCAGTTCTCGCTCAAACCCAGAGGAGAACCCAACAACCCTCACCACTATCCTCAATCGACTTAGGCGGTCTCTTCCAACAATACAATAACCCGGATGGATATCTAACAATAGGAGCGCTGATATTCCTCCTCTTACTGTCTCGGTTTCTGGGAAATGGAAAGGGCAAAATTACCACTGGCAAAGTGTGCGGAACTTCCGAAAAGATGGCAGCCACTCAGCTTGCCTTGAAACAAATTAAGGAGCGCAAACATAATAAAGTCACGCTATGGTGTGGCAGCCCTCGCTATTGGTGGAAGGGGAAAAAACTTAGAGGTTTTGTTACCACTATTCAGACAGCTTTTGGTTCTCCTCCCACTGTTTGGCTCCCTCATGCAGAACGATCGACTTTAGTAATTGGAGCGCCTGGATCGGGTAAAACTTTTTCGACAATTGATAGGGCGCTAGAAAGTGCAATGGTGCAAGGATTTCCGATTATTCTCTACGATAAGAAAGGCGATCAGCTCAAACTCCACGCACCTCTGGCAGCGCGGTATGGCTACCAAGTGTGGGTATTTGCACCGGGAGAAGCATATTCAGGCATTATTAATCCCCTCGACTTTATGAAATCTCCTCAAGATTCGGTCATGGCTGGAGAAATTGGTCAGGTTATTAATAGGAATGCGAGTTCAGGTAATGGAAAAAGTGACGAATTTTTCTCAAAAGCTGGAGATTTATTGGCTAAAGCACTCCTTCAATTAGTCAAGGGTTCTAGGTATCCAGATATGGCAATGCTCTATGCAATTTTGAGGTTGCCAAATTTGGTAAAGCGGATTGACTGTGCGGTTCAATCTCGTCAAATTGATGAGTGGATAGCTACCAGCTTCAACCAATTTTTGAGCGCTAAGGAAGCTGAAAAAACTATTTCAGGAATTCTGACGACGGCGGCAGGAACCTTCAGTAGTTTTATCCAAGCTGACCTGTTGCGAGCATTTTTGGGAAAGTCGGACATCCCGACGAAAATAGAAGGCCGACAGATGATTGTTTTCAAATTAGATGACGAGCGGCGCTCTGTCGTGGGGCCTCTGCTAGCAGCGGCGATTCACCTGCTCGTTGTGTCCAACTTAAGCCGCCCTCGGAAAGATCCACTGGTTATTTCACTTGATGAATTTCCCTCTATTCGATTGGATCGGATGCCGCAGTGGATTAACGAATATCGCTCCAATGGAGCTTGTTTCATTCTGGGAATTCAGAGTTTGGAGCAACTGTACGAAGGGTACGGAGAGAAAATGGGGGCGGCGATCGCGTCTGCTTGCAGCACTCACATTTTATTCAATCCGGGTAACACTGATACTGCAAAAAAATACTCCGATCGCTACGGAGAAAAAGAAGTTTTGCTGAAAAGCAAGTCCACCAGCCGTTCAATGGGCGGCCAATCTCAAAGCAATCAATCTATTAGTTGGAACGAGTCGCTTCAAAAAATGCCGTTGTTTTCGGTGGACGAAATTTTGCGGTTCCCCCAGGGACGGTGTGTAATTACGAACCCCGGCTACAGTTCCGGCGGCGAGGGGTCAATTCCTTATGCGCTGACCATTCCTATTCCTAAAGCTGATTTGCAGCGGCAAAGTGAGAGTGAGGCCCTCTGGGATGCAGAGGTTAGGCTACGGCTGGAGAGTCGGGTGCAACTTGCAAGTCTTGACCAGCTTACCGCCGCTTTGTACGATCGCATTGAGGAAGCAGAACGGATGCTGCCTCTGCCAGACGCCGGAGGTAACGTTCCATCCCAATCGCCGACGCCGCCAGCTTCAGGCAAGAAATTTGGCTCTGACCCGCTAGACTCAGTTGTCAGTAAAACTGGGCGTTCCAGGCGGGTTTTTGCCACTGGTAGTATTGGCAAGCGCTAGCGAGAGTGTGGGAGCCAATGGAAAATTTTCCATTGGCCTTGACCTGGAAGTTGGGATCAATTCGGATTCTTCAGCCGCGATCGCATATCGCACCTAAATCTCTACCTCTGGAATTCCCTCGATGTCGAAATGAGTGAGGGGCGCGATCGCAGGCGGTGATGTTCTTCGAGCAGCAACAGGCGATCTCGCCTTTCCTGCCAGCGCGGAGGCAAGCCAATCTCTTGTCTGTGTGTGTTGCCGGCTGTCCCAACTGAGTTCGCGCCTCGTCCCCGGATGGGTGGGGTGCAGTGCTAACACGGTCAGCTTGATATTTTCTGGTGGCAGTGAGAGAGATTCGGCTGCTGTCCACAATTTTACTCGGTCAGACCAATTTAATGCAGGATGGCGGATTGCCCATTCAATTAAATGGACGGATTGACGTTCAAGAAAAGCTGCATTGGCGTTGATTTGCACGCATACATCTTTATTAAGCTTAGTGCTAAACTGAGTATCGACTAAGAATGTAGGAGGTTCCCATTCAAATACCTCTGGAAATAGCAAACTAACTTCCATAATCCACTTATCCACTTTGGGATTCGCAAGTAGCAGAGGTTCAGTGGGGAGTTTCAATAAAGTTTGTTTCATTATTAGTTTAAAGCCCTCTTGTTTCAATTCAATGGGAACTGTTAGTTGTGTCGGATTGGCTAGAAAACTTAAATCAGTGAGGGTGATTAATTGCATAGGTGGGTAAGGCAGTTATAGCTTACCCAGAGGGCGCGACGCTAGTCGCCTGCATGCTGTTTATTAATAAAACAAAAATGGTTATAAAATATTTATCAATTAGAAAGCGAAAGCGCAGCGACGGCCTCGCAAACCTGTTCCGGCTTCACTGTCCAATACCGCTGCAACTGTTCTAAGTTAAGGTGTCTGAAGATTTATTGGGCGTTCGCAGTCCCGTTAATTGATTATTTCTGACAACTTAAGACTTAATTGCAAGCGTCCTCCTTCCCCTTTTCTCTGCACCTATATGGGTCGTCAAGATACCCCTAGTAGAAATTCTTTCGATTAAGTTATGATTGAACGGCTTGGCTATAACTACCAGATGAACTTGCTCTGCTAATAAATGTCAAAATCAGTAGCTTTAGCCATTATTTCTGATAGGGTAGTTGTGTCACAGTTTCTAGCACAAAAATGCAGCAAAATAGATTGTGGTAAAATTGAAGTCAGCAAGTGCCTACATTTAAAGCGCTCATACAGCATAGGATAAACAATCCAATATTCAGGTATCGGTTTGCATTTGACAGTTTGTCTGTAAATAATGGCATTGAAAGGAGGTTGGTCGAACGCATAATCCCATTTATATCTGTCAATTTCATATTTCCAAGCATCTAAGAAAGATTTTATTAACTCGCTTGGGCAACAAAAAAAACCACTATTAGAACCTCGAACATTTCGAGCATTAGCAATTATTTTTTCATCTTCAGTTAAACATTCTCCCATCCATCTTCCACTAATACTATGGAATTTACCAGGAATAGTTGGCAATTCAGAATAAATTAAATTATCTTGGCAATAATCAAAAATTATTTGTATGGGCTTAAGGCATATAGTATCAACATCTAGATACATAATTTTTTGATATCTTGATAGCTCAATCAGACTTAAGCAGTCCACCTTCCAATATTTTGAGCATTGAGAATCTTTATAGTTTGCTTGATATAAAGTAACATTTAGGATTGGGTCAAAAAAAGTATCATCCGTGATTAGCAAAATATCACCTGTATATTTCCCGGCATTTCTTAAAGATTGAATGCAAAGTTTTGCTAATTTCCAATAAGGCTGTCCAAGAGCGATCAAATATATTAATGTAGCATTCATAATATATACTCCTGAGATTAAAGATGTTCTAGAGGGGGAATCAGCGGTAATCCATTTTCTCCTACAATATCTAACCATTGAGATATATAATGCGAATGTAAAATTCGTGCATTCTGCCACAAACCTTGTCTTTGCATTTCTTTCCACATTCTCCCCGTAGCATTATATAACGTGTTAGGCATGACACCAATAGTTATATCCAAAGTTTTTAAGTCATGCTTATTTTTTATCATCTGATTGAGAATTGTTTGATCGTTAAAGCCCCCAGCCCAAGACCAGTTACCCATATAACGTCTTTCTCCAACAGATGCTTCAGCAAACTTACGCCACCAGGTTTGAAAGAATTGACGAGTTATGTTAGCTTTAAAGGCAATAACTCCAGAATTATATATAGAGGGGTTAGTTAGCTGAATCAACTTTTCAGGTTTAGGTCTTTCTCCTGAAAATTCGGAACTAGAGAATTCTACCCTAGAGTCGTTGGT
Source organism: Microcoleus occultus BM001215366 (assembly GCA_036700145.1). Taxonomy (GTDB): domain Bacteria; phylum Cyanobacteriota; class Cyanobacteriia; order Cyanobacteriales; family Microcoleaceae; genus Microcoleus. Next base: position 79,318 of record JAUBOH010000001.1, read on the forward strand.
TAAAACAATATCAGAACAGCTTAAATAATCGAAAATTGGACTAATATCACCTTTTATATAGGTGTCTGCATCCAAATACAAATTAAATTCATATGGAAAATTAATCTGTCCTAGCACATTAGTTTTAATAGCAATCATTCTATCAGTTTCTACAAAAAAATATTCTATTTCATGTTTATTTTTTATTATAACAACATCATCAAATAACCTTAAATAGTCTGAGAAAACTACTGAATCTGTAAAAAGAGTAGATGATAATCCTGGACTATTTTGTTTGAGGCTCTTAACAGAAATAGTAGCCTCCGTCAAACTCTTTTCACCAAAAGCTATGTAAATAATGCCTATTCTACTCATGTGATAATCCTAATTGAGAAGCGAGAGTCAATACATTTGAACATACTTATATTTTCTACGATAAAGATTTATATAATTCTTCCCAGTTTTTTTGTTCTACTGAATAATTAAACTGTTTAAGACACTTGTTTCTTGCTGCACAACCTAATTGATGACGTAATTCTGCGTTAGATGCCAATTTTCGTAAAGAAGATATCAGTTCATCCGTAGAAGCAGGATTGATAAGAATTGCATCTACTCCGTCTTCTAAAATTTCTCCAATAGCATCAACTTTTGTACCTATAATTGCCTTGCCAGCAACCATTGCTTCTAACATAGCATTGGGACAACCTTCGTGAAGTGAAGGAATGACAAAAATATCAAGATAAGATAGAAATTTTAAAGCTTCTTTTCTATCTAAAAAACCAGTTAATATAATTTTACTTTTAATCCCACTATTCTCAATTTCTTGTTGCCAATAGGATAATTCATTTTTTTTGAAGTCTCCAATAAGCAACAAAGTAAAATCAAATTTGGTATCAATTAATTTACAAGATTCAATTAAAAAATTTATTCCTTTTTTATATCTAAACTTGCCTACAGAACCAATTATTAATCCTTTCAAATTGTCTGAAATAGAAGATTTTGGCAGGTTGAAATTTTTAATATCTTCAACAGAATTATAGAAAACATAAGATTTATTTTTAATTTCAGGAATAAATAAGATTGCTTTTTCTAATAAAGATTTACTAACAAATGTTATTCGAGACGAGTTTTGTAAAGTCCACACTATTCTGGAATGCCAATTTGATAAAATGTCGCTATACAAATCGTTACCTCGCACACTATTAATTACTGGAACACCATTTTCTCTAGCAACTAAAGTAGTTATATAACTAGGATAGGTTATATAGAAAGCGTGAAAAATTTTAAATAAATATTTACTGTATAATAATTTAAGCTGTAAATAACAGTCAGCAAGAAATTTGGATTCTGAAAGACTTGGAATCCAAGTCTTATCCATGATAGAAGCTTTTATTTTATGAACGAATATTCCATCTTGCTCAGATGTTTGATAACTTGAGAATCGAAAACTATTAAAATCGGTAGCTTTAGCATCAGAACGAACAGGAAGAACTGCAACATGAACTTCATAACCTAATTTTAAAAGCATTTTAGCAATTCTAGAAACTGATTGACCAACTCCACCTATAGATGGTGGAAATTCATTTGATACTAAACAAATTCGATCGCCCATAACTTTCCTCACTTTCCTGAACAACAAAGAATGTAAAATCCAAGACAATCGACCCTCCGGTCAAATAACCAATTTCTATTATACCACATCTTTATTAAAATGGTATTACCCCCTAGGTTCAGTAGTACCAGATACGGTTTTAAATTAATAATAGATGCAAGTGGATTTTTTCCTAATATTTCATGTTTTGGCACGTGCATTTTCCCAAGGAAATGGCTGGCTAGGAATAGCTTTATACAGAAATGAGCATAACTTGATCCATCCGTCACCATTACAAATATTCATAACTAATAAATCATCAGGTCTGTGAGCAAAATATCTGAACACCCTGTTATGGTGTGTATAATATTTTTGAGTGAAAATATGTAAATCGTAGTCTAAAGAACCGTAAAATTTTTGTCTATATTCTAAAATTTTTCTAAGTTTTTCAGGCTTTTTATTTAGCGAATGGTTGGCTAACCGTTTTAAATCAAAGTGAACTTGGCAAGAATTAAGCCAGTCATTCAAATCTCTAGTAGTCAAAATAAATTTAGAATCAGGGTACTTTTTATCGATTTCTTCAAATTGACTGCTAATAACAATATCCGTAGCAGCATCATATTTATTTATTTCTTCGGGAATTAGTGGATTATGAATACAAGAGTAACCAAGGATTTCTAATGCAGTAGTTAGGCTTGTAGTTCCTGTTTTAGATAAACCAATACCAAAGACTTTCTTTAACATACTAAATCACCATCTTCTTTTCTGTCCAAAAAATAGTTTAATGTCCATTGATGAATATTAGCTTTATCGCTGTTCCATTTCCAGCAACCATTTTCATCAATGGAGATATCATTTGCTGGATCAAAACCAAAGTTATTAAGAATAATATTTCGTTCGCCGTATTTCCTATTGATTTTGTCACCATGCCACAAGTGAAGAATTGAACCCGACACATATCCTACTCTCGCTAGAACATCTTTATAAAATTTCTCCCCCCAATTCAAGAAATACTTCAGATGGTATTTATTGTCACCTGTGTGTACTTTGATGCATGGAGAAAGCCAATCACCATACATTGCATGTGCCATCAAGTGATCACCGCCTCCTACAATACATGCATCATAGAAACCATGTTTTAATAATAGCTCTTTTCTGGCAGCCCATGCAAAGCCAGTGTGTCCATGATTAAAAAAGTGACCTTTGTATATCTCATCACGTTGAGTGTTGCGGATGCTACTGAAACTTTTTCCTATGTCTCCCTCGCCAGTATAGCTTAAATGATCTTTTGGAAGTCTGATTGCAGTGTCAAATAATTGCACAATTGGCAAATCATCTAACAGTTTCGATGTTTCCAAAGCCCAATCTGGGTTGGCAAATAAAATATCACAGTCAACCCAAGCAACTTTTTTACATGAATCAGGCAGTTTATATAATGCCAGATTGAGCAATCTTTCTTTCTGCCACATTATATCTTTTGCTTTGATTTGGATAACATTAACACAGTTATTTAATGAAAATGGTTGATCCTTAAAAGTACATTCGATAATCACTAAATTTATTCCAGCTATTTCAATATTTTTTTTGAAGGCATTGAAATTTATAAGTTTTGTTCTGTAATCAACTGGATTAAAGTATGTTGTGATAATCCATAGATCTTCTACATATGTGTAATTACTAGCTAGTTTAATCATTTACTATCTCTCTAATTCCTAATAAATGTAATCAAGTAATTTGTGGGTTCAAAAATTTAGGAGATGTATACTTTTCGCAAAAGTAGGGACAATATGATGAATTACACAGCATAGGACTACTAAGAAAACTGACATTCTTCTGAAGTATATTGCCAAGGCACTCTTTAGAACCACACCTAAAGACGCTTCCATCTGGCTTCAGTTTTATAAAGTTATAACCAGAACCACATAACCTCCCATGATAATTTCGATTACTGTTTAAAAATCGCTCATCATTAAACATATCAATTGTTGCTGGTTCAGCCATTCTAGTAATTATCGGCATATATTTCAGCCTTGCTTCCCTCAAATATTGAACGATTAAGGTTTTTTCCTTCTCAGAGTAAGCTTCAGGGTATCTCATTCCCTGATAATTATCTCGCATTGTTTTAGGAATAACTGATATACCAAAAGACTCAAAGTATTGAGAAATTTCTGAATAAATCTTTACTATTGTAGGAGTCATCACTAAGGAAACTAACACATTAAACTGATGCGATTGAAGGCTTTGAACACGATTGATAAAAACACTTAATGATGCTTTTTTTTGTCTCTCAAAATAATGTACAGCAGCATTAATATAGTGTACTCGTGATGGATCAATTTTCTCTGCAAATTCATTAACACAGTGATGCGAAAGGTTAGAGTTAAGCGAAACAAAATGATTTTTAGTTAGTTGTTCACAGAGCTCAACAAATCCTGGATAAATCGTTGGTTCTCCTCCTGTGATATGAAGTAGCCACGTCTTGCTAGTAGTATTGAAACTTTCTGCCCATTGTTCTGGTGTAGCGTAGATATTTAACATAGCTCCTAAAGCATCGGGATGAGAAAAACAGTAGTCACATCGAAAGTTGCAAGTGTTTAGTAATCTCCAATTAGCTTCAATATCGTATTTCATCTTTATCATAAATCTTCCTCCTCAAATTAATATTACTAATTGTAAAACCTTAGAGTTAAGTATGATATTCTTTTGCCAAATTCAAAGGCTTTTTCAGCATCCTCTATCGAAAATAGAGATCCATGCTTTTCTATTCTTTGAGTCTTTACACCTAGACCATTGAAAATATCGGTGTTTATTTTAGTTTTTGCATTGCCGACTATAATCATACCATGCATTAACATAAAATGATTCAACATATTGAGCGCTAGAACCTTATCACCACAAATACCTCCCGAAACAGTGAAACTGGCTCCTATTTTATTCGAGAGAGATTGATTTTCCCAGAAACTAAGGGTTGACTCCAGATATGCTTTCATTTTTGAACTGATGTTTGCAAAATAAGTAGGACATCCAATAATGATACTGTGGCAATCGGGTAAAATATCTATACTCACCTGATCTATTGAACCAATAATAGCATCAATATTTTGATAAAATAAAACCCCTCGCTGAATTTCTTGGGCAAGAGCAGCAACATGATTATTTTCTGAATGGTAAACAATCGCAATTCGTAAATTTGACATAGTTATCGAGAGGCACAAACCAATAATCGTTGTCTGTCTTTGCTAACTGCGTTACCTCTTTCATCTGAACTACATTTAACATGAGAAAACCCTATAGCACGAAGTAAATCAGTTATTTCTTTGGGAACGAATGTGCGTTGAACATAATAAAAATCTTTTTCGCCAGTATGAATTGAAACGTACTTTCGCTTAGTTCTTAAAAGAGAGCTTGCATAATCAAGTTCTGCTGATTCTAGTATTGCAGTTCCATCGTCATACAGCCAACGATCGATTACAGAATGCCCTAAGAAGAAATCACGATTCACCAAATCAAGGAATATTCCTCCGTTAGGCTCTAGCTTATGATATAAAATCCTCAAGTCGTTAACGATATCTCGCTCTTCTCCATATCCAAATGCCCCAAAATGTGAGTAAGCAAATTTACAAGAAAAATCAATTTCTGTAAAATCCCCAGTGATTATTTCAATAGACGACTTATAAGCTTCTAAACTTTTCTGTGCTTCAGATATAGATTGCCGATCGATATCTATTCCGATTAAATTATTAAAACCTCGCTTTGCAAACTCTAGTAAGTGTCTACCAATACCACATCCTAAATCGCATACTCTATCATGTTTTTCTATCTGAAGTAACTTGATGATGTATTCAACTTGATTAGATGAGCGTTCTCGCAGAGAAACTGTATTTTTTCTATTTAAGCGTAAGATACCATCATCAGGATCATTACTTCCATAATATGACAAAATATTGATCGTTTCCATAACTATTCTCCTAGTTTACAAATTTTCCTTGTTTTCTGCGGTCGTTTCCGATCTAATGCGTAATCTGATTTAACTATCAATGGAATAAAGCTCCATCGACCATCAGACGCGTTCAAGTTAAGACATGAGTCTGGCTCTATGTATTGTACACCATGTGGTAGACGAGGACTAAATATTATAATATCGCCAATACCTGTTTGTCCATCTAAGTAACTCTCGTTATCTTGTTTAGGATGTCTAGCATAAAAACCACCTGACTGATAATCTTCTCCATATTCTGAAGCTACCACAGCTATTTGCACTTTAGAAAAAACTGTTAAAGGATCGGTATGTTCTTCTAGGTATCCTCCTCCTCTGGGATACTGAAAGACAACAATACGGGAGATTATATCTTGAAAAGAGTTGGTTGGAGATTGGTTCTCCCCTACGTTTGTAGACAAAATATTCTTAATCTCAAACAATTCTTTAAGAGCTGAAAATAAATACCAATTATTGTTCCAATTATGAAAGTAGTAGGCTTTGACTAATTTATCAATATTGGCGGTTGGATTACTTGTATGAATTCTCCAATAGTCAGGACATCCATCAACGCAGGAGTATATACCTTGCGCCATTGTTTGATACAGATTTAAAATTTCATATCTCAAAGACAAAATAAGTTCTTTAGAATAGAAGTTTTTAATTATGTAAAGTTCATAATTTTCAATTGAATCAATAAGAGTAGTGGGTTTATTTGTCAAAAGGGAAAATAAGCTATTTTTATCAATAATTTTTATCCCTAAATTTTCAAGATTTTTTTCTATAAAGACCATAAATTACCTACGGCTGATGTGATATAATACACCCCAAAAGATTATACACTATTTTGACTTACTTTCTAGCTAAAGTCTCAATAGCAGAAGCAATGTAATCGATATGTTCATCGGTATAGGCTTCATTACAAGGTAATACCAGCACCTTGTCTAAGCCTTCAAAAGTTCCAGGAAACTTCTCATAGCTATAATTTAAGGCGTCTGGTTTAGCCAAAGTAAAAGGAAAGCGAGAATTACCAAAAGTCCGTTGCTTTTGAAATATTTCACGTTGAAAAGCCGGTTTTTGAATATAACGAGGGGATGAAAAAATTCCTTTTTCTTCTTTCAATTGCTTGGCTAGTCCCACAGCACCGCCTCTAATCTGATTACTATCAACCCGCAGACAGTATTTCCAGTATGCATGAGTATTGCGAGGGTCAGTATAGGGGGTTTCAATCCCAGCAAGTCCTTGTAATTTCTGGGTTAGCTTGGCAGCAGCACTCTGCCGAAGTTTAACGATATCTGGTAGCTTAGACAGTTGCCCACAAGCGACTGCCCCTTGTAGTTCACTCATCCGATAATTTAGGGCTAAGAAGTAATGATCTGGGTTAGGATCTTCATAGCCTAAAGCCTTGTTAATGTAAAGAAAAAGCCGTCGTGCCAAGGCTTCATTATTGGTGATAACCAGTCCCCCTTCGCCGGTTGTAATATGTTTGCCCTGCTGTAAGCTAAAACAGCCTATCTCTCCCCATGTACCCACATATTGTCCATGATGTTGAGCCAGAAAACTTTGGGCACTATCTTCAATCACGGGCAGATTATAGGCTTTTGCCAGTTTGCAAATTTCTGTCATATTACAGGGATTACCAAACAAATGAGTAACAATAATGCCCTTAGTGCGTTCATTTAAACAGGGTTCGATCGTTTCGGCGGTGACATTCCAAGTTTTGGGATCAACATCGGCAAAGCGAGGGATAGCCCCTTGATAGAGGATAGGGGTTAAAGCCCCCATGTCTGTGATGGCAGTAGTGACAATTTCGTCACCAGGCTCCGGATCGATAGCAGCGATCGCCGTATGAATAGCGGCTGTTCCTGAAGAACAAGCATAGGCATATTTAACTCCGAGGAGTTGGGCAAAGTCTTTTTCAAGTTGCTTGACCCAAGTGCCTTTTGTACTGGTGAGAGTGCCACTGACAATAGCGGATATTACTCGGTCAATTTCTTCCTGACCTAGCGTCCGTCCGGTTGCGTCTTGATCGGAGGGGAGTTTAATGATCAACTGATTGGATACATAGGAGTCCATTTAATTAAAAACCTGTGAGGAGACTAAAGATTAGCTTTTAATTATAGATTAATTTCGATCTATCTCAAAAATATTTTTCAAACACAATAAATCGTAAAAAACGGGATTGTTTTAGCTAAAGCCAGAGTTATCAGGATTTTTATTCCTAAATTCTCATTTTTTTAACTATAAAGACCATAAATTACCTCCGGCTGATCTGATCTGAGAATCCTCAATATTTTTTTCATTTCTTACTAACGATATCAAGTAATAAATTAATTTTTGAGGGTTTTGTGTTTTATGAAACCACTCTATTCCCGCCTTTCTTATTTTAAAGGAAGTATCTACATTCTCTAACAAAAATGTAGATAATTTTAAGAGTTCATTGATATTGCTAAAGTAAAGAATTTCATGATAATTGATTGGTGGTTTTTCTAGAACAAACATAGATCTTTGCTGACATAAGCATAAACCACCACTAAAAAATATCTCTGAAAAACGATATGTACTATTCTGATTTCCCGGAAAATCTAAACATGCTATAGAAAATCTAAGTAGAGATGAATAATCTTTTGGATTAAGCCCGCAAGTAACTGTTATACGTTCACCAAAAACTGATTTTAATGCTTCAAGATAGACAAGCCTCTCCCCCCATACAGCTCCAGCGAAACAAATCATATTCGAGTCTTGAAAAGTATCATTATATCGTCTATATGGTTGATTTAAAATATTTAATTGTTCAATGAGTTTATCTGATGGGAAAAATGGTAACGGAAAACATTTGATTTTTGAATTTATCAATGAAATAAAAAAGTCTGAGAATTGCTCTTGCCCTATCATCGGTGAAAGATAGATTACACTAGCAGAAGTTTTTGATTGAATCATCTGAACAGCATCAATTCCCATAGGACCTTTTAAGTCAACCAGAAAAATTGAGTTATTGATATTTAAACTTTCATTACGAATTAAATTAATTGCTTTGCCGTAGGGAGGTATAAAAATAACATCATCGGTTTCAACGCTATGTAAATATGCAGAAACTTCACTACTAGCGTCAGAGAAATCAATATCTGCTTCTTGACACCCTAATTTTAAATATACCTTAAAGCAGCGGTATTGCTCTATGCGAATATCAATTAAGTCTATAAAACGCATTTCTTTTCTTACTTCCTCACTGTATGGCTACTTCAATATCAAATGGTGCTTGTTCATCCATTTTGAAGAGCCATATAAGCTCTTTACTTAATTTATCAATTTTAGCAATATATCCTGAAGAAGGAAAGTTATTAGTTCTGTCTTTTTCAGCTGTAAATATTATTTGATTACCTAAAGGTTTAGCAGAGCGAGTCCAAGGAGAATATGGAGCTAAGTATTCCCATGTTTGAACCCCTGATTCTTTGGCAAAAATTTTAATCATTGATTCTTGTGAGCTACAAACATATATTTCATTGCCTATGGGATAAGAAGAATGAGTTTGTATTCCTGTTTTACTATATTTTTGTGCGACTTCATTTTTTATTGGATCAACTAAGATAATATCACCTGTATGAAATAGACAGCAAAACAGAACCAGTCTATTTTGGAATAATCCTGGGTAAGCACAGTTAATATGAGTCCAATCGTCACTTGCTGATACACGGAGAAATGCTCGTCTGTCTTTATATTCTAGTTTCTTCGGTTTCCCGATATAACTAGCTGAATCAAATAAGCGCTCAATAATTAAAGATTGTTTCCTCTCATCCAATCTACAAAAAATTAGTTCATCATATCCAGTATTAGCAATTACGAAGTAATTTTCTTCAATTAAATCTACAGAATGAACATTAGATAATCTTTCCAGAGAAAAGCTTGCTATTATTCGAGATAAATTGGGTTCAACAAAATGAACACCATAAGTTGTAGAAATTAAATATTTGTCTTCCAAGGCACGAACAGAGTGGAGAATATCAAACTTATTCATCCCCTCAATTCTTAATGTTTTTTCTATACTTTGTGTGTCTTCATTAAAGAGAATTAACTCATTTGTGCTAAGACAAGAAATGATAAATCTCATACTCTCTCCCAATATAGTAAAATAGTAAAATACACGTGCAAATCAATCTATTTTTGCCCTGTGTTGCCAGGCATGAAAGCTACATCCTGAACATAATGGTGAAAGCACCCATTGTCCTTTTGCATGAAACGAACGATACTGTAACATTATATTGGATATCCACAGGTCTATAAAAGAGCTAACTTTAAGGTCTCCAATAATATATTTTTTGTGAGATTCATACTCAGGATATATGTTGAGACACATCTTCAATAAACCTTGATAACTGATGGCAGCCATTTTTTGTGTAGCATAACAAGGGACTGTTCTATGTTGTTTATAAATATCTGAAATAGTTCCTCCACGATAGTTAAACTCCTTAGTAGTTCGATTGATGACTTCTATAGTAAGTCCCCCTTGTACCGAAATAGCAGCAAATCCCTGCCAAGTTTCAACTATTGTCCACTGAAAAGATTTGTTTATTCCTTTTTGAAGTAGCCAATTTGAAATTCTTTCAATAGACTTATCTTTTGTACAAGATTCATCATAAGCTTTATTTGGATATAAACTGACCTTTATTAGGTTAAGACCTACTTCTCTAAGATTATTAATGGTTTCACCATTCAAATAATCACCATTAGTAAAAATTTTTTGAAAGCTGTTTGGTAGAAATTCTCTAAGAGCTTTCAGCTCTTCCAAAATTCTAGGATTGGCTAACGGCTCGTTGTAATTATGAAGTGCCACCTTGCCTTCATATTGAAGAGTATTTAACTCCGCTAAAATCTTAATGAATAGATGCCAAGGCATTAATTCTTGATTTATGCGTGATTTTGTTGTACTGTTAGGACACCAATCGCATAACCGATTGCAATATCTCGATGTTTCTATTTCAATTGACTCTGGCAACATAACTAAGCTCATAAAGTAGTGTCTCTTACTAAACTTTCACCTTGATCGCTATGATTTTGCTTGCACCCAGAAATTTTTTCAATGCTTTGATCTCTCTTAAAAAATGTAGTGAGGGAAGGATATCTTTCATCACTAAAATCTTCATTGACTTTACCTATCCACGTACATAAATAGTTATCATGAACCCGGATTCCTTCTTCACAGCCAATCTTGGGATCTTTAGGTAGGTTAGGTTCTTTACCATGTTCATTTACATACTCTTGCGGACAGTAAGGATCTTTAGATTCTAGATTTCCGTACACCAAAAAAGACCTAGCACTACACCCACCTCGACAAACTTCTAGATACTTACATCCTGATTCTTGACAGGCAGAAGGAATGTATTTACGCCTATTTGCAAATGCTTGAAATTCCTGGCTTTCAACAATGTCAAAAATATCATCTTTCAGTAGGTCTCCTGTTTTAAAGTCATGCATATAAACGCATGGGTTTATGGGAACTCGACCATCTGCTGTTTTAGCATTAATTCTGAAAGATGATGTGCCACAAGGACAACCTTCAGACCCAGCTTTTGTGAATGCTGTTAAACATGATTCACCTAGAGTAATGCAATGTGTGCTGTTCATTAAAATTGAGAATCCTTCGTAAAACTGATCTCGCCTTGGCATTTCATCGAGCAACACTTTTTCAACGGGCTTCAATGTATTTACTCTGAACTCGCTACCTAAATGCTTAGTTAAAGCTAGATATGCAGAAAGGTGTTCCTCATTAAAATTCGCACGCATTCCACATGCAATTACACTACAGTCTATCCCAAGTTCTAAAGAACGTTGTATAGCTTTAATAGTAGTTATGTAAAGTTTAACCCCTCTGTTGAGGTCGTGTTCTCTCTCAAAAGGTGAATCCAGAGAAAAGTCAATATCATTAATCATACGCAGTTCACTTGGATAGTGCTGATCCAAATATGTAAAGGATATTCCATTCGTTGTTAAACCAACAGGAATGCCTGCGTCATTGAGGGATCTAATGATGTAAGGTAGTATTGTCTCTCCTATGTTACTTCCATGTGTATAGACGGGTTCATTACCCCCAAGATTTACAGTTTTAATACCTAGTCGCTTTAATTGTTTAACAATATGATTAACATCATCTTTTGTGAGAAACTCTTTACTATCTTTACGGACTTTCCAACTGTAGCAATGCCCACAAGAAGCATTACAATGATTTCCAACTGTCCAACCAATATTTTCAAACTGATGGCTTTTAATCATTTTTTTACTTGCAATGAACTCAACAAAGTTTATTCCCCACGTATGTTATCATAGATCATGTATTTTTTAATAGTCCACACCTCAAGCTTGGCAACCCTACTGGCGCTCTAGCTGAGATTTCGATAATCACGCGCAGGCAAAAATACAACCGCCCCCTAACTTCTAACAGTTAGCGAAGCGGTTAGTGCCAGTAAACGAGAGCCTCATTATAAAGCCTGCTTGATCGCCCGCCGCGCCAATTCCACCTGTTCCACAGCATCCAGATAAGCTAGCGCTGCTGCATCCCAAACCACTTTTCTCTGCATCCTGTTCAAGACGATTTTCCCAAACTCGTACACCGTGCCGAAGCTTTGCAGCCTGAGAATTCGCTCAGCTATTGAGCAAAAACTCGGCGTTGGGTTCAATATCGCCACCACATCTGAGTGAAGGAGCGACACCACCTCTGGGCCCATATCGACTTTCAAAGTCGCTCCAACCTCCACAATCCGGCCCCAAAATCCATTCCACTTCTTTTCCGCTATTTTTTCTTTAGGAATAAAAGGGATTTTGACAATAACCCACGAAAGAGCGCTGTCTGGACCAAAGCGCGTTTTGACTCCCTCACCCGTAATTGGTTCGCAAGGAGTGCAAGTTTTACATTCTCCACCGCAATCGCCTTCTTGAACCCCCTCGCTACTACTGCGGCCCTCGGTTTCCTTCGAGGCGGAAGATTTTCTCAAAGCAGCCTTAATCAGAGCTTTAGCTTGTTTGGAGGTTTTCGCTGCTCCCGACGAGAGCGCCGCCAACGCCACTACTCGCTTGTCCTCCTGCATCTTTGCAAGTTGATATCCTACATCTATGCTGTGGTTATTAATAATGTCCAACCACTTTGCAGCCAATTCGGGGCGCTCTCTCTTGAGCTCGTCGGCAGCTTTGACGGCAATGCGCCCTTTCCTGTAGTTCCTGCCGCACCCCAAGCCGACTATAGCCGCCACAATATTTTCCGTTAGTTCCATTTCCCTTGGAGTCAGACCTAAGTCGATCGGGTTCAATGGAAAATTTTCCATCAGCGGTTGCTGGTTGTCCTTTAAGGGTGGCGGCTCAGCAGAGCCAGCAGCTTGGTGGCGAGCTTTCTTGGCAGCGTGTCTGTTCCTCAGCTCTCTAGCTATAGGCTCCACAACAATTCCTTCCCGAATTCTCTGTACTGGACTTTGGTGGCGGTGGCGGTTTTCTGCCACCAAGACGAACAGCTCGTCATCTTCAGTCTGGAAGTGGCAGACAATAACTGGGACCAACTTCCACCCCAGCGCTGCCAGCGCCCTCCACCGCCGATGGCCGCTAACGATCGTGCCATCTGTTTTGACGGTCAGCGGTTGGACGTAGCGTTTGAGTTGGATCAACTCTACCAGGTCAGCAATACTTTCGGTGCTTCCGTAAATTTCCTCATTGCGAGGGTGAGGCTTGAGTTGGTCAAGACCAATATGCTGAATCGCGTCGCTGACTGAGAGCGACACAGTTTCATTTTTATTCATTTGGATAGCCCTGGTTGTTTATTTGGGGATTGGGGCTTTGTACCGTTGCCTGCTAAAACCAATAAGGTTTCCTAACAGAAAACTGGGGTTATTCTCTGTCGGGGCGGCGCGGGCTGTATCGGCAGGTCGCCTTCACTGTCAAAAGGTTCGCTGCTTTTACATTCTTAGAATAGCATATTTCTTAAACTAGCAAGGCGCTACATTATGGTATAAAAAAAGACTATTTTATTTAAAGCTTTTTAAAATGTTATTGATTATTATGATATCGTTTTTGATAAAAGTTGTACAAATAATTAAAATAAATTCTACTCGATTAAATAACCGCCATGAAAGTAACAAAGCTGTTTATTAAACCTCAACACGTAGTGCCTCTCAAAGAATGCAATTCGCTTACCCTCCGGCGCGGTTGGGGGAGCGATTTGGAGTGACCTTAGTTTAATTAAAAAGTTTTATAATGTGTTTGGCTAAAAAAAACAAAATTTCCCCCGTTTAACTTCTTGCATTAGTTAAACGAGGGAAATGAACACTCGCGTTCGTCCCTACATCGCTTCTACTGAGACTGTTGGCGAATTCGTAGGGAGTGTCACCCCTCACCTCTAGAACGAAGCATTTGCGTTCGCCCCCAGTGAGTCAACAGCTATGTGGTCAATTAGAAATTGAGCCAATATCCGCCATTTTTATGGGTGAGGGGTTAAAGCCCTTGTTAATTGACCAACACTATCTTCTACATCGCCCCTACTTTGTTAGCCTTACTTTCTTAGGAGGAAACAGTTGGGCGATCGCCAGAATTGCAGGCAACATGGAATCCCCTTTACGCCCAAGCTTCAGCGAACCCTCTAAGTCAAGCAGCAGAGACACCGCAGACGAAAGGGATGTTAGAGAAGCAGCAGCTACTTCTTTTTTCAGAAAGTACACTCGCTTAGGGTTAGCAATTTGACAAATCCGGGCAATTTCAGCGTCTTGTTTAACTCCTCCAACTATCGCCGCTTTCACCCACAACCAAGTTCTAAATTGAGCAATCAGCGTCGCACAAATCGCCAGCGGGAAAGTTTCTATTGCCAAAAGTTCAAGCAGCAAACAAACTGCTCTCTTAGAGTTATTTTCCCTCAGCGCTTCGGCAAGCTGGAGGCTATTTTGAGTGGTTGAAGGAACCAGCGATCGCACAGAGTTTAAAGTGAGGGAAGCGCCACTGCTGTAAGTCGCCAACTTGTGCAGTTCTGATTCAGCGCGAGCCGGATTGTTCCCGATCGCAACCGCCAAGTAATCAATAGCATTTGAGTTCAGCGACAGCCCTATTGCCAAAGCTTGAGTTCGGATCGATCGGGTAATGAGATCCGTTCGCCAGGGGGGAATAAGGTCGAACTCGAACAGCTTAGCTTGAGAAAGCAGGAATTTTGCCACCTTCAGGCGTTTGTCAATGGAAGGCGCTACAAAAACCAGGTGCGTCTTTTCCGGTATTTGCGGGAGCAACTGGAGAACCTCCAGCGCTTCTTCAGTAAACTGTTTGAAATTACACCCTTCTACCACCACTAACTTTGCTTTTTTCGTTCCCAAGGCGGGAATTAAGGCGCAGTCAACCGCCTCATTCAATGCCGAAGCATCAAAGCGGTGATAATTGAAGCCAATCCAAGCGGGGTCGAGGTTCTTTTTAAAGGCAGAAAGCTTTTTGTGAATCGCGTGGAGGTCATCCCCTATCAGCAAGCTAATCATGGGTTCTTCTCCTCGAACAACACTTGATAGCGGACGCCCGTTGCCGCCAGAAATATTTTCTGCACCTTAGCTGCGTTCCGGTTGAACTTGTCCAGGTATTGGGCGGGCACGGCCAGCACCGCTTTCTTTTCCGTCAGTGCTACCAGGGAAGCGGCACAGAGTAAAGCGCGGTTCTTCTCAGAAGTTGCTGAGAGCACTTTTTCCCAAATGGCTCGCTCCTTGGAACGAGGCGATCGCAACTTGGAGGTACTGGGCAGCTTCTGGGTGCGCTCGGGCTGCCTGGGCTCAGCAAGAGCGCTCTCTGCGGCGTGGGGTTTTAATTGTGGCACCCTTGCCAATCCCAGCAAGCAGAGTTCCAGCCACAGCGTTGGGTGAGCGCTCTTGCTGAGCTGCCATTCCGAAGCCCGCAACTGTTCGAGGCCAGCAGCGATCGCATTGCAGTCCCAAGCAGAGGCAATTTCCATCAGGGCTGAGTGCGAAATGCCGCTAACTAGCATCAGCGAACAGTCCGGCACGCTCGTTGCAAGCAACAAGTCCCGGTAGCAGGCTAGCAGCGACGCCAGCAGCATTTTAGGGCTTTTCCCGCTGTCAATGAGTTCGCGGGACAGTTGCAGCAGCTTCAGCGCGTTGCCGGTGCGGGCCGATTTCAAAATTGCAACTAAATCCGACTCCGGTATCCGCCCCGACAGCTCCAATACGTGAGAGCTGGTAATTTCCTCTCCTAATAAGCTCAACTGGTCGAGCAACTGCAAGGCGTCCCTCATCCCGCCATTCGCGGCGCGGGCGATCGCAATTTTAGCTGCTTCGGCAATTGCAATTGACTCTTTCTGGGCTACCATTGTTAGCTGTTTGACAATGGCTGGGATTGGCAGTGATCGAAACAGAAACGTTTGGCAGCGGCTGTTAATTGTTGGCAGCACTTTGTGTTGCTCTGTTGTACACAAGATGAACACTACATGATGCGGAGGTTCTTCCAAACATTTTAGAAGAGCGTTAAAAGCTTGGGAACTTAGGCAGTGAACTTCATCTAAAATAAACACTCGGTAGCGGCTGATAACTGGTGCGAAGTGCGATCGCTCGATCAGGGCGCGAGCGTCATCCACGCCGTTGTGGGAAGCCGCGTCAATTTCAGCAACGTCTAAGCTGCTGCCTTTTTCAATCGAGCGGCAGGATTGGCACTTGCCGCACGGCTTTACTGTGGGTTTGTCTGCACTGGTGCAGTTGAGAGATTTAGCTAAAATGCGGGCCGTTGAAGTTTTGCCCGTTCCCCGTTCGCCGGCGAACAAGTAAGCCGGAGCAATTTTATTAGTTTTGACCGCATTGGAAAGTGTCCTTTGGATGTACTCCTGTCCGGCCAGTTCAGACAAGCTACGAGGGCGGTATTTTTGAGGCAATGCTGCGTACATGATTGAATCGTTAGGTAATTGTTTGCTGAGAATTAGAGTCATATTTGCGGAGTTTGCATTCAGAAGAGGAGAGAAGTAAAAAACTCAATATTTTCACTTCTGCCAAGCGAGCCTTTTTTGCAAAAGACATCAGTCTTTGAAAATCGGCATTAACAAGTATTTGGCATCCATTAGGATGTTGGGCTTGGAGCGGTTGCCAGCAGGAACTAAAATGGCGGGGCCGTCGCGCTGAGTGAGGTGCATTTGGAGTTGGGAACTAGCGATCGCTTTTGCACCTTCCAACAGGTATTTTATGTTGAATGAAATTGACAAATTGCTGTCTGAGTTAACGTGCGCTGCCATCTGTTCCAAACCGTTTCCAAATTCTCTGAAAAGCGACAGTGACACTTGCTGTGCTTCGCTATTAATGCGGATGCTGAGCGTTTTTTCTTTCTTGTCTGCCAGCACAGCAATTCTCTCTATAGCTTTGATGAAAGGTGCTTTTTCCAGCGTTACCTGATGTTGGAAATCCTGCTGCAATAAATCGGGATAAGCTGGGTATGTGCCTTCTAAACAGCGCGTTACTAAGCGCTGCGCTCCCCACCGGAATTCTACCAGAGCGCTCTCAGTGCTGTAAGAAAGCTCTACTGGGTCAGCGGATGTCCTGCTCGATAAAATTCGCTCCAGTTCGGCGAGCGATTTAGCTGGGACTGTAAGCTCTAGAGGCTGTGCAATTTCCGCTTGTTTCTTCTTAGAAAAACCTTGAATTGAAGTATTGAGGACAACCAAACGGTGGCCGTCTGTGGCAGCAAATTCGAGGCTATCTTGGCAGATTTTGAAGTAAACACCTGTCAGGATGTGCTTGCCTTCATCGGTAGCGGTGGCAAATAGTGACCCTTTCAGCCCTTCTTTCAACGTTTCAGCGGGGATGCAAATTGTTTGCGCTGTTTTTACTTCAGGAATAGCAGGGAATTCTTCACTCGAAATCCCTCGAACTTGATAGCGACCGCAAGCAGCAATTAGGGTAGCAACTGGACTGTTGCTAACAGCCTCTGGCAAGGTGATGTTATTCCCGCTATCTTCGCTATCTTCACCTTCGCGATTCAAGGCTTCGCGACTGACCAAAGTGATATCTCCGGGCGAGAATTTCCCGACAATATCACTGAGAAGTCCGACTGGAATGGTCATGTCGCCGGGAGATTGAACGTTGGCATCAAAGGATGTTTGAATAGCCAAGCTCATGTCGAAAACGCTGAGTTGGACTCGCTGCGTTTTTTTGCAAGCGACCAAGAGGACATTTCCTAACACGGGGTGGGTGGGTTTTGCTGGGACAGCTTTGCTGACAAGTTCGAGATGGTTGGCTAAATTGTCTTGGGTGCAAACTAGCTTAATTTCTGCTGGCAAAAGCTGGGGATAATCGCCTGCGCTATTGGAGGAATTGCGATCGGATTTTTCTTCAAGTTTTGGTTCATCTTCGACCAAAGGTTCGGTTTGTTCTAAGGGAACACTTGCCTTGGGTTTGATTTTAGAAAATCCGCTTTCTTTTTTTCGGCTTTTAGCTGTCGCGGCGCGGGATTTGGTTTGCATCTTTGTGCGTTAAAATAGCTGCTAAGCGGGGGCAGCGCTAGCTGCCCAGAGAATAGCTTGCATTAGCAGCTTGTCACTCAACTTTAGATATAAGATTTGAGTACGATCTTCCAAGGAATCCCGCCCACCTTGACCAAAAAAACGAAGTTGAGAGTGGCACGGACAGGCGCGGAATGTGATTTTTTTTCACTTTACCAGTGAAAATGATGCTAATTTGATTTTTTTAGCGCACGTTGTCAGTAAAGTCGATATAATTCATGAAAAATTAGGAGCGAGAGGGGAAGTATTTGATGCGGCTTTTCAGCGCCGATTTATTGATTTACAATACACTAATGGTTAATTGATAGGAAAAATAGCCAAGGCTATATTTCTCATCCTAACTCAGAATTAGAATGTTTAGATAACCCCGTAACTTTAAGCGGTGAATCTATTTTCCCCGGTTTTGTGTTAGACTTATCAATTATTTGGTAAATAGCAAATGCTGGGCATATTCGCTTCGCCACCTGTAACATCGAGCCGGCGATCGCCTAATCCAGAATTATTGGCAAATGACCCCAACTATCAACCCCCCACTGATTTATTAGGCAATGCCTTAGATATCTATTTTTTAAGCAATGTTCTCGAAGAAAAACCCCGCAAAAGGAGGAAATAGCCAATGACCAGTAAAAAATCAACTGCTGGTGGGTCAGCAATGGCTGGCGGAGAACGCTTCCAAGCCAGGGTTAGTGCTTGGTACTGTGTTCGCATCCTTCTTCAAACTCCAGCTATTGGACAAGACTTTGACCTTCCTGCTACCTCAATAGCAGAGCGAATTTACTGTGAAACAAAAGATTTTCCCGACGATCTCTGTGTTGAACTTACTGGTAACGGTAAAATTTATGGACAATGTAAAACCAGCATGAGCTTGTCTACGAAGACTAACAGTGAATGGGCATCTGTTTTAATTCAATTCTATAAAGAATTGGAAAAAACACCGGTTACAGGAGTAGAACGACGTTTTGTTCTCTTTTATGAAAACACTAATGGCAATCTAGAGAAATTAAGCAAATTTCTAAAAAGATATCGCCAACTGCCCACTGGAAGTCCCTTAATCGATGCAGCTTATAACAGGGATGAAGAAAATATTTCTAACGACTTAGATAATTTACTGCAAATTTTACATTCAAAGGATGCTAAAACAAATAATCCTGAGCTTCAAAACTTAGTTAATAGCAAGGAAGTCCTCTTACGTCATACTTATATCAAGCAACTTCGTTTGGGAAAGAACGAATCAGATTATTTGGGAGTTGTGGATGCACTTCAGTATGGTTTATTAACTAACTCTGCTCAAATAGTTCAAGTGCTAAATTCCTTGCATACATTAGCTGATGATTTGCTGGCTGAACGAGGTTCAAAGGACAGATTAGCACTCCGAAAAAGGTTACAAGGTGAAGGAGTCACTCTGAAAGACAGTCACAACTATTGTCTTGATTTCAAGCAGTTACAGGAATGGTCTGCTACAGAAATAGAATGTCAAGAAAACCAGGGGCGAGCAAAACTGATTATTGGTGGAAAACAACTTCCAATTACTCGACCTGTAGTTGAGGTAATGCTTGAAGCAGCAAAGACACAATCATTTTTGGTTGTAGGAGGAGCGGGAACAGGTAAGACAGGGTGTTTGCTAACCCTAGCCAATCGACTCAAAAATTTTGGCGAACGAGTTTGGTATTGGGCGGCAGACTTTTCGCCATATCATTCTCCCCAAGAAATACAAACTTATCTAAACTTACAACATTCTTGGATGGGATTGTTCGCTGAGGCAGCGTCAGGCACAGGAGCTACTCTAATCGTAGATGGGCTTGATGGTTTGCGTGACACTCGTGCTATGAACGCATACCAAAAATTATTTTCACTAGCTATTCAAAGGGGTATAAAAGTAATTGCCTCTATTCGTTACTTTGACCTGCAACATTCCGGTACTCTACCGGAAATTTTCCCTGCCGTGCAAGAAACTTTATCCTTAGAGTTCCGCCATAAAGATTTAAATAAAGTAAATCATTTTTTGATCGCCGATTTAGATAACAATGAGTTAACCGAAGTAGTCAATTATTTTCCCGAAATTCAAACCGTTTTAATTGTAATTCCTCAGCTTCGTGAAGTTATCCGCAATTTGTTTAGCCTCGATCTTTTATGTAAACTGATGGCAGAAGGTGAATTGGAAGTTCAACTTTCTGGGATTTCTACTCAAGCAGAACTATTCGAGCGTTATTGGAAGAAACGAGTTGAATCACACGATCGTCGCGAGGAAATAACGGAAGCTTTAGAACTTCTCGTTGAGCAAATGGTAAGTCAACAAACTCTACAAGTTGTTCCAAAGCAAAAATGGACAACGGAGCTAAAGGGATATCTCTTTAGTACAGAGTTTATTCGTCACCCTCATTCACTACCTGGTCGTTTACCTGAATCAAAACGTATTGAATTTAATCATCACCTTCTTTTCGATTATCTGGCCGAACGACTTTTTGTGCGATCGCGATCCATCTGTCTGGCAAAAACCACCTATATTTGCCGTAGAGGGATTTTTATGCCTTGCGATTAAAACAGACTCGCTTCCGATTGAATGGAAAGACTTACTCCGCCGTCTCGCGGATGACCCAGATCCGCAAGTACGTTCCTGTCTGGGCGAACAAATTTGGCAATTTCTCAACAAGTGGCCAGAATTCGTCTGGGAAACCTTGGATCGTTGGTTAAACGAGCTTCCCAACCGTGCAGGAACTATTGGTGTACTCCGTAAGACTCTACATCCATCTTGGTATGGGTGGCTCCGCAACAGTGATGCTGCTCGTGCTGAACAATTTTTTAACAAACTTCTAACGGCTGCTCGCTTGTGTAATTCAGCGGAGCTTCGGAGTCATTGCGGTGCATTGTTAACTGCTTTGTGGTTTTTTGAAGGAGAAACATGGGCAAGTGAAGCTCTCAGAAATGCTCTTGACTCTATTACAGACAACGCTGACGAATTAAAGGGTGCTGAACGGAATGCAGTTCACGAACTTCTGCCGCGATCGCCAAAAGAACCTCCTATTCCAGTCGAACAACACCAACGAGTTCAGGATTTCCTTTTGCAACTGTTAGAGGCAGCTAACCAAGCACTTCGAGTCTACTATGCAGAGGTAACAAATAGAGCACCTTCTGATGGCTCAAACGAGCCAGCGCCCTGGGTTAAAAAGGTTTCTGACTTTTTTTATGATGTGGCAACTGAATTTGACTTTTCAGCCGAAGGACACGCTAAACAATGGACTAGCGCTCAAACAGATGATAAAGAAGCAAAAATAAGCGCATGGTGGCAGACTGTAGAGCCTATTCTTGAAGCCTTGCTTGCCATACCTCACCCAGGTATCGTGTTTGAATTAATCGAGGGATTGGAGCATTTTATAGACCTGGATCTTCAGCGTAGCCTTTGTTGGATCAGAAAAGCAACATTAGCTAGCGCATCGGCAGGACTTGTCAACGAACGGTTGGCAGCAGATCGTACTATTGAAATACTTAGTAGAATTTTAGCCGACCACAAAAAGATTTTATTAGAGGGAAATGAGCTGCAATCGGACTTTATTCAAATACTAGAATCTTACTTGAACGTTGGGTGGCCAAAAGCCGTACAGCTAGCAGTTCAGATTGAGACTATTTTTAGATAAAATCTGAATTCAAATGCAATCTCTAAATATTGCAAATGTCTCCCGCCATAGTAAAAAAAGTTGGGTGAGTCAGATAATCAACCAGAAATTTCAACCCCTTACCGTTCAATCTGACGCACCCTATATAAAATGGGTTCACTTAGTAACAAAAACCCGGTGCTTCGCACGGCTACAACTCACGTACATAAGCTGATTGTGCGCTCGAATACTGTCGCGGTATTCTTTGACCAATTGAGCTTTTTGACTCGGACAAACCTGAGCAAGATACAGCAATTTAGTAGCGACTTTCCTGCCGATATCACTGCTATCAATTCCCACCTCCGTGAAAGTAGAGCCTTGAGAATTGTGTACAGTAATTGCCCAACAATTTCTCATATCTGCAAAGATTTCACAGTGGTCGTACCATGCCTTCCATAAGCTTGGATTGCTTTTAGCATTTTGCAGCAACCTAGCATTGTCCTGTTGGAATCGGCAAGCGTCACTTTCGTGGAGGATGTAAATTTGGCGTTGGTCGCCTGCATCGGTTTTAACCTGGAGATTCCAGGCTTTATACCCAGAGTACCTATCCTCTTGAAATTCGGCAATTTCCACTTCTGCTGATGTGGGCAGGATGACGGTTTTGCCGTCGGGAGCAATAACAGGAGCTTTAGCAATCAACCTCTCTCCAATAATAAATCTGGGAGCATTTTTTCCGTAGATTTTGGCTCTGATTTTGCTATTCCAGTAGGCGACGCGCTCGTTAGTGTAGCAGAGGATGCGAAAGCAATCAGGGTCTTGAGGGAAAGTAGAAGAGAACTTTTTTAAGGCGTATTTCAGCAGCGTTTTTTCTCTGACTAAGAAGGCTCCGTTTTTTTTATCAAGGCTGAATTTGGAGAAGGGTTTGAACGCCTCTTTGCTCTTGACAGCCGTGCGGCAAGCTGTTACGAATTCTAGCAGGGGGCTGCCCGCACCTTGCCGGACGACCTCTGTTAAAACGGCTTTTTCAGGCACGCTGAAGGATTGAGATTTTTTCTCTTCTATTTCGCCCTTATTAACAGGAGGCAATTGTGCGGGGTCGCCCATAACAATAAGCTGCCGATTGCTGCCGATGAGTAAAGCGCTAGCAATTCTTTCTTGAATGATATTCCACAGTTCTGCTGTAACCATACTGCACTCATCGAGAAAAATGGTGTCGTACAGGTGAAGGAAAGAAGGAGAAACTTGTTTGAGGATTTTATTTTGCCCCTGTTTGACTGGAGCTAACCCCAATAGCTGGTGGATGGTCATAAAGTCTACTCCTCTCAGTCCTTTTTCAGCAGCCATCCGTCGCAATACGCCTACAGCTTTATTGGTGGGAGCAGTGAAAGCGACTCTCTTTCCGGCGCTGACTAATTGTTCTGCTACCAGGTTGACAAGGGTTGATTTTCCCGTACCTGCATATCCAAATAGCCCGAATACCCGTTTAGAACTTGCTACAAATTGTTCGAGGAGTTGGAGGGCGTTGTTTTGTTGAGAAGTTAATTGAAAATTCGGTTTTACCAGTGTTTGAATCATAGGGTTGGTTTCTTCTACTATCTTTCAAACACTAATCAGCGGTAGCTGAAATTTACACAATCATTAATTGATGGAGACGATAATAATAACTCTAACAGGACTTACGCATAACCTCTATATGTAGGGTAAGCCATAAGCACCTTACCGCTACCAATAGTGTATTTAAACACTTGGGGCGTAAGTCTTGTATAATTTGTTCTGTTGATTTGACTGCTACTCAAATTTTACATAGTTAGGACTTATGCACCCATCAAAAACTCTCCCAGTTATCAGTTGGATTGATAACTAGGAGAAATTGTGGAGAAGCGGAGTTATTAATCTAATGCAGGTACTTTGACTAATTCGACTTCAAAATAAGTTTTGCCCATCAATCTTGAGGCAAAACTGGCTGTTCTTGACTATCAAAAATAATCACAAATGTGCGATGTTTAACCAACCGTTGCAAAACCCGCAGATGCTCATCTGCATCGTTTCTCTTGCGAAATCGCGCCACAACAATACGCTGGCAATTAGGAAGTAAGCGAATTAAGCACCACGGGTGCAACTTCTCAAAATAGGTCATTTTAACCTCCTGATAACAGTAACAAATTGTGTTTGTGTTTGATTACCTGCCATTACCTTAATTGAAACAATATTGTCGAAGACAGGTCACGGTGATATTGACAATTGACTATATTTATGCTGAAACCAGCTCAAATTATTTTTTGATGCTGAAAAGGCTTGATGTATATAAAATCAAAAACAATAGTGGCGCGTCTATTTGGAAATGAGGCATTAGAAATCTCCTCAGAAACTCGCAGAGGAGAAGGGGAGAAAGGGAGAGGGGGAGAAAGAGTTTCTTTGATCCATAACGGGTGCTGGGCCTCCGTGAAACGCTTTGAAGTTTATCAATTTTAGAAAACACGGGCAATTGTTCAATGCACTAATTTCAAGCAGACGCGCCACTACTAATGCACGCTATTATCTTCAGAAAGCCGACATAGCAAGGTTGCCAGTGCCTCTGGAATTTCCTCAAAATGTTCCAGCAGAAAGTCCATTACTGCCAGATGACGCAAATCGACAGGAGTAGGAAATCTTCGATTTTTTCCCTTTTTAAACCAACCCCGCACTGTAGAATTAGAACGGGAACAAATAAAAGCGATTTCCTCGTAACTCACCGCCCACTTGCCATAAAACTGCTTCGGCGTCATTCCCAATTGGCATTGGCTGTAAGCTGCAATTAAATTGCGCTCTCTATCTGTCAAAGTCTGCGGCTTTTTCATCCTCAAACCCCTCCAAATCTTCCTCCCACGCCGTATCAAACTGACACCAAGCTGCGCTCTTGGAATTAGCAGCCAGCCAAATTATGTAGCACCACATCCAACAGTACCGGCGCGGTTCGCAGTTGTAAAATTTGCCAATAACTATCCCCCAATCAGCTTCTTCGCCAACACCCGTCCAGCGCACCATCTCCCCGCACTCAAAGCGCGGCGTGTGGATTTTGGCAAAATTAGCAGGCAATTCGATCGAAGGTGGCATCCCCTTCAAATCTCTTAGCGGCAGCGCCGAAATCAAATCTCGACTTCCTTTTAAGATTGACATAAGTTCATAGCTGTGAATCGATTGCACCTGACTTTTTTTGACAGGTTTTCAGGCAAATTTCTTGATAAAGAAATTGCAGCGCGATATTCCCCTAAATCAATCAACTGAAATGAAGCTGTGTAAATTCCTTTCTCCGGCATAATTGCCCTGTTTTGAAGTTAAATGCTAAGCCGTGACCCGGGCAGGTTCCTAAATTAGGGTGCTCGGTATTTGGCAAAAGTTTATAACCTTTGTGGGGGCAAATATTACCAGGCAGCAAGGAGCAGTTCGAGTAAGCTTCCTCCAAGCGTGGCAAGAAGTTGTAGTCTGCTGAAAGGATTGGTATATTGCGGTAGCACAACCGCACCACTTGTTTTATTTCGATAACTTCACAAGCTAATTGAACTCGTGCTTGCCAATCTTCTGCAGTTTCCCCATCTGTGAAGAATAAGTTGATAAGTCGGTCATGCCAAAAGCGAAAGTCAAAGTGATAGTGGAGCGGTTCAAACTTGATAATCTCTGCATCAGAGTGCGGTCGCTCAGGAAGTATAGGAATCCAGAAAGGGATGATTCCCCCTGGAAATCTTGATTCAAAACTGGGAGGACACCAGCTTTTAACGCATTGTACAAGCGCTCTTTCTCCAATGGCTACTACTTGATTCTGTGTTTTATTTTTGTTACGGAAATAGGCAGAGTTTTTGGCCATTAATTAGTGTTGCTAGGAATTGGCAATAATACCAATCTCTCTCATAGTTACAAGGAAAGATTGCGTTCGCTTAATGGTAATAATTCTGTTGTCAAAAATTTTTAGGGATGCGTTGCAAAAATCTTGGCAGTACAGAAATCGCTGTCCAATTACCTTTATTAGCAGCTTCGAGATATCGCCGGAGCAAATCTTCAGTTACTTGTTGGTCAAGCCAATGCCCCAATTCCACTAGCTCCTGCTTTTGGTGTTGATTGTGCCCTGCCAACAACTCAAACATCCCCAACTTCTGGAAAGTGGAAATGTCAAAGTTTGCCAGTTCTTCCTCAATCCTTTGCCGTTGCTGTTCAACTTCTTCTGGTGACAGAGTGGGCAGCGGCGGGTGCTGGATGTTGAGAAATTTCTCTACTTCTGGGTAATCTCCGACGTACATCTTTCCTTCCAAGCGATCGCACACAATTGCATGGGTGGGAAATTCATCATCGGAACCGAGGTGGTATGGTTCCAGCTCAAGGGCGAGAGCGGGATGTTCAGTAAGTGGCTCGTACACGGCATAGTAACTGAAAGTCCCTAACCCTCTACCATCAGTCCAAGTAGCTTTGCTGCCCATATAAAACATGGCGAAGTATCGGGAATCAGCAACGATACCCACCATTTCTGGCAGCATGGGCGGTAGTGGTACTGGCAGTAAATTCAAGTTGTGTCCGTTCATGGCGAGATAGCATCCCTCTTTGAATTTTGTGTGGTTAATTGAAAGGGAGCCAGTTAACTGAAATAGAAGTCAATCCTAATTCTTAACAGCTAACTGGCTTTTTTGAGGGCGATCGCCCGTGATGAAGGCTTTCCTAGGTGAATGCGTTCGCTATTGTTAAGAATGGATGAAACTTAAATGAGCAGGTCACTCCCAATAGCGGCGATAGCCGCTCTCTGACCAGCCCGCTGGCTGAGTGCGATCCTCTTCGAGAGCTGCGCTAACGACGTATTTACGTCATCCTAGGTACTCGCGATCGATCAGAAACAAGATTTATTGTCGATCGCGGTTGAAAAAAATCAGATCGAGCGATCCTCTTCGAGAGCTGCGCTAACGTCGTCAACCAAATTTCTGGTGTTTGAGAGCCTTCTTCACGCGCGCGTGACAGGGCTGCCGCTCTTTGACAAGGCCAAACCTGTCTTGTACTGATAAATTTGTCAGTTCAATCTTCTGACTATCAATGAATATCCCTAGATTTTTACAAGGGCTTTTCGCCCGAAAATAGCTTAATTCTTTGAGCTTTTTTTTAGTGGTATAGTAGTCGCTACCAACCAAAATTACCCCAGAAATATAACTTTTAAGGGGTAAATATTTGGCAGTTTGTGGGTGTAATGACAATCAGGATTCCGGTGTATTTACTGCTGGTGTCGCACTGATAAGTACCTTCTGGTTGTTGATTTGTGGAGTCATTTTTAATGATTTGGGCATTTCCTAGCATTTGCAGCAGTAAGTATATATCTATCCGCCCTTTGACTGGTTCCGTAAGATAGTTTTTATGGAGTTATGGGGATTACGTCAATTACAGCTCAAGAGTCAGGAAAGCTTATTCACCTCACCAGCAGCAGGTGGCTCAAACCAGTCAGGATTATTGCGGATAGCAGTTGCCTTTGTTTTAGCTAAAATACGTCCGGGAAGAAATGGGTAGCCATCGCGAGCCTTGCGTCCAAATATCGCCTGAATTCAAAGAAGACTTACGGGAGAGCCCTTCAACTGTTGAAACAATCTGGCGAACCAAAGTCGCGATCGCCTCATTTCAGAATCCCGAGTGCCTTGACAAGCTGTTCCGGCTGCACTTCTAAATAGCGCTGGAGGCTCGACAAATTTTTGTGACCTGATATCTCCATAATTACCCGCAGTGGCACCCCAGCATTGCTCAAGTTCGTGAGTGCTGTCCGCCTCATCGAATGTGTGGAAGCTCCCTTAATTCTTACCCGTTTGCAAGCTTCTTTAAAAATCAAGTCTGCCTGAGAGCGTGTCAAAGGCTTCGTACCCTCTCGCCCCGGAAACAAAAAACCCGCATCTGGATTGTAAGCCAATAAAAACTTAGCCAACATGGGATGTAGCGGCAGCGTTCGCGTTGCTGACTTGCCCTTAGTTGTCGCTTTCCGCAGCGTCACCACACCGCCAACAATGTCCTGAGTTGTTAAAGCTAACGCCTCTGAAATACGACAGGCACAATAAAAGGTCACAGCAAACAAAAGCCTATCCCTTGCTGTAACAAAACCCCGGTCGAACAGCCTAGATATTTCGGCGGGCGTCAAAATCTTAGCACGCCCGTTGCCTTGAACCTTCACGGCGCAGCCCTCCAAAATGAAAGCTCCCTTATTATTGGACGAAAGTGTCCTTTCGTCAAGTCTGCCGAAAAGCTTTTATCGCTTGATGGGACACTTGCGGGGCGCTGCGCCGAGGATGCCTCCGCCCGCGCCCTTTATTGCAGTTAGATTGGCTTTTATTGCTACTCAACTGACTTAAATTCTCAGGCAAATTGATAATTGGCAAGGTGGCGATCGCGTCTATGAGGTCTCGGAAGGTAACAGGTTCAAGGGCTGCCATAACAGCACGATCAAATAAAACTGGCGCTAAGATAATTTGATTATACTATTTTTTGATTCAACTTGCAATTTTTTTTGATATTTTTGTTCCTCCTTAATAAAAAGTTATGAATGTTTGGGAAAAGAGCTTCCCTCACTCATGCAAAAAAAAATGCCATTGCAGGAGGCGAGCAAAAGCATTGTTATAAGTTTCGGAGGGTAAACAAGCGCGCTGGTTAGGTTGGCAATCGAAACTTTTCGTTCACCGTCTTGACGCCGAACGCGCACCTTTACCTCTGTCAGAAGTAACGAAGGTCCGAGTGTCGGCAATAAGCGCTTTGGGAGCAAGCTTGAGGATGAGAGGCATCACAATTTCTGGACAAATTTCCAGCCTATTTTTGATTTGAGCCTGCAACCATTCAACAGAGGAATCAGAACCATTGACTTTTTGCTTGAACCCCATTTCCGGTGCAGCAGCTTTGATGGCGCTGGCAATTTTGCGAGCTTGTCTAAGTGAAATCAGCGAAGTATTAACGGCAGGAATTGAGGTCGTGCTTGCGCCTGAATGTGTGGCAAAATCAATAGGTTTTGCAGATTTGTTCGATGTTTGTTTGCCTGTACACCGATGGCGAAAGCGATGGGTGCTGGCTGGGTTCTCAATTTCAATTGTTGTTCCATTTACCTCGCTGCAGGCACCGTCGGATTGCGCTGCGAATGTTGCCATATTTACTTCGGTTCGATTGTTTGTGAGTTCTTCCGATTGGGCTGCTTCAGGCTCGTGCAGGAATACTGAGGCTAAGCAAAAGAGGGTGGTAAAAAGGAAAGGCGGAAATAGTACATCGTTGATAGTTTCGATAGTCATTTGAACAAAAAACTCCCAATCAAATTTTTGCGGTAAGCATTGCTAACCTTTTTTAGATTGCAACAGTTAACAACATGGTGCAGCATGGCTACACGGGCTGAAGAACCGGAGAATTAACTTCATCCTTTTGGATGATTAACTGAGGAGAAATGCGCCTAATTTAATAATTAATTCAACGGTCCTGGCCTGCTGTACGAGGATCTAAGCGGTTTCAGGAAAGCGAAAAGTTGTGTTTTCTTTCTTTGCGATCGCCTCGCGCGTGACGGGCGCCAATGCGAAGGGGACATTGGCGGATGAGCATTCAGTCGTCACAATTAGCACTCTCTGCGGAGAGTGGTTTCAGTAGCTGACTTTTTTAGCCACTCCGCGACGGTAGGCGCGGAGGTTAATCAAAAATTAATCGGACATTACCGATTTTACGGAGTGGTGCGTCCGTGAGAAAGGCAATGGAAAATTTTCCATCATCGACAAGCTGACCTCGGCGCGCGATCGCGCGGTCTTCCATCCCACAGAAATGGAGTTCAACTTGGACAGTCACGTTGTCAAACACGATCCGCAAATTGCCTGTAGGCGTCATTATTCCGTTTTTCGGCTACTTAGTTGTTACGGGGAACTCGCCTCACTTTCGCCCAGGGTTGGGCGTTCGGTCAGTTCAACAGTGGGGCAAGGTTGGTCAGCAGGTGTTTTGGAAGTCTGCGGCTCGGTGGGTAGAATAGCGGGATTGGGCAGAAGAGCGGGGCGATCGCTCACTATGGCAGCCTCCAAGTCACTATTGCCCCGGACGCTAGACGCGCCTGGAGGTGCTAGTTCCGTACTGCCAATGCGGTCGAGTGGCGCAGTCGGTTTTGGCACGCGATCGCCGAAGAGCGGGTCGCTATCCAAGTCTGAATCGTCATCTAGATCTAACTCACCCTTCCATTCGCTGTTGGCATCGTCACTTGGATCTAACTCACCCTCCCATTCGCTGTTGGCATCGTCATCTTCACCGCCTAACTCGTCGGAAATTCCGACTTCGTTCCGACCATTTTCCGACAAGTTTTCATCGCCTACAATTGGCTCTGGCTCAACCTCTGAAACCTCATCGATGTCAGAATTCCGACAATTCCGACACATTTGAGCAGGTGGCGATTCCTCTTCTATTTCTGATTCGCTCACCGTCGGCGCTGCGGTAGCAGGTGGCGACTCCTCTGTTATTTCCAATTCGCTCGCTGTCGGCATCGCAGTAGCAGCTTCCGATACCGAGGCGCACATGGATGATGCCGGACTCACCCATTCATCTTGTAAATTGCCGGAGCGCCGCGCTGGAGTGTCGGAATTGCCGGAATTGCGGGTTAAAGGGGGTTCAACGTTAACCCTGGCAAGCGCTTGGGCCATTTCTGGAATGCCGGAACTTTTGCCGGAATCTGTCGGAATTCCGACGCGGGTTTTAGATAATGGAAGCGCTCGAATGCGGAGGTCATTTCCCTTGCCAGAGAGAAGTGCATACCCGTTTTCTGTGAGAACGGCGAAGTTGGAGCGAATTTCAGCTAATGTGGGTTTGCGCTTGCACCGCTTGAAGACGCTGTTCTGGACTTGAGCGGCTGAAACCTCCTCCCCCTTCCGCAGGGCATAGGTGTAAATTAAGGAGAGATGGGCTCCGGCCGAATCGGAGGCGTGGTTATTCGTTTGCAAGATGCGGAATTGCCCGATGCTGAACTTAGCCGCCGCGATCGCCCGCTCTAAGGTATCGAGGCCGACGCGCAGCGGGTCTGGCTTTTCTTCGTACTTCAATTCCATGCAGTGCAGCAGGAGGGCTAACCTCAAGGTTTGAGACAGCATTTTGCCCAAATAGGCATAAAATGCTGGGTCTTCAAATTCCACTGCTTGTTGGTTGCGCCTGACTTCTTCCCACCACCGCTTCCACCGCAGATGAGCCTCGGTCGTAAACGACAGCAGAACGGGGGGCAATTCTCCACCTTCACTCGTGGCAGACAACCCCGCTAGCTCTCGGAGATCGCCGTGGAGCGATCGCAGGTGGTCGTACAATTCTTGCAATTCCCCGGAGATTGCAACTTGCGAGTCTGACCAAACTGCAAAGTTATCAGGAGTTGACGGCACCGCTATTAAAAAGCGGCTGATTAGCCCGTCGCCGTCGTCGGGGTCGCTAAACAATTGTTGGACTTTGGATAATTGAGTAGCCCCTGTCAAATTCAAGCACAAATCTTTAAGTTCAAAGGCATCTTTATCGTCAGCCCGTTCAAATTCAATATCTGCAGGCGAGTTCCACATTTGTAGCAGGATTTGCCGAGTATCTCCCCCCTTGTCTTTATACTGATCGAGCTTCAACAACCGCACCAATTCGTCGAAAACCCAAGCGCTACCAGTCCTGGTAGAGAGTTCGCTCATCCGCCGCAGAACACCTTCGGGACTTCCTGCTTCAATAAATTGCTTGGGCACGGGGGGAGGCATTGAAGCTTTAAAGACTGCGGGATTTGACGGGCTATTTTTGAGTTTTTCTTTCTCTTGAGTAGATTTTTGTGGCCACGCTTCTTCTAGCTTTTTTAAGTTTTCTTTGAGCCGATCGTATGCGGATTTGGCTCGCTTGTAACGCTGTTTGATAGTGCCAAAAACGGCTCGCATTGTCTGGCTTTTGCCAGCCGAAGCTAAAGCAACTACCATTGTCCAGAAGATAGGATACTCTACCCAACTGTCGGCTATTGTTGCTGCTTCTTTGCCAATCATTCCAATATGCCCCCCCATTTGGCTACCACAAGCGGAGAGGAGGTATTGGTAAATGTAAATGGGGTCGATGCGGTCAGAAGTGGCTTTAGTCAAAATTGCTTGGGCTAGAGGAGCGGGCAGAATTTGAGCGATGTCTAGTTGCTGTTGGCGGTAATTGAGGATTTTTTTGAGTTTTTGAACTTCTTGTGCGTGAGTTGCTCCGTAGCTAATATGAGTTTCTATTTCGGTGGCTAAATCTTTGACTCCTTTCAAAGGAAACCTTTCACGGGCGGATAGTTCAATAAAAGCGGCTGTCTGTTGGGGCGGGTTGATTTCACTGTTAATAATGGCAGTGACGCGATCGTACAAGTAGTGATCGCTGTTGGATCTGTTGACACCGGAGCCGTTAGAAGGTGAACCAGAATTAGGTTCGCTGCCGCCCGTGCGATCGCTCTTTTCAGAGTTTTGGTTATTAGAATTTAGTTCGCTAGCATTGCTAATGTCCTGGGAGTTTTGAGTTGCTTTCTGCTGTCCATTTTTTTGACTGTTGGCTGCATTGTGCCCCTTAAATGGTGAAGTCCACCCGTCCTGTTTCGCCCAGTGTGCTAGCGTGCCGATGCCCACCCCGCTGCTTTTGAAACTCCTCCATTTTTTGTCGCATTCTCCCGGCTTGTATTTGAGGGATTGGCGGCTCCACTTGTCCCATTCATAGAGGAGAGAATCATCAATGGAGTTGAGAACCATTCCCACCCCACACCATTCGTCGTAGTTATCGGCGCGGGGCGGAGACAGAGCGGCTAGGTAGGACAGCGCCCAATCGATATCAGTCCACTCCGGTTCTGGGCGGTGAGTGCGGTGTAGGTGTCGCCGGCGGGGAGCGGTAGAATTGGCTTCAGCTTCTTCTAGAGCTTTTTCTAGAGGGAGGAGTTCAGAATTTTCTGATTCCCCCAGCGGTTCGGCCAGCATTTGTTCAACGATCCACTGCGGGGCTAATGCCACGCTCGTTTCATCGGGAGCGCAGCCTAAACGCCAGACGTACTCGCCAGTAGTGGGGTGGACGCTGGGAGGCAGGCAAGATTGCAACCCCGCCCAGCGCAGTTCGAGCTGTTCGCCTTTGCCGTCGTCTCCAATTTCGCCTGTGGGGAATTTTTTGGTGCGGATAGCTCCGGCGTATTGTTCTGGGACTAGGAATAGGTATTGGCAGCGGCCGGGCCGATTGGAGGTAAATGCGACGGTGTGGGGTAATTCTTCGCCATCGGACAGTTCAAGGATTTTCGCTCTAGCACTAGCTCCGTCTTGGTCTACTGCCATTAAATAGTAGGTGATCCCGTTGGCAGCGATCGCAGTTCCAGTGATCAGCCCATATCCTTTGGGGTAGCAGCGGTATTGAGTGCCATCGGCTTTGTCTACCGTCCAGCCGTTGGTTACGGCTTCTTTCATTTGGACGGGAGTCAGTGGCTTTTGCTGCCAGCATAAACCCTGTGGGACTTTTTTGCCGTCCAGCAGGCAGAGTTGCCAGTCAGAAGGAATCCGGGATAAGCCTTGAAAAAGACGAATATTTAGAACGCTAGCGGATGAGTTGTTAGGCATGGAAAGCTCCTACACTAAAGGGTTTGCGGGAGCCGGAGTTTCAAGCAAAAAGGGTTTAGATGTTAGAGTTACCAGAACATATCTGTTGATTCAGAGCTTCTGATTTGGTATTATTGAAGGACTAACACTAAAATTTTTGGCTCCCAAAGGGGCTAAAAATTCCGGCTCTGAAAAGGGTTAAAAGCTTCAACTCCAAAAAGGGTTAAAAGCTCCGGCTCTGAGAAGGGTTAAAAACTCCGGCTCTGAGAAGGGTTAAAAGCTCCGGCTATGACTATGACTAGGATCGGTGGTCATAACTGTCAAAAGACCCCGGTTATTTGATTTGTAAGAAGCGTTCTGGTTAAAGAAAAACTTTCAGAATGGGGATTCTAAGGTTGTTTTTCTGACTAACTGTTCGCTTTGAGTCATCCAACAGCCTCACTTGCGACTCGGCTAGAGTTTAGAGTGAGGCAATATTTTTATCAGAAAGGGTATACTCTCAGAAAAGCCAATTATTGGCTTGTATTGGAATGATGGTCATAAAGTTGACCATAAACTATCCTATAACCGATCATAAATTTGATCAAGTAAAGATTTGTTAAAGTTAGGTTGAGGCCTCACCCTCAGTTACTTCTACACCCAGGGCAATCGCATCTAATTTCTGCTTGACGAAATACCTTAAATGTGTACTTACCTCAAACCAGGGATTTACGACGGCCGTTAGATAAGTTATCCTGGTATAATGTAGGTCGTCTAACCACCCCTGCCGTTACTCCTTGGCTAGTTGGAAACTGGAATGTCAGCAAAAGTAGAAGAAAATGTAGTAGCAGATAATCGAATCCACAAACGTCTTGGTCTGTTAATAACGGCGTTGGTGGGAGATGAGCGCGTTGGTAGCTCTAGGGAGTTAGGGAGACTAACTGGAATTGCATTCAACACGCTGGCTAACTGGTGCGAGGGAAAAGCCGATCCAAGGCTGCAAAAGTTAATGCAGTTTGCCTATGCGATCGGTTGGTCTATGACAGAGTTGATGCAATATGCGGAAGGAGATGAAGATCCTTACGAGGCGATCGCTCGTAAAAAAAAAGCACAACAGCAGAAGTACCGTCAAGCGTCTTAACAACAGAAAAAGATCCATTTATTCAATATTTCAATGCCACGCTAACTGCCGAACAAATTCAGAAGCGCGACTTATTTTTACAGCGTATTAAAGCTGATTTATTACCGGAGATAACATCCCGCAAAAGGCTTTATGTCTTGTTAATAGACAGCATGGCAGTTAAGGGTATTTCAGAATTAGATATCTTTGAAAAGATTTCCATTTCAGAGAAATTACTGTCAAAGATTCGGAATCTCGACATGGAATTTCAGTTCGGTCGTTCCTACTTAGAACAGTTAGCGCCATATCTTTTTCAAGTGGAGGATTGGGAAGAGTTAAGACCTGTTTTTAAGGTGCCATACATCTCTTATCAGGGGTGGGTTGATAATCTGATTGAAGATTTGCAATACAATCGATCGATATGCAGATATACCTCTAGCTTACGAAATCTTTAATAAACCAGAAGTTATACAGCACAGTTTCGATGTTGAAAGACGAATGCCAATGGACAATGCTAAAGAGGGTACATTGATCGTGCGTAGATTACTAAGGTTTACGTGGATTTGAGTTTAAAAAATTCGAGTTGGAGGGAAGAGAAGGAGAAGGTGTTTGTGGTGTTCCAAACAATAATTCACGACTAATTCCTAGCTGTCCTAGTGAAATAACAACAGACATTGATAGATTAGTTTTTTCAGCAGCTTTAGCAATAGCTGTGCCATTTCGAGCTAGAGCGATGAACTCTCGAACTTTGAAGACAACGGGGTCATTGGGAGGCGTGTAACCTCGAAGGATGGCAATGTCTAATCCCCGTTCGATGTCGCTGAGCGCCGCCGTTCGATTGTCTGCTAAAGTTACGCTGGGCTCTTGGCCAGGCACTATCGTAGAGATGGCAATGCCATTATTAGTAGGTTGCCCATTCTGGTGAACGATATTAAAGGTATAAAGGCGTTCAATTCCTTCTGGAGAGCGAGTTTTAACGAACAGGTTAGTAATGTTTGCTGTTGTAGCGCCAGGGAATTGTAAGGGTTGAATTGGTTGGACAAATATGGTTCTAGCTTGGTTAGTTTTTAATTCAGCATCAGTGTTAAAGACAGCCCTGGAAGGGTCTGCCAACCGGATGTACATAATGACTTCACCAGTCTGGCTAAAGTCAATAACGCTGGAACGGCCAGACCATACTTGAAGGTTGGTAGTTGTATTTGTTGCTGCATCTCTTCCTACAATTTTTAGCGCCGATGTTTGAGCTTGTCCAATATTGACATTGCTGAATGCAGTGGCAATTATTAAGGCAGGAGAAAGTAAAGCCAGACGAATTTTTCGAGTTAGTTTTTTCACGGTTATATTACCTCCAAGATTTTTGTATAAAGCCCGGTCTGAGTAAGCCGAGTCGTGGAAAGAGGAAGCTCAAGAAGTGATTCTTGGAATCTCCGTTCCTTTAGGGCGGGGAAGATGTCAACTCCGTTATCTCTGCACTGTGACAAAGGCATTGACGAATACTGAAACTTGAGTTCCTTCTGGTACGATCGCCACGTTGCCTCGCTTCAAAAGTTCTTGCGCGTCGCGATCCGCTCTTTCTCGCAGCCGTTGGGCAGTAGGTGTAAAGAATCCCTCTAAAGCGGCTGCTAGGATGTTAGGTTCATGTGAGGTTGTGGTTTTAACAGCCGTACTTGCAAAAAAGCCACTCTGCTGGCTGAAAGTCTCTTGGGCGGGTCGATTAATTATTTCTCCTACCCGCCCCAAGCTGCCGAGAATTCCCACTAAAATATCAGCCTTGGCTATTTCAGAACCTCTGTCAAATAAACTGTCGGCAATGAGAGGTTGGTTATCGATTCCGCGAACGATTAAGTTTCCGGGAGGAATGGGTACTTGTTGGATGCGGCCAGCAGAATCGGGGTAAACAAGCGCCACCACGCTTTGAGAAACCAGTCGATTTCCGCGCGTGACATTTTCTACTTGAGTGATTAAGACGGTGCCAGATGGTAAGGCGATCGCCCCGTCAGTTCCTATCACGTCCTCGGTCAATTGGACGGCAAACCTTCCGGCTGTTGGGCTTTGACCTGCTTCGTCCCAAATCATCGGCACGATTACCTTGGCTTGAGCAGATGACCCGATGGCTATCTCTCTCATTGCTGTGCTGCCTTCAGTGTTTTCGCCGGCGGTCGTGCGGTTGAGGATTCCAGCTTCTCCAGGGCTCATGATTTTGGCGTTTACAGCCGAGCCAGGAGCTCCAATTGCGATCGCGGGTATCTCTTGCATTGGTGCAGCCGATTGTGGGCTTTTTGGCGAACTGACTAGCACTGGCTGCGGGTTTTGAGAAATCGGCGGCACTGATTGCTGTTGGGGCAATGGCACCGGCGCAATTGCTACTGCACTAGGGGGCGGTGCCTGTGCTGCTGTAGGCGCAATTGCTACTGTGCTGGGGGGTGGTGTTTGTGTTGCTGCTAGTATTGCTGGCGGTATGGCAGGGTAGCTTGCCGCTGTCATCCCCGGCGCGATCGCGCGATCTAAAGTTGGGGAACTAGCAGAAATACCTCCAGCATTTAGCTCTTTAACTGCTTGACTTCTGCTTTGCCCCAGAGAAGCTAATTGCGCCCAGCGCTCGTAAGGATCTACTTTTTCTGGTGAGGGCGACGGGGGTGGTGGCGCAGGTCGAAGTGCCAGCAGTGCGGGTGGCGGCACAGGGCGCGGTAATGGCGTCGGACGAGGCGGGGGCGGTGCAGGCTGCTGTGCAGGGCGCGGTAATGGCGGCTGTGGAGGAGGAATGGTCTGTACCGTCCTTGGTGGCGGATTAAAGTTTTGAACCGGCCTCGGGGTTTGAGACCTTCTAGCGGCTGGTACAGGTTTTGGTGCAGGTGTCGGTTTGGGAGCAGGGGTCGATCGATTTTTAGGTTCAGGAGGCTGAACTTCCAGCGCCCGCTGCTGATCTTGAAAAGCCAGTCGGCTTTTTAGTTCTCCTGACTCGTCTTCAGAAACTTGAGCAGGTTTAGGGTTTGTCGTTTTTGCCTGTTGGCGGACGGGTTTAGGAGCAAAGAACACAAACCAAAAGAATCCCAAGATGCCGAGAACTGCGCCAGTACCCATTAATACTGAAAACGTCCGAACTTCGGGCTTCTCAGAAACAGGATGAGTTTCTGCTCCTTCGTTGTCCTGTTTAATTCTGTGTTCAGAGGTCAATAATTCATCGGTTTCTCCGTCATGTCCAGCTAATTCTCTTTCCTCCTCACGGCTCAACGGCTCAACTGAGCGCAAGCCGAACGTCTTTTTACCATTGCTGCCAGCGCCATCAGGAGCGTTAGCTGCCTGAAAACTGTTAGAACTGTGGGAAAAGTTATTGGCTTCATTAGAGGAGTTGTTGCCATTAAAACTGTGGGAAAAGTTATTGGCTTCATTAGAGGAATTGTTGCCATTAAAAGGATGGCTAGTTGTGCTGTTAGGTGGCGTATTGTAGGAAAATTCTTCAATTTCATCGGGTTCGCCATCAAATTCGTGTCCATTTTGAAGTTCTTTTTCACTCATGTTTTTATCTCCTATTATTTCGATTGTTATCCTATTATTTGGGTTTGAATTCGGTAATTTTGTTGATTTCTAAGCCGGCCGAGCGAAGCTCATAAACTTTCTGTTCAAAAGCTGAGGCTTGACTACCTAGCGGCGGGGTTTGGATTTCTACTGCTTTGATTCGGAAAGTGCGATTGAAAGGAATTCTTTGATCGATTCCTGACGTGCGATCTACAAGCAACCGGGTGGCAATCATGTCAATTTCCCATTCGCCGGGACGGACTTCTCTGGGTTCGGATAAAAAAGAAATGATGACAGTTGCTCGCAATTGACCCGTAAAAACTTTATTGGGGACGAGTTCAGCGATGTCAGGGAGAGAAGCTTTGCCAAAATTGGGTTCTAGGAGTAACGAAGCAAAATAAGTGCTGGTAGGAACTCGTTTGGAATTGACTTTAATCCCTGAATCTGTATCGTTAGTTCCTGGTATTTTATTGTCCCAGTTGAAGGTTAACTCGGCCCAAGTTTTGACAAAATTTTGGATGACTGAGGGATACCGAAAAAACCGATCTCGTTCTGCTACGTAGTAAGTTTGACCGTTGATTAGCTGGACTTGCGTTGTCTTCATAGCAGCTACCGAGTTGATTCGGTACGCGACGAAGAGGTGCAGAATTAGGGCGAGGATATTTACTCCAGTTAGGATGAGGAAGCACAATGCCAGTAGATTTTTAGCTTCTGGCAACAATGCAGTTTGTGAAAATCTTTGTAGCTTCATAAAATCTTTTGGTAATTAGTGACATTACTTAAATCCTTTGTTCATCGCCAAATTAGCGGCTGCTCCTATGGCGTTGCTCAAAACATCGACGAGTTGTTTAGCATTGCTAGCAATGCCGTTGTATAGGGCAATTCCGCCGCCGCCGGCGATTAATAGGGCTAAGCCGGGTGCGAAAATGCTGATGAAAAAGAGGAAGGCGACATCGCTGGCTAATTCGGCTCCAGAATTGACTAGCACGGTGGCTGCT
This sequence comes from Microcoleus occultus BM001215366, assembly GCA_036700145.1. Classification (GTDB taxonomy): domain Bacteria; phylum Cyanobacteriota; class Cyanobacteriia; order Cyanobacteriales; family Microcoleaceae; genus Microcoleus. The sequence continues at coordinate 118,097 of JAUBOH010000001.1, forward strand.
AGCCCGACAACGATGTTGTATCCAAGTTGGACACCAAATAAGCTCAGAAATCCAGTTGCCCAAGCCCAAATGGGCCTGCCCTGCAAGGGAAGTAGCGACAGCCCCATCGCGATCGGCGAAAAGAATGCTGTTAGTAAAAGGGCTGCTTCAAGGATGTTGACAAACGCCCACTGGATGCTATAAAGAATGAATCGGATGATTGGTATTGCTTTTTCTCGAAACACTGAACCGGGGTCAGTTATAAAAGTCGTGGCATCTTGAGCAGCACCGAGCAAGCTATTATTCCAGAGGGTTTCACCAAAAGCCCGCAGCGCTTGCAGAGGGACAGAGCCGGCGGCTTGCCTTTCAGCTTCGGTAACGATTTTCTGAGCAGCTTCTTGCTTGGAATTCCAGCAGGTTAGCAGTTCTTGTCCGACTTTATTTCGGCATTCACCGTAGAGATTTTCTAGTTGTTGGCGGCCGATGTTACTGATAGTGACGTTGGCGATCGCGTCCCTAAATGTCATTTCTCCTAGTTGCGCTTCTAGGACACTTTGGACTTGTCTGTAGGCAAAACTTCTAGTAAAAATGACGGTATTGGCTAGCAATTTGCCGTTAGCGCCAAGGAACAGCATGATGACGAGCGGCCAGACGAACAGTGCTGCCAGTTCTGACCATGACTGCTTTTCGATAATGTCTTTCCCGCTGCTTAGAGTTAAGAACAGGATGCTGACGGCTGCTAGGGTGATGCCGAGGGATACTAGGCCGACCCATAGCCCAGAAGCGATCGGGTCAATTGTGCTAATCCAAACTTTGTCCCAAGATTCTGAGGTAGTCTTAGCCAGGTTAATTGACTCGCTAACGATGTCCAAGGATGACCCTTCTGCGCCACTCGTCGGTGGTGTAATTTGTGCTAGAACTTCTTTCATTTTTCCTCCGTAAAAACTTCTATTTTGTATTTGATAAGGCGGTTATTAGGTACAGAAACTAGGCAGATTATCGCGGATTTAAGTTAACTGCTTGAAGCATTAATTGGGAGCGACAAATCTGTTAGTTGAAATCGGGGTTGTGCTGCTGCCACTCGGTTTTCCCAAGTAGCCGCCGCCGGGGAGCATCAACATTCCCGCCTGATAGCTGGCTTGGTTTCCAGACGCAGTGCTGCCTCGGCGCTCTCCCGTATTGAGCGCGGATATTTCCTTAGCAGCTTGCGATAGCAGCACGTTATTAATGGCCCGATCTGTGCGAGCTTGCTGAGCTTCCTGTAAATTTCGCATCTGGACTTGTGCGCTCAATGCGGTCTGTTGCGAGAGGTTTTGGAGAATTTGTTGAGTAACGTCGAGGCTCTGGGATTCTTCGCCCAATTGGACGTTTTGTTCGGTATCTTGGCGAGTTGCTTCTAACACTAGGAAGCTGTTTTCTTGAGCTTCTTTGCTGAGGGTTGCTCCGTCAGCTATGCCGATAGCGGCGCTGCGCTGAGCTTGAGCGTCTAAGTCAGACATGATGTTATATGAACCTTTGCCGTCTAATTTGCTCGACTTAGTTTCGAGTAAATCTGACAGTTTCGTTCCTTCTGTCTGGGATGTTGGAGCTTTAATAATTTGGCTGCTGACTTGGCTCAAATCAGGGATTTGGATAGCTCCGAGAGAAGAGGAAAGGAGTTCGTTTAAGGAGCCAAATAGCTCGTTTTGTACGAAACCTTGGATGTCGCCAATAAAATCGTTGACTTGTTTGAAAACATCTTGAATGGGTGCTAAAAAACTTCCCGCAGTTGGGGCTGAAGGTTTCACGGCTCTTTCTTGTGTACTGGGCAGGAAAATGTTTTGGGCTGGAGCTTGTACGGTCGTTTCTTGTGTACCGGGCAGGAAAATATTTTGGGCTGGAGTTTTCACAGCTAGTCCTTGTGTACCGGGTACGAAAGGAGGAGTTGTTTGAGCTAAACTTGGTCTGACTTGAACGATTAATTCCAAGCTGGCTAACAGGGAAACTGCTGTTAGTTTTGTAGCAGGTTGCTGCATTAATTGAATTTGATATTTCATGGGAGTTATTTTGGTATTTTTGCAAAAACTTGAGAATTGTTGCTGTGAAAGTCGGATGCTACTTTTGGCTGAGCATTGGCAGCTATGGTGGCAATTTCTAAATTTTGACCAATGTGGTCGAAGCCTTTTCCTTCTTTCACCGCTGCAATGTATTCTTGGGTGAAATGCTTTAGCCCTTGAAGCTGCCCTTTGAGGGTAGGAGGATATTGAGCCATGATGCGATCTCGGGCTTCTTTTTCATTTTGGTTGTTAGCAATTGATGCCAACATCATCTCTCCGGGGTAGAATCGCGATCGCCAAAATCTTCCTCCTTTCTCAATTAGCCAGCACGAGTAGAGGTCAGCAGCTCTAGGTAGAAAAGATTCTGTGGCATTGGAACTGATAATTTGCGGGTCGTACCCTAAATATTTGTGAGCGGCTGCTACTCCAGAATTGGTGATTCTGCCGGTAATTCGGTAGACCATATTTTGCAGAATTTGTGCTCCTGCGGAACATTCGCAGATGGCATCAAAATCTTGGCTCAATAGCAAGACAGCTATGCCATCTTTTCTGCCAGTGGCGCAAAGTTCGCCGACAACTGATGCAAAACCATCTTTTTTGAGTAGGACGCTCAATTCATCTCCAATAAATAAGCTTTTGGGGTGAGAAAGAGCGTTGCGGATGCAAGCAGCATGGGCGTTAATTGCCATTAAATAGGCATCTTGTTCGTTAGAGAGTCCCGATAGGGCGAAGAATTTAACAGCAGGTTCTGGGGAAAATGTGCTGGGCTGACCGATCGCTTTTCCTAAGCGGGATGTTAGCAAAGCATTTCCTTGGCTGAGGATTTGATTGATGGCTAGTCTGTCCAGTTCTTCAAAGGATTTGAGGTTGAGCCTTTCTTTGCTGCAAAACCTCAACAAGTCTTGCAAAGTTGGCATTTGCTGCCATTCGGGCGATCGCCACCCTCTTTCAAATGCCTTGTTGTAGCGAGCGATAATTTCTGGATCTCTAAGGTACATATCGAGCATTCGCAGGATAATTGAATCTACCCGCTGGGCTAGGTGGGGGTTGTGAATTTTGCCCATGGCGATCGCCACCAGAGCTTTGCGGATAAATTCTTTCCAAGATTCCATCCGCCGTTCTCTTTCAGCTTTGTCGAACTTGCGGAGGTCGGGCGGTTCTACTAAATTGCTAGACCCTTGGCTGATGTCGTAATATGCGCCTTGGTCGCCCAAAAGTTCGATCGCGGTTTTGAAGGTACTGTTACCGCCGCTGCTGATGTCCATCCCGACAACAGGGATGTTATTAGCTAAGGCTTCAAGAGTAAAACGCCAACCCAAAACGCTTTTGCCTGAACCTGATTCGCCAGTAATTAAAGCACGGCTAATTTGGTTGTAGAACAAGTCGATAAAAATTGGCTTGCCGCCTCGATGGGTGATAAATTCAACTCCTTTTCTATCCAAGTCGCGGGGAACTGTTAGTGGCAGAATTCCAGCGGCAGTTTCAGTGTCAAGGGTGAGGCGGCGTTCGCTCAAAAATGAACCGCTATGTAGCAACCATTTCCAAGTAATGGGCAGGCATTGCAGCCAAATATCCCAGGCAACGTTCCGTTCGCGAATGACTTTCGCAGTTCCAAAACTATTAGAGAGTACGTTGCAGGCTTGGCTCAATTCTTCCGCTGTGTTTCTGTACACTAAAAAGGCAACGGCTGCATTTAGGGGTACGGCTCCTTGGTAAAGTCGGCGCTGGGCATCAAAAGATTCCTCCTGTTTAATTTCAGCGCCAATATCCCGCCCTTGCCCTTTAGTTATCGCTCTGCTACTAGCGGCTTTTGCTCCTTTCGCTTGTCGGGCTAAGTTATCATTAATTACAAGGGAATTTCCGGCGCTAATTTCTATCCAAGCTTCTGTATCGCGGACGTAGCTTGAGGACATCACCTCCCAAATCCATTTCAATTGCTGGCGGGTATTAATCCAGCCTGCGGGCGCGTCATACATTGTCAGGACAGCGCATTCTTTTCCCTTTCCGGTGAGATAGACGCGATTGTTGGTCTTGCGGTGTTCGGGGCAGGAGGATATGCCATTCGTTCCTTCAATTAAAACTGTACAAATGTGTTTGTCAGTTGTCTTAATTTCGCTGAGTTGATAGCCAGAATGGGTTTCTTCAAGTTTAACAATTTGAGGAATTTGCGGTGGTTTACTGCTGTTAAATCGCAGCCACAGCCACTCCCAAAGTTCTGAGGAATTCATGGGACTAATTTCTAGCCCCATTTTGGTATTTAACAGAATTTCCCAGCGGAGGAATCCTTGTTCAAAAGAGTTGAGGAGCAGCTTGGTGTAAAATTGCTCTCTGTAAATTCTGGTGTTACCTGCAATGGTTTCCACAATGGAATCGCACAATTTTTTGACTCCATCAATGGCTTTGCCAATGAAATCCCTGGAGATGGTTTCGCCTTCGTTATCGGCAGTCCAAGTACAGAAAGCAATTTGCTCCCATACTTGTCTAGTGCCTTGATTAGTTTGTTGTTGAAGGCGGCGCTGTTCATTTCTGAGCAGTACAGATACGGGTTGGAGTTCAGCGGTGTCAGCTAGTTGTTCTAATTCTTTTTGCCGAGCAGCATCGCTACTGTAACAACCGGTGCAGAAAGTGATTTTTTCACTGGGTGGGATGTCTTTCATTCCTTCTTCAAGAGAAGCTGCAAATGCCGATACTTCGTTCCTAAACAGTAGGTTGTGAAGTCCTCGGAGGCGGAATCCAAATACCAGTTGGTAGCTAGTTCCGTTATTGAGGAGCATCCCAGACACTTGCCTGCCATCTTTTTCAATTTCCACCAAACAGCAGAGGTTGATTTCATTTTGGAAAGGCATAAATTTGCTCCTTCCACCATATTGATTGGGTACAATTTTGGGCTTCAATTTGATTCGGATTTGCGAATCGTAAGGTTTGCCTTGGATGCTAGGAGGGCGCAGGGAAGAGATGGGAGAAATATAGAAGCTGTCGCCGCTACACCACTCATCTCCGGGGGGCTTGCGGAATTTGTCAGTAAAAAGGTGGGGTTGATTTCCTGTTAGGAGCCACCAGCTTACAATCAGCCAAAGCGAGACAGTGAAGAACCAACCCAATCCCAGGCTAAATAGACCCATCGTCAAGATGTAGGCAATGGCGGTTAAGAAGCACCAAGGTAGAATTTGATTGGCAGGGATGAACCCGATACTTGCTTGTTTGCCCAGGATTTTATTGACTCTGATAAAGTCTTTTTCTGGATCTCGTAAAGCCATTGGTGACTCCTTTTTTTTAGTTCTAAAAGGTCAAAGTTGTAATTACTCCCAGCGGTGGCAGGTTGGGGGCAAAACGAGCTGTTGTACCGCTACCGTCGCCGACGAATAAGAACGTTACTACGTCTATGGCAATTACAATGCCGAAGGCGAGGGCAATTTGGGTGACAATTGGCCGCCAATCGTTGCCTTGCTGCGCTTGGTTGTAAGCGAATAAAGCTGCGGCGGCTACTAGCAAGAGAAATATGCCTCGAATGGCATTGAAAATTAAAACGATCGTGGATTCGTCAATGGCTGTTCCTCCTCCTGCTGCTCCAGCTTCGGTTGCTAAATTGGTCATAAATGCTTGGAGACCGCTTAGAAAAATGGCTTGGGCTGGGGTCTGAAAGTTATTCAGGAACATTGTTACTGTGATGACAGCGACAGCTAAATGCCAGAAGCGAATTTTGCTGCCCAGCAGTTTTTCGAGGATGGGAACGCTGCGGGTAATTTGCCATAGTCCGAAGAACACCAGAGATGCACAGCTAAATACGCTGACAAATAAGGGCTGGACAACAGTTAGATAAATGGCTGCAATTAGGCAAATTGCAATGAAGGCTAAATCGGCGTTATTGAGTTTGAATTTACGCATGAATTTGCTAAAATGGCTGCTGCGTTTGTGGGTAATGCCTTGGTTAGTAACGCTGGCGCGATCGCCATGAGAGTGGTAGTTGTTGTGTAAGTAATCGTTTTGCATTGGATTTGTCCTCAAAGTGGTTTAAGCTTGCAATTCGTTGCTGTCTTCTCGCGATCGTTCTTTGCGTTCTGGCGAGGTAGAGTTGTAGTCTTTAGATGCGTGAGAATCTCTAGATTGGGTTTTTTGTGGCTCTGGGGAGCCGACTACAGCCTCCATTTCTTCAACAGCAATGTGGCACTGTCGAACGTCTGGTGGCTTTCCTTTGACCAGAACGGCATCGAACACTTGTGCGTCACCTTGGCGGGGGTCAGTTCCGATCAGTTGTTTTGACCCGTCCGGCAGATCCAGTATTTCAAATTCGTATTTGACTGCCCCGGTCGTGCCGTCTTCGCGACGCGATTCTTTCCAAGGAAACACTGGCTCTTTTTCCCCGCTAAAGCGTTTGGGGAAGGTGTCCTGAAACTTTTCAACTAAAGCCTGGGCAGTTGCTAGTTTGTTGTACTCTTCTTCCGACTGAGGCAATTTGAAAATGGCTTCTCTTTCTTCGGGAGTTAGCTTGTCCCGATCCGGCTCAAATTTCCAGCGTTCGCCATTCTTGGTTCCGGCAAAAATTTCGGTATTATCGCTGCCTTTGACGGTAACTTTAACTTCGTTATTTTCACCAGTTACATACAAGCTGCCGCCACCATCAAAAGCAATTCCCGATCGGGGAGACTGCCCCGTAGCGAAAGCATAATTGACCAAGCAATCTGCTACAGCTTCTCGCTGCTGCTGTACTTTTGTTTGAGTTACCATTTTGCTAAGAAGATCCTCTGGTTCGCTTTCCTCCTTGTCGATACTGTTAGGTGCAGTAACGGTGGGCTGAACTTTCTGACGAGTTTCTGGCCCTTGTGAATTAGGATTAAATTCTGATTCAACAGGCATCTGAACGGTCATTTTATGTTCCAGTTTGTCAACGATACTTTCAAGGCGATCCAACCTCTTTGAGAGGTTGCCTAAATAGTCTTGAATTTGGTCTAACTGTTCGCTGATGCTGGTATCTTTATCGAGCTGTAAAGGCCTAGATTTCTGGGATTTTGGGTTGAGCTTGCTCTCTAGATCGCCAATCTTTTCGCCAATTTTAGCTGCCTTGGTTTCGGGATTGCTGATTTTAATTCCCTCGGTGACCTTGGCTTCAATGTCGCGATTGCTTCTCTGAGGCTGGCTCGTTTCCAATTCCTCTGGTTCAGTTGCAGCCGGCGGTTCTAATACCTGCTTAGCCCGTTCAGCAAGTTTTTCAGTGCGTGTATCTATCGCCTCTATGCCGGAAATGACATCAGCGTGTTTAGCACGAGTCGCAACTCGGTCGGCGCGATCGTTTAATGAGTCAATTTGTTCGAGAATTTTTTCGAGTTTTTCTGCCTGTTCCTTTTCCCTCGCTTGTTCAATGTAATCAATTAGCTCCCCAATACTCTTTGCTCCAAGTAGACCCATTAAAGAGGCAGTTTGAACGGTTAAGCCACTTACGGTTAATCCGTTAATTTCGCTTCCCATAGAAGCGACACTTGCACCTTGGCGTTCGGTTTCTTTTAAAACAGTTTCAAGGGTGTCGAGTAAGGGATATTTTGCTTCGGGCTGTTCAGCCACTTTTTGCTTGATTTGTCCGTTATCATTCTGATTTAGAACGCTGCGATTTTTAGCTATCTTGCCCAATACACCATTGGGGATAGGAGCATCCTCATCATCAGAAAGTAGTTCTTCAATATTATCTTCTTCCTCCTTTTTTTGCGTTCTGCTGGTAGCATTTTTAGAAGCTACTGACTTTCCTAGCTGCCGTTTAGACTGCGATGATTTGCGAGTTTGCGTATTTTGGCTGGGAATGTCTGCATCTTCTTCTAGATCGCTTAAGTCATCTTCCAATTCATCATCTAGTTCTTCATCAAATTCTTCAGAAATGCTGTCCTCCTCTAATTCATCACTGGCATCCAGCCCGATTAAGTCCATAATTTGGGATGGAGTATAGTAATTGTTATTGTCTTTGGTTTCAACGTCAGCTTGTTTCAAATTTTTAACTAAATAGACACCGCTAGTTCTCTGGCTGGGGTCTTTAGTTAAATAGAAAACAAAGCCAGACACCTCACCTCCTTTTCCTTCAGTAACTAAATCCATGCTGACACTAGCTTTGTGATTGCCAGATTCATTGATTCTGTCGGGTCGTTTGTTGAAGGATTCAACGAAGTTTTTGAACTCTTCCCAGTCCTCAATGCCGCCTTCTTCTTGGATTGTTTCTATGGCAGCATCGAGGGTTTCCTGAATGTGTTCCAGTTTTTTGACGTGTTTGGGATCTGTGGCTGTTAGGACAGACCAAGTACGCTTTGGGGCAGAAAATTGTCTTTTGGAGTTGGGCTTAGTTGAGAGTTTTGCAGCCATCTTTTCTCACCTCCTACGAGGAAATTAGATGCGATTGTTAGGTTCGATATTGAACTTTAAGCAGTGCTTTAGATTGTCAAACAGGACTATTGGCTAGTTGCGCGATCGCTTTATTGGTAATCCACAAGCGGGGGTATTGGTTCGCGGGTTTCGCTCAAAAGTTCTTTTCTGACTTTGCCTCTTAGTTCTTGGTGATACTCGCCTAGCATTCTGCAGAATTCTTGCAGAACTTCTAGGCTTTGTTTGGGTAACTGTCCTGCTTTTACTGCTGTCTCTACACCCCTGGTCATTTGGCAAATGTGCGTGCTCATTTTTCGCAGTTGGGCACAAGTTCCTTCATTGATAGGGGGGACTGTGGGGTTAAGGCTAAAAGCGCGTTTACGCAAGTAGTCTGACAGGCTTTTTTCACCTGCTTCTGCGGCACGTTTCACTAAATCTGCCTTTTCAAAGGTGGTTAGACGCACTCGGACGACTTCAGTCTTTCCATTCGGTTTTGAAAGTTGGTTTTTGGGGAGAGTTGCAGTTGTAAGCACATCAATTCTCTAGGGTTAACTAATGGTTTATTACGGCTAAGTTGAAGAGCAAGGGATTAGGTCTGAACGGTTGTTGGCATCAAGTTAATTTAATGCTGAGCAACCGATGTTCGCTACAATTTCCTGAACCTTGATGGCAAGGTTTGCGCGGTGATTGATCCATTGCTTTTATTGATTCAATTTTCAGCAATTCTGTTGGAGATGAGCCTGTTTCTTTCGGTTTATGTTTTGTTCGGTCACAAGTCGCATTAGTGAGAAGCTAGCAGAGTAGTTTTTATCATCCAGATGGCTGATTCGAGGGTGGATACTGTTGCCTGGATTGCTTGTAGCCAATGAAATTGTCAAAGTCGGACATTGTTGTATGGAAGCCTGCAAATTACATCATTGTTGAGCATGGTTTACAGCCCATCTTGCTTATTTGTTGAGGACGGTTCTTAGTTTGCGATCGCCGTCGCTCAACAAAGGCTTAATATTTCGTGCTGGGAGTTTAAGCAAGTCTGAGTTGATATTCCCAGAAGAATCGCTCTGTATTGTTCGGGGTGCGACACAAGTATTTCCAAATGTCCAAGTGTGTGTCCATTGCCAAACCTATGACGATATAAGATTCTTCATTGTCTGTCACCGTATCCCCAAAGTTAAAATCCGGTTGCGCCCAGTAGTCAGGCAGGGCGATCGCATTCGCTTCAGGGGCAGTAGTATAGGTTGGATGCGATATTTCAGTGGGCGTGTAGTGTTTTTGTGGCATTTGGTCAATTTTAAGAGCAAGCGATCACCTTGTTGACTGGCGGTAGCCAGAGGAGAGGTATCCGTCAGCCACTTGTGCTGAAGCGAAGATATGTCGTTACCCTTTGCACAAATTCTGACAATTGGGTGATTTGGGCGATTTACTCATTTTTACCCCCCTCTTACGTCTAATTGACATGGCTTGCTATGCGACTAGCGTACTAATTAGGAGGATTCAAGAGGTGTCGGAGTACAAAAAATCTATTAAAAGGCAGCGAAAGTTAATTTAACTTAATTAAGATTTGTGAAAATTGGAGGAAAATTTAGGATTTTTGAGGGACAAGTAGGAGATATTAGGAAATAAGAGGGAATAAGAGGAAATAGAAAGGTTAAAATATAAAGCTTTTTGTGGCTTTCAGTAACAATCGCGATCTGTTCTTTCTTACAAAAAGTTGCATCCCCTGTGTGAAGGATGCAACTTACGCTTATTGCTGGCGGGTATTACCTCTTAGAAGAACCTGACCTTTGTCGTAACATCAGTGGGGTTAGTACCTGAATCAACGAGGCAACAGAGCGGATTAAGATAGCGATCGCTCCTTTGAGCATTCTGGCAGCCCGAAAAAAATACTCTTCCACTTCACTTTTCTTGTACAAAAGTGCGGTAGCACTGCATTCGTGTATTACATGGCAAAAGGAAATGTCAGTTGATTGCTTTATTTGTGAACTGACTAATCTCACATAGGTCTTGCACTGAATTTGCCAACAGTGTCTTCGCTACTGTAACAACCGGTGCAGAAAGTGATTTTTTCACTGGGGGGGATGTCTTTCATTCCTTCTTCAAGAGAAGCTGCTATTTCTATCAAAGGCGCTCCTAACTTACTATTTAAAACTTCTCCTTAGTAAACCATTGATATACTAATTTACTAAGCATATAGCCACAAAAAATACTCATAATAATAGTTAAGCCTGCGCCCGACCATAAACTATATATGGATATTTGATTTGGATTTCGATCAATGCGTTGGGAAACGGTAGTTTTAATCGGTTCGTAAAGAATTTGACCAATAGCAATTGCTGCTGAGGCACCAGTCAGCAATTGTCCTAGTTTAGCTTGTCGCTGATTCTGTTGTTTTTGAAGAGCTGCGTCATCGATACTAACTTGGGTTTGCACGCTTAACATTAGCTTTTCAAATAGTTGGATGCCGGGAGTTAAAAAGCCAATGTTTGATTTAATTTGATCGGTGTAAAAGTTGATATCTTTCTCAAATTCAGTGAAAAATTTAGGTGCTTCCTGCCCTAAATCCTGCTCGATTTGTTTGAGGCGTTCTTGATAGTTGCTGGAATTAATTTTAATGGCTCTAGCTTGGTCTTCCAAAAAAGAAAGTTTTTTATAATATTCCAGAGAATCTTGCGGTAGCTTTTTGAGAGATTCGGTATTCCATTTCTGTTGATGATATTTCTCAGTTAACCGCTCAATATCTTCATAAAGTTGGCTGAGTCTCTTTTTCAAGACAAGGCTTTGCGAATAGAAAAAGTGAATTTTGTGATAGCTGAGTAGCAAGTCTTGAAAAATTTGATAAACTTTATTAGCTCTATTTTCCGCAGATTCATCTTTGTAGATAAAAACACAGCTTAACCGGATAGATTCAATTTCATATTCATTAACTTTTTTGACTATTTCTGTTTGTTGATAAATACAAAATGGGCTATCAAGAAACTCATCTTTACTCAGCTTGTCAGGCTCAATCTGAGTGCCGTAATAGCAACTGAGGCATTTAGCAGCTATGGGTAAAATATTGGCCTCTGAATAATCAGATTCTGGGATAATTCCGGCCAGGATTACTGTTTGTCCGAGTTCTAATGGCAAGTTAGTAATATGCGGGAAGTCGCCAAATCTGTCAAGATGTTGATTACCGTATCTTGAGGAAACAAAGCTGGTAAAACGCAGCAAATTGGTATCATTTAAACGACTGGCAGCTAAACGACTGCTCACTGTGCCATCATTTAAATAAAGTAGGTTATAATTGACACCATTGGTAGGTTTGCATTCATCAGGAACATTGTTTAAATCCAGGATATTTCCCGAGTCTGTGGGTTCTTCAGTGGGGAGCATTAACTTGACTACTTCATCTGCTTTTTGGCCAGTGGGTAGGGTTAGTTGAGAAGTAAACTGCTGCAATTGCTGGTTGAAAGTTTCTCGCCGTTTTTCCAAAGTCTCAAAAGATTCATTGATACCATTTCGCAGCACGTAATGATATAGATGCAGCGTGGGAGATAAAACTTGAACGGTGGTACTAATTTGAGTTTGTTGCATTTTGATTTTGTTGATTGGTCTGATTCCGCACGTTATTTGCCCAGCTTTGCAAAGATTGACAGATATCGCGAGATTCGTTTATTCGCTGTCGGGGATTTTGGCTGATAGCAGTTGCTATGTCGTCGGGATCGCCGGTTTTTTTGACTAGCTGATCGATGCCATCTTCATCTAAGGAATCGTAAATTTCTCCCAACCATTCGTTAAGATTTTCATTTCCCAGTTTCTGACAAAATGCGGTAATGTGGTTTGCCATTGCTGCTGAGTCAAGTTGTTCGGCTGGCGGTATATTTTGTAAGTAATTGGCAATGGCGAGAGGTGTTTCGCTACCGAATTTTTCTGCTAGTTCAGCAGGAGGACGTGCCAAGATTTGGCTGAAGGCTTCGCAAATGAAAAAATCGCTATCGCTAATCATACTATCCCTGCTACTCATGTTTAACACCCAGTTAGGATAAACGCTGCCCAGTAATAAGGATTCCCGAAGGGGATACCCTCTAAACGTTTAAGTGCCTGCTTCAAACGAAACAGTTCTTTGGATTCTAGTTTACTCAAATCCCAGGTATTTGCCCGTTCTCTCAACTTGTCAGCGGTGCAGAGACGCAGCCAGTTTTGGGCGTTTTGCAGCGCTACAGCTTTATTATACGTCTCCTCTAGTTGACGGTAGAACTCATCGAGGAGAAAGGCAGTTGCGATGGAGTTGACTTTCCATAGACTGCTGACGACTGCTTTAGCACCTGCGAGTAAAAAGCCTGTGGGTAGTCCTAAGTATGCCTCGGTAGGCTGAAAGGCATCAACTACACCAGTGCAGCAAGCGGAGAGGGTTACTAAGTCTGCCTGGGGCATAGACATATCGGCAAAGATGGTACTGAGGGTGAGGTTATCATCGCTGTTTTCCGACAGCATCAGGTAGGAGTCGAGGGGATTTTCAAAGTTGTATTCAGCGTGACCGGAAAAATGAAAACCTTCATTACACCCAGCAGCTTCGAGGATGGCTGATTTAGATGCTTGGTCGCCACTAAGAACCTGAGCATTAACAAAATATCTACTCTCGGAAATGCTGGCTATTTCTGCGTGAGCGAAGATTAAATCTTTATCTTGGGTTGGGTTTTCTATGCCAATAAAGCGCCAGTGATTGCGCTGGCGACTATGGCAAATTTTCCAGATTAAAAGGCTGGGGGTGTACTCAACTGAGAAACGGTCAATCAAGCGTTGACTCTCATTAATCCACAAAGCATGAACGGGGAACAGGTGTAAATAATTGTGAGGAACAACTATCAAATGTTTAATTTCAGGGGGGATATAGTCTAGCAAGTTGTTAAATTTAAGTAATTCAGAAATCCTGTCGATTCTTCCTGGTAAGTCTTGAATTGTTTCCTCAATACCGCCATCTTTTTTTGAAGCAGTTTCGGCAGCAATATCAGATATCCACGCTTTCGCAATGCTTTCTAAGTAAATATGTTTAACTATCAGGCAAAGGTCTTCAGGAATGATAGGTGTCTCTCTCCCAGGTAGAATCAGCATTGTTACCAACCTGTTCTCTGTGAAGAAAAATTCAAGGATAGCCGTAGCTGGTGGTAGTAATGATTGAGCTTCTGTGAAAGAAATCGGGTAAACCTTGGTTTTGGCGATAAATTCAGGATCGATTTCTACAACTTGGCTATATAAATTTTCTAAAATTCTTTGAGCTTCAGACCATTTAATACTCAGTTCAGTAATTTGAGCCTGCTCTAAATTTTTACTGAGTCCATCAGTATATGCCTGCAAAGTAGTTCTTTCCAGAAGTTTAGCGGTTTCTATTTGTTTGGATAGATTTATGGGAAGGTTTTCTGGTAAAGGAGCATCATGTTTGGCAAGTCGCTCAACTAAATATCTGTTTCTGGAAGTTTCAGCATAGAAAAAAGCTGCATTGAAGTCACCAGTTTTTATACAAGCATCTACTAGACATTGATAAATATCTAGATATTGGTTGATGAGAGAACGTCTCTGCTTGACACTCAAGCCATATTGCATGATTTCAAGATGTGGAATCGTCTGCTGGTAGTAAAATTTTGCTTTTTCAGGAAAATTTAAAGCCAGATAGCAGTCTGCTGAACCCTTCAGTGATTTAACCTCTCTTTCACGGTCATTAATTTTCTGAGCAATGGGTAGAGCAGCTTGAAAAAAGTTTAATGCAGTTTGAAAATTATCAATTGCAAAATAGCAGTAACCAAGATTGAGACAAGCATTAGTTTCAGATTTTTCATCTTTAATTTCTTGAGATAGCTTTAAGCATTTATTTTGATATTTTATTGCTTCTTTAAAATTGTTAATCGACTGATAAAGCGCACCTAAGTTTGTGTAAATAGTGCATTCCCCCGATCGATCTTTAAGTTCTAGAAAAATCAGTAGAGCTTTTTGGTACATATTAACTGCACTTTCAAATTCCTTTAGACTTTCTAAAATGTTTCCTAAGTTGTTATAGTCAGATGACTGATATTTCTTATTTTCCAGCAAAATATCTATTTCAAGAGCCTTTTCATAAAAATCTTTAGCTTGACTATAATATTCCGTACCAAGTTTTTCGTTAGCATTCCCGATGTTTTGGTATGCCGATCTTTTGAGTTCCAAATCGTTATAATTAGAAGCAATTTTTAAAATTTGATTGCTATGTTCAATAACCTCACCATAACGACCAGTTATAAGAAATAACATACACAGCATATTTCTTCCGTTTCCTTGTATCTGAGATTCACCATTTTGTTCGCATTCATCAATCGCTGAATTAAGAAGAGATTCAGCAGCATTAAAATTATAATTAATTATTTCACTTCTGGCAATTTCAAGCATAATCTCCACGGCAAAATCCATTCTAAAAGCCCTGGCTAAAAAGAAATTTAACTTTCTGATAGGTAGTATTAATTTATCAATTGTTTCTCGTGGCGGAGAGAATTTTATTATGAAATGTATGAGCGACATTAAACTCATTATTCCCACATCAAAAATCACTGAAATAAGAGTAGCTTTCAAATAATTATAATAACAATAAGGGAGTATAAGATGAGCAGTAAAGATGCTATTAATTATTTGTGTTATTTTTAATTTAGCAAAAGGATCGCTGATTTTTAACTTTTGAGATAATAGTATTAGTGTTAAACAAACTACAAAAATATACAGGTGTATATTTCCTAAAAATATTGTATTATTTAAAATTAAGATTAAAATCAAAGCTATAATTTTCCAATGTAAGGCATGAAAAAAATTCTTTCCTAAAGTATGTAAACCAAATGGGGTTTTTGTTGGATAAGTGGGCTTAAATTTCATAATAATCAGATTTAGTAATTAACGATACAAACTTTTGTGAAATAGCTAGGGCTGGTGTTTGTAGCATTTTCCCACTTTAATAAATCAAGCTGGCTTATTTTCATTTTCCAGACGCGATCGCTCACTTTAGAAAAAGCTGAAGCATCCGTTTTTATAAGTATAACTTAGGAAATATTAACACCGAATGTGTGATAAATGAGTGACAAATGAGTGACAAGACTCAATGGAAAATTTTCCATTGGGCCTTGCGCGATCGCCCCCTAAAACCCAACCACCCCCACTTAACTAAACCATTTCCAACTCCCTCGGTTTCGATTCAGACGCAGGCGTGAGAGTAGTTCGGGACTGAGACAAAGCTTTTTCCCGTTCTACAATCATCTCTTGAAAACGAGCCGCTGCTTGCTCTGTCAGGGGAATTTGAACCTCCCCGGTGTGAACGTTAGCTTTAAACACGGTGCGCTTGGACTCGTTTCTGACAAAGCAATCCCCGTTAGGCTGCACGTAAGCCGTCCATTGGTTGTCTCCAAACTTGAAGTGTTGGGTACTATGGTTCGGAAGCTGCGATCGCTCCGTCGCCGTCTGTGGGCACCGCCGTTGCTTGTAGGTTTCCGATACGACGCTAAAAAGGGTGTCTTGCAGAGAAAGCCGCCAGTTGTCAGCTTTAGCGTTGGTGGTGTCGCGTTTTCCGTTATTAACTGCCGTTTCTGGTTTTGAAGCAGGTTCTTGTTGGAATTTTGGCGGTTGGTACGTGCTACTGTTTTGAGCGATTCCGTTTGGGCGAAGCGCTGAGCGAATCGCGTTTCCCGCAGGCTTCGCCAAATCAGAAGTCTGAGATACTTCAGGTGAATCGATCGCGGGCAATTGAATTTCAGGCAACCGAATCGATTCGCGATCGACTTTCAGCATAACCGACCTGCCGCCTTTGTCGGGGGAAAGCGTCGCCTCAAAAGTAGTTCCAGGGGGAAATTTAGGACTTTCAGGGGAAAATGTACCCAAGTTTTTCCCGTCCAACTGGATAATGGGAGTGCCTTGAAATCGGTAATATTTCTCGTGAGTGGGAGGTAAATCGATCGTTCCCACTTGCAAAGTAACTTTCCGCTCCTTCCATTTTGACTTGGAGAAATCTTCCTCTGAGTAATCGTTATCGGGATGTTTGACATTGACCACTTCTATTTGATTTACCCGATAATTTGACAAAGCATCGGAGATTTCATCCATGAATAATTTGTAGACAAGTGCGCCTCTACCTGCTTTATCTTGAGACTCAATCCACCGACAATCGACGGGAGGGACGATGAGGAGTCGGGTTTCATTGCCGGAGTAGTTTGTTACCTTCAAAGAGTCGGTGTCGATATGGTCGTTGGAATTATCTCCATATTTGGCATCTAGTTTCGCCACCATGCTCTGGGGTAAGTTTTTGAAGGCGAATTCAACTAACGGCAATTCGGGATGAGCAGTGGCTTCGTATGCAATCCCTTTGCTATCGAGTGCGTCTTTCCATTGGTTAGGAAGGTCAATGGTTCTGCCGTCTTTAGTTTTCACTTTCTGGAAAGGAACTTGTAGGACGTAGACATCTCGCGGTAAAGCTTCGTGCAGCAATTCGTAGTCTTCTTGTAGGGAAAAGGTAATTTCCAAATCCTCTGCTAGCTTCTGGCAAATTGTCCGGTGTTTGCTCAGGTTATCGGAAGTGTGGGTAGCTTGGAATAAGGCATGAGCAGCCCTGGTTTTTCTTTCAGGAGTATCCCAAATTTCGTCAATCTCCGCTCGATAACTGTCATAAAGTTTGCCCATTTCCTCTTTTCGAGTTTTGATATCGCTGCCAGTGCGATCGTAGATAATACTTTTGTCCTCTTGAAAGCGCTGCACCAGGTCTTTCGCCCATTGCAATTCGTTTTCTTCCCAAGGCAGGTCATTTTCTTTGCTGTGTCGGTACTCGATTCCTCTCTCTACTAAGGCATTTTTGTACTCATAGGAAACATGCAATTCCTTCCCTTCTTTTTCATACTCAAGGCCTGCTGCATTCAGTTGCTGGCGATTGTCTTTTGACACGATTAAATGAGCCGGAATAGGGGGAAGAATGTGCTGAAATTCATCTCGGTTGCGGTGGATGAGTCGCGTTTGTTCCCAATAAGGGTTAACGGCTTCTTTGGCTAGGACGTAAACAGCATTGGGAAAATCGGCGGGCATGGGAAATTGTTTGTACAGTCGGTCGTCTCCTTTGTACTGGAAAAAGTAAGTGCAGCTTTTATGTTTCTCGCACCATTCATCTACTTTTTCTAGTAAAGTGTCGGGATTTAGACCTGTTTTCTCTTTCACTTCTTTGGCATCTTTACCCCGCAGCGAGTTTTTCTGGTAGTCAACTTCGTACTGTTCCATGATGCTGAGAGCGGCGATAAATCGCTTTTGCTGCTTGAGAAATAGCTTTTCATCTTCGCCGGGGTTGGGGAGTGCTGCTGCTACTTTGCCAATGGCTAAAGCGACGATTCCGACTTCATTTTGAGAACTGGCAACTCCGATTTGTTCTAGGGTGGTAAACTTGCGCTGACCTGCTTTAACTTTACCTTGTCTGACTTCAGAATCGTCTTCTCGATACCGAACTTTCGTATAGGGAACTTTCTCAGCTTGTACCACTTCCCCGAAGTCAAATAACCCGTCTTGTGCTGGTAAGATTTGTTGGGCAATGTGAGGAAGTTTTCCAGATTCAATGCCAAATGGTTCGTCACCGTCAAAGTCTCCTTGATGGAACTTTTCTAAGTCTTTGGGATTGAACCAAATTACCCCTTTGATTTTCGCCATGACAGCGCGGGTTTCCTCTGGAATATTTTCCAGGTTTTTTGCGTGTACATTGTGATATATCCTCAGACCATCTTTGTTAAGAATTGGGAATCGACCTTGAACGCATTCTCCTTCTTCTAAATGGTTAGCGCAAACCGTGCCTTGGGGTAAATCTTCGCAGGGTAGTGCCATTGCAGAAGTCATTGATAAAGCTCCCCTGGTTGCCAGATTTCGCCATTTGGATGCCAGCCACCTTTCTGCCATATTGGTGAATTCGGGACTGCCTATCATCAGTCCGAATTTATCGGCTTTGAGCATCTGGATGTCCTGTCTTTCCCGCTTTTTATCCTCGGTATTTTCCTCGCTGTCACCGTTAATTTCGTCGTCACTTGTAGTTGATAATTTTTCCTGCTGTTCCTTGAGTTTTCTTTCGTTCAAACGAGCCAGAAATGCTTCGCGCCTGTCGTAATCTTCAATCATGGCTTGGCGCAATTTCATCGGGTCGCGCTGTAGTGCTGCTAGTCTTTGGGCTTCGGCTTTAGCTGCTGGCACTAGGTCTTGTCTTTGGGCTGCTTCGTCGAACCAAACCCCAGTGGACTGCCAGCTTGTTTGGGTGATGCCGATTTGACTGTTTTTGCGGTTTCCAAGGATGGCTTTGGGTAATTCGTAATCGCCACAAGGAATGAGTTCTTTGAGTTGTTTTTTATTGATGCCTTTAATGCTAGAGCGGTCTAAAATGAGTTGGGGTTTGTTACCTTCGGAGTCGGCTAATGAATCGAGTAAATTGTCATCGGGACGGAGCGTTCCTTTAGCCAGAAAGCTGACTTGGGGTGTGGATTCTGTATTGTCTGTATTCCAACTGCGAAGCCAAGCGAAACGAAATTGGCTGGCTCGATTTTTCTCGCCGCCGATGCTTTTGAGTAAGTCGGAACTGATTGCACCGTGACAGTCTCCGGTTCGATATTTAGCATATTGCGGGTCGGTGAAATCAACAATTTTTACTCGCAGGTGGTCGCATTCTGATACGCCGGACATACAAGTGCTGACTAGAAGGGAACCGTAGCGACAGGCAGTGTCTTTTTCGGTTACGAATAAGTCTCCTATCTTTTTGGCTAGGGTTTCGTCACCAAAATAATAGCTGTTTCCAGATTGAAATATCATGCGTCGCTTGATGCCGTCTTCTGGGTCATGGATGCTGGCGCGTAATTGGCGAGAATCTGGATTGGATTTGTCGAGTTTGACGATCGTTAATGACTTCAGTTCCTCTGGTTGAAACATTGCTTGCAGAATAGAGTGGCGCAGGATTTCTGGATTGTTGAAAAATTTGCCTGCATTTCGACCTTTGGCATCAGTGTAAGCGGCATCAAAAACGGGAATCTTGAGTCCTTGTTCGGTAACAACTGTGGCGACCATGAGTTGATTTCTCCCTAGAATCGAGGTGTTAGAATAGGAATTGTTGAAACAGTTGGTAAGGCAGGTAAGAAAAGTCTATCTAAGCCTTAACAGGTTGAAACTCGGTCAAGTGTTGACCGTTGGAAGTGTTTTTGAGGTGATTGAAATGGAACTAAAGGTTGATGCAATTGTTAATCCGGCTCTGTTTGAAGATGAGGATACTGAGCTGGTGGAATTGGCGATCGCTCCTGAAGATGAGGATAAATACCCATTCGTGCGTCCCAGTAGCGCTCCTGTTGATTTGATGGACAGACCGGGGAGAGCGATCGCAGAATGGGAGAATATGGATTTTGATGAGCGAATTCAGGCTGACCCTACTTATATAGATAGGATTTAAGTTAGGGATTTTTTCTACGGGGCGGCGATAGCCGCCCTTTAAGTCCAAAGGGGCAACAAACTCTTATAGGAAAAGTTAGGATTAGGCATGGTCAATAGCGAAACAACAAGCCCGAATGTAACAGCCTCCGAACTCAGCCTGCTCTCTCAGTTAGATGAGTTAAGGAGTGCTTGGCAGGAATTTTATCCTAAACAAGCAGAGGGTGGTTTACTGGCTTTGAGCGGATTCGATCACCAATTTATGTTGACACTGCTGAAAATTGTTCGTCAATGGAAAGAAGCTTCTGAAGCGGAGCGCCAAGACCCGAATACAGCTCATAGAGTTCTTACTGAAGCCATTTCAGACATTACTGAATCAGGTAAAGTTGTTACCCTCACACAAGTCAAACGAACTCTTTCAGGCAAGGCGATTGGTAAAGCGCTTGAAGAACTTTGGGAAATTTTCAATCTTGCCTCTAAGCATACACCTGGATTGGTAGAACACTTACGGTTCAAAATCTCTGGAAAGTTTGAGGATAATAGGAATCCTAATAAAGTTATTAAAGAATGGAACCCTATATTACAAAGAGATCAAGCAGAAAGGCTTGATACATTCAAAACTTGTGTCAGCTATGAGTTTGTTGCTGACCCAAGAACCGACTTAACGACAGAGTTAGAAAATCTTTCACGGGATGAGGATACAGAAACAACTATAGGACGATGGTTAGGCTATCTTCTTCAACTTGGTTCAGGCTTATCTCCTGAGCGTATAAGCGCTCTTATATGGCGGGAACTCATAAATGATAAAAGCTTGGAAGCGTTCCGAGCAACACAGGCAAGATTATTCAGCCTATCCCACTATCGACTTCGTGCTGTTCGACATACACTGGGTGGCAGTCTATCTCTACCCAGGACAGATTTACTCTCACAGCTACAAGCATCTGTACTCACGAAGCGGATCACCCTTATCATCGGTTCATCGGCATCTGGAAAATCAGCGCTTTGCAAGCTGGGTATGCAAACAAGCTTTCAAGATTATACGCGCTTGTTTCTCCATCCATCTGACATTATTTCCTTCACAGAAACCCCAGACTCTACATCTAGCCCACATACGAGACGTATTGATGAACTCTTAACAGCTCAGGTAATTGAGAAACCCATCATCATCATAGATGACCTGAGTGATGCCGATGATCAAAGCTTTGATTGTGTACTTAACCTCCTTCAAAATGCTCTAGCTAACGAAACATCAACGGATGTGCGCTTTGTACTCGTGGCACATACAGATGCTGAATCCAGAGTTCGCGACAAAATTGTTGCCCGACTTGGCGCAGAAGTTTCTATAAATGTTGTTAAGCTTCCACAATTACCTATAAACGATCTTCAGTTATCCAATGCTTTACCAGGCGATGTTGCAAGCCTTGTTCAACGCGCTGATGAGTTTGGCCCTGCTTTAAACCTTAAGCTTCTTGACTGGCTGATTAGTAGCGTTCAACGGGATAATATCAATGTTTCATCCTTCAAAAATGACTTAGACCTACTCGCTTGGTTTTGGCGCTCTCATGTGGGGGATAGCCATGAAGCCAGTGAAGAAAGTCGTGTCTTAATTAAAACAGCCATTTCATTAGCCGATAAATTTACTCCCGATCTATCTCTTTATGACTCTGGGATTGAATCCAAAATCCTATATACCCTGGTGCGACGAGACTGTCTTCGAGTTGTAGAAGAAAAAGTAGCTGTCACACACCGTTTTGTAGGAGATTGTGCAAGGTTTCGCTACCTTCTGGGGAAACGTCGCGAACTAGATGTCAGTGAGCTTGCAACGAAGCTGAGAAATCCTCTTTGGTCTCAGCCAGTGCGCTGGTTTGCTTTGTATCTTGCGATGGAGTCAGAAGAGACTGAAATATGGCAGGAATTGCTTCAAGAGGCAAAGGAAGGTAATCATTTACAACTTATTGACTTACTTCTCGATGGCGCAATTTTGAGTAGAAAGGGAGGCTACGTCCTTCAGAGTTGTTCTGGCGAACACCTTCCTTTTTTCATCGAGCGTCTCATCTCTCGTCTTCTAGCGATCGCAACTTTTCCAAATCCAGCCCTTGCAGGAATCTCTGAATCTACGTCTGCGGGCACAAGGCTGGTCATACAGGAGCAGATAACGGGAATTCCAAAAGCGCATTTGTGGGAACCTGTGTGGCGATGGCTCTTATCTCAAAATCCAGAGACTGTAATCGAGGAATCTTGTTTAGTTTTCAGAGCGGCTGAGGCTTGGCTGAACTGGGGAATATTTGCAGAAAATTTTTCCTTACGGGTTGAGGTTGCAGAGTTTGTTCTTAACTTGCTCCAAAGAATATTGCTGCCCGATCCCGATCCACCCGCTCCTGAACCAGAAGCGCGAGTAGACAGTTGGGAAGACCTAAACCAGATAATCGAGCTAAGACAGAAAGGAGCGTTACCCTTCCCTGTCCATAAAAAGCAATACTATTTAGGTAATTTTTTATCAAATGCTTTTGCCTGTATAGTGTTTGCGCTCAAGATTATTCCAGAACGTTCAGCCTGGTTTTTGAGAGTTTTAGCAGGACGAGAGATTACAGCAGCAAATAGATTAGAACCAACTGAAACCTCTTTTTCTTTCACTAGAGATGGTGTAGGTGTGCTTGAGCCTCCACATCCAAAAGGGCCATCAGGAAAAGTTAATAAGAACTTTCGCAAGTTCATGCTTAAGCAAGGAGGTATATATCTCAATTGTGTAGTTCGTATCAATCCACAACTCGGTGCTGAATTACTTTTAGCTCTGACTATTTCACCGCCAGGTTATCGTTATGAATTCGATAATAACTCTAATAGGTTAACCAATTATCTTGGAACAAAAGGAGCGGACGAGATTGATGTCTGTACATTCAAGTTTATTCCGCTCCTGTCTCTCTTACAAATTAATGAAGTTCTTGCCATTGATGTTATTGCAACCCTTTGTAAGGTAGCCACAGATTACTGGCATGAGCATCGCTGGGTAAAAAACAAACTGGAGGGTATGCCAAAAACTGATATTGATGGTGTAACTTTACTTGTTGGCGATAGTAGAAAATATTTTAAAGGTGGTCGTCATGCACTATATTGGCATCGCAAGTATCCTTGGTCTCCAAATATTGTCGCTTGTTTCTTAATGACGCTGGAGGGATGGCTCTACAGTCGTCCGACTAAAGCAGCACTCGAACGTTCTATATCAATTATTTTTGAGCGTGCTGACACTGTTGCAATGCTTGGGGTACTCATTTCGCTGGCTAAATGCGATCCCAATCTTTTGAAAGGTTCCTTACTACCTCTACAGTCGTCATTACAACTTTGGGTATGGTTAGAGTTTGAATTAATTGATCGGGGACAAGATTTTGCATTCGATTTTGGGAAGGCATGGAGCCGACTGTCAAACGAGGAATCTCAAGAGTTAGCTGAATTTCATCAGTTATCTCACCGAAAAATTTCCCTTTTAGAGATAGCACTCCCAATGTGGCTAAAGGGAAACATTCCTTTGGATGCAACATCTCAGATTTTGGCAGACTGGGATAATCACCAAATTAATTTTATTCCAGAGGTCAGTCGCTATCGTGCATTAAAAATCCGAGCTTGGTTTGAGGGCAACAACTGGCTGTCGGAAAAGGATGAACATGGAACTAGAAGCTTTGGCTTCGTCGGTACTCTACCTGAAGATCCTGAAGTTGATGCTCAAGCCGAATCTGCAATTTGGAATCTTCAGCATTTCCAAATCGTAATGATGTGCCGAAAAATTGTAGATGGTGAGTTGCAAAAGACACCAGAACTACATAGGGAGTTTGTTACTCTACTGACCAGTGAAGAACAGCTTTGTTCTCTACAAGAACGCTTGAGAAAGAAAGCTTTTATCGATACAATTTGGGCAACCATTGCTGTTATTCTAGAGTTTCCTATTGATAATCTCAACCCAGAACTGGAGAACTACATCACTGATTATGCTAGTGATTTTTCTAATCTACCGATAAGTTTAGATGAGGGCAGTCGTTGTCAGAATTATAATATGGATGCTGAAGCTTTTCTCGCTCATGCAGCCCCTAAATTACTGCGAAGATGCAAATCAGAAATCTTACTTCGAACATCTGCTTTCCGTTGCTTTATTGGTGTCCGCAATTGCAATACATCTGCTTTTATGAGCTCATGGATAAGAGAATATGGGCTTGTTCACCCTCTCACCCAAGAACTCATCAATATTGTACCCCGAATAGCCCGCCTCATTTCCCTGACTCATGCAGTATCCTATGCTAAGGTTATCCAAAATTTTGCTAATCCAGATGGGTCTTATCTAGTTCCGCGTCCGGAATTTATTGATGAAGAAATAAGCAAAGGAGAAGATCCTCAAATTGAAGAGGCATGGTCTAGTTTTCAAAATGAGTTTGAGGAGAAAAATAATCCAGTAATTTCTATAATTGATGCTTCTCAATGGATTCCAGAAATGTTGCTCCAACCTCTGCAACAACAACCTCGCTGGTTACACAATTACTTGGATTGGGATTTTTTAGCAGCAGCCTTGATTCCGATGCTAGAAGCAAAGCCAGATAGCGAGATAGAGCTGAATTTAATCAGTTTATTACGCAAGCAAGTGCTTTGTGCTTTGTTTCACGAAAGGGCAACAGTTTATGTAGATAACAAAGCAGAGCAAGAAGAGGATGGAGATGATTCTGTAGAAACACAACTTTCTTCAGCTCAATCTCAAATAATAGATACGATAGTAAAATCAACTTCTAGCGAAGTTGCTACACGAATTAATCTAATTCTCCAGGTTCTCAAAAATGTTGACCTTGTAGATTGCATTGTTTTAGGTCATGTTGTAGATAGTTTGAGTTACTGTATTGTTGAGAGCAATTCTTCGGACATAATTGACTACTCATTTAGAAATTACACAGCCTGTACATTTGGAGAATATCTTTTTGACCTTAGAAATCAGCCGGAGTCAAATCTGCGATTCTTCGGTAGCGTCAGGGATATTTGGGAAAAATTGATTGACCTGCTGGGGCAAGTGTCTCAGGATAATCTTAAGTATGAAACTCAAGCAGATCAATGGCTGATGGAGTTTTTAGAGCGTTTTCAAGAAGTCTTACTTCCTGATTGGTGGTTGAGAAGAAAATTGTACCGTGTTGGCAAATCAACGAATTATAGATATTTCCGCCGTTTACTTTTCAAAATGCTCATCCAAAATCAGGAACTCTTACCCAGTAGTAGAAATGACGAAAGTGAACTTTTAGTTCAAGTTTTTGCTGAACTCTGGGATTCAGATCGCAGTTGGATAATAGATAGACAAATTCGACTTAGTGGTCTGCAAACTTTGTTGGGGCAATTACAGGAAATTGACGCAGTAGGCGCAAGAAAGCTAGCAGATCAAATAGCAGATTCCCTAGTACATCCATCTGACGAAACAAATTTTTGATAAAGAAACTCGGTTTCTGTGTCGTTCGATGGCAAACTAAACACAGAAAAAGAATTTGGGTGCTGTATCAATTGTCACCTTTCACGAACAAATGCTTGGCTGTCACGCCTATATTAATCGCGATCGCACCCTCAATGACATAGTGAAAGGATATGAGATGATGGCGCGACTGGTTAGTGACTTTAAAGTATTGCCCCTCGTCTCATTTGATGCGGGTGCAGCTACAACATTTGAACAATTAAAGTCACGACGGCTTCAACTGGCAAAGATGGATGCAAGAATTGCCGCAATTGCACTGTCCCGTAAATTGATTCTGTTAACTCGCAATCATCGAGATTTCGGGAAAGTGGCAGGGTTGGCAATCGAAGATTGGACAATTTGAGGCATCAAAAATATCTTTTGGAGTAAGGTTAGCATGGTATTATTGCTTCACTTGCGATCGCTTTTACCACCGCGCACACAGACTGCTGCGTAATATAAATCGACCTCGCCGTCCCACTCTCCAAATCAAAATAAGTCGCAAACCGTTTGAGACTCCCCGCAGCCATCCGATACAGATAATCCGCCGCCTCAGCCGCCACCCGAACATTCACGCTCTCGCTCTGCAAGTTCAGCACCGCCATCTCAGCACAAGATAGGTTATTTGTCAACTCTTCAGGTTTCGGTTTCAAAAGGTCAGGAGCCAGGAGCACCGGAGATGGCAGCCTAGCACATCCCAGCCCCCCAAAATTATAGAACTCCGGGTCAGTTTCCAAAGAACTGCCCAGCAAAATTTGTCCGGCTGCTGCATGATTTCCGCAATCCAGATACCACACGCGGGGAATTTCAGAACGGCTGTAAAATTGGTTTAACTCCAGAGCCTGATTAATTGCCGCTCTGCCGGCTGCCGTGTCCACGCACCCCACCAGGATGGTCAGTTTGTCGTAGGCGTAGCGGATTAGCTTGGGGTCAAATTCCTGCACGAAAGCCGTCGCGTCCACCCCCCAAGCGATAGAGTATCGCAACGCTAGAGCCTGCGCCTTGGGCAGTCCGATTTCCTGATCGCAGAAAGCTTGCCTGCTGATGTTGGCTTCTTCAACTCGATCGGGATCTGCGATCGCAAACTGCACCTTCTTCCCCAACTTACCCAAACTCCGTGCCAGCCGTGCAATGTGATACGACAGCCAGGAACCAGTTCCTCCCGCCCCAATAAGCCAAATATCAATCGAATCAGCTTGTCTGACAATCAGAGGCGAAGCTGACAAATAATCATAATTAAACATGGGGTAAATCTCCAAATGTTGTTTACAATTCGATGGGGTCATCTAACAAAGATGGCGCAATAGAACTAGAGTAGAATTTAGAAATCAAATCGTTTTTTTGTCCGCCAACTGTGACATCTACAATGAAACTAGGCAATTCAAATATCCAGTCAGCAGGAATGTGCCAGAATTGCCGATAAACTCCCACGCGGCAAATAATTTCAGCACTCGATTCAGTTACTTTCCCCAAAACTGCAAAAATGCGGAAACCCCCTTCATCTGCATCATCAGCACCAGAGAATAAAGCCGCCATCCGATTGTGCGAATGTACCTCTACAGTGGCGTTAATGTACGAAGAATCTAAACCGTATTCAATCGCTTTGCATTTAGCAGAACTTTGCGTTTGCTCTGGAATTACCATCCGCCATTGTCCTTGTTCCTGATGAATATGAAAAGTGATTTCTAACGGCGGTTCTGCAAGCGCGGCGATACAACTTTCCTTCCACATCTGGATGAGTATCTGCTGAGGGATTCGTCCGGGAGTTAATCGGACTAAAGGCTCAATCGGTTCTAATCCTCTGAGTGACGCGGTAAAAAGTTGAACCGGAATTATCACTTCTAAACCCGGTCTAACTGCTCTAGCAAAAATACCATTGCTGCCAATCAGGTACTCGAACATACTGCTAGAGTGAGGCGGCAGATTTTCTCCGAGTTTGACAATCTTATAATCAACCAGTTCGAGCTGGTAGGGATTAGGGTTTGGTGGTTCAATCATCAGTTATTGCTGCAACTAATTTGGCAATTATTTGCTTGGTAGCAATTAAATCTTTAACAGGGTAAGATGAACGTTTAACCGCTTTTTCGAGTTGTCCGCGTACATCACTGGGTTGTGCCCTAGATTTGCCATCACTCAAATGTCCGTTGAAAGGACTAGAGATGAACATTTCCCAAGCTTTTGTAATCGTATTGGGCGCAGCTACAGGCGGTTTATTATCTCCCCAGCAGATGCGTCCGCAAGATTGGTATGAGTGCAAATAAACGTTGGGCAGCGGAACGTGGAAAGCTTCTGCTTCTGGGTTAAATTTCGAGCCTTTAATTGCCCAAATCCAGTAATCAGATTTCAATCCCAAAAACACCATTGCTGGTAAAGGAACCAAGTGCTTTGATTCCAATAGATTTATTTCGTGTTTCTGAGGTGGTACAAATTTGATTGTCCATTCCCCGGCGCTGCCAGTTCCCCAACGTACTATCCCCGATTCAGGGTTTATCCAACCCGAATCAATCGGTGTATTTGCAAAAGCTGCTCGCAGAGTTGCTGGAGACAGACATTTGTACTTGGAACTATCCCCCGATTGATAGTGAAAAATGTAAGTACCGCCCTCAATAAAGAGAAGTTCGGCTTGAATAGCGGACAACTTTCGCGGGGCAACCTCTAGTACCTCTCGAATTATTTCAGATGCAATGTCAGATTCCATAATGCTAAGATGTGCGAAAAATTGGTGTTAGGGTCAGATTCAATCCAGTCAATCAATTCGCAGGCTTTATCTAATAGCTGAGTGGCTTTTCTCCATTCACTAGCTAGGAATTTAATGTCTTCAATTGTCCAGGGTCTTGATTCAAAATTGCGATTCCAGTAACTTTCACAGCAAACACTTTGGTCTAGCCAAATATTTCCTGTTTCCAAGTCAAGGAGTGCTAATGCTGTCGGCAAATCGCTGATAGGAGGTG
Organism: Microcoleus occultus BM001215366; assembly: GCA_036700145.1. GTDB lineage: Bacteria > Cyanobacteriota > Cyanobacteriia > Cyanobacteriales > Microcoleaceae > Microcoleus. The sequence continues at coordinate 146,278 of JAUBOH010000001.1, forward strand.
CAACACGACGGGCTAATCTTTTAAGAAGTTTGAAGTTAGTTTTTTCGGGATTTGCAATGTCTTTCAAGCTGTATCCAAACGTGCATTCGTACCACGATTCCCCTTCCTCACCTGCTACCGATTCCAACCACCATCTACCTGACTGCGAAAGCGGCAGTAATATCTGCCATCCGCTTCGCAATGCGTCAATTCCTTCTTCATGGTCTTGCCAATCTACTCCTTTAGGCGAGACAGGAATTTGATAGAGGCGCTCTTCATAAGCACCCTCTATAATTATGTCGTCAATGGGAAACAGATGTTCGCTAACTAGCGAAATAAACTCCAATTCCTTCGGACTGTGATTTTCATCTTTCGAGTAGAGTTCCGATTGGCTTTTGTCCCATTCCAAAGGAAACAATTGTTGATAAATACTGAGTAGCTGATAGGTGTTCAGTTTATCTAACAAATAATCGGTTGCTGATTTAAAATCGATGATTGGTTGGCACTGCTGTAATATTTGCAGAGCGGATTTAGCATTCCAAATTGCAGCCATATTAAAACCCCATTGGAACTGCACCAGCTACAGAGCGACTATTTAACAGTCGTTCCTTGGTTTGCTCAACTGCTCTCACGTCGTCTGTCCCTTTTGAAATAGCTAACTCAATAGCTTTTACCATTTCTTTCATAGTCGCGCTATCGAGTTCGCCAGAAAGCTCTAACCGTTGTAGTTTCCGGCACATAGATAGTGTTGGATTGACTTCTTCTGGTGCATTGATGAGGGATTCTAAAGGAGTCATCTTCATGGTTATTTTACTCCTTTAGAGCCGTTGCGTTTAGCTACTGTAATCAGTTCTCCGGGCTTTCTAATAATGTCGGCGTTGGCGCAATCTGGGTAATAAGTTGTTAGCAGTTTACGCAGTTCATTATCATCAGCTGCTATGTCTTCATCAACAGGATGTTGTTGTCCCTCAAAGGAAATTAGCACTTTCTTTTTTGAAGTCATTTTGTTCTCTCAAAAGTAGGTATATTGTTCAAATCCCAAATAAGGTCAGTTGCGTTCCAGTAGTTTTAGACTGAGTAGAAGTTGCGGACGCGGTGGTGCTATTTGCTTCGCCTCTGGGTTTATTTGGGCTAGTGGTTCTTTTCTTTTGGTTGTGAGCATTAGCAATCTGTCGCCGCACTTGGCGATTGGGAAAATCTGCTACAAGTTCCTTCAGCAGTTCTTTTAGAGGAGGCGGTAATTCTCCCAAGGATGACTCCCTTATCGTTTGGCTAACAGGAAAATCGCCGTGACTGCTTGCTGAAATGATTACAATCCGTCCCTCTGAATGACCATCATCTGGTTTAAATGTTAGGTGCAGTTCGACGATACATTTATCGAAGATATAAGGTTCTTCTTGAGGTTCGGATTGTAAATTGCTGGATTCTTCGGTTTCAGAGAGAGTATTTTCTTCATCTTCCTCTGCCCATTTTTTATCATCTATGAAGTCTAAATCGTTCGCAGAGGTTGATGATTCAGTAGCGACTGATTTTTTAACTTTAGCTGGCGAAAGTAGAGCTAGATAAGGTTTTTGAGCTTGCCAGCGAGTTCGGTCAAATAGCAGCCCAACTTTTTGAAATCTCTCCTCTATGGTTTCTTCATCTTCAGATTGAATTGTATACTCAATTAACTCTTCGCTCGTTACCGATAAACTGGCAGCAACGACTACATTCTTTGGTGTTAACCATTTCATTTGAGCGGTGTTATTTAATAGCTTATCATAGTGTATCTGGGCGATAGCCCCCCTAACTGGTGTTAATTAAAATCATTTTTGTTCAAACCTCCACTTAGTAGTAAAAGGGGTTCATCGGCGTAGGCTTCTATTTCCAAGTAATCGGTCATTGCTTCAGCGACAGCGGCTCGCATAGAACCAAGGATTACGAATAATCGCCCATCTTTTATGGGAAAAGATATATCAAGGTGATTGTCTTCTTCCTGAATCAACATGATAAGTTTACCTCGATAAACTCGGTAAGTAATTCTATCAAATGTTGAAATGTCAAACGAGTGGTTATTGTGTCTTTTCATGGAAATAGTTATACTAGATTAATTCAAAAAAAGGTTAGCAGATAGCATATAATAGCTATCTGCGGTTAGTGAAATCTCCCCAATCTTTTGTCTGAAAACCTTCTGCTAGCCGACTCTTGCTTTCACCTTCTTATTAGAAGTATCAGTGTTTTTAGGAAGCGCTTTTTCTTTACGCCCAGTCTTCTGTGTGGTAGAATGAGTTTCCTGAGAGTTTAATGCACGATTAGAAATTACTTCAGTGGCAGCGGTCAGATTTGATGGCACGATTCCGTATTCAACTCTGAGTTTACGCTCAATTCGAGTGCCATCAACGGGAATGCCTTGTTTCCAGTCAGCTAGGATTTTGCGTTTGTTGGGTGTAACAACTAGCTTTTCTGTGCGGTACTCTGTTGGCAAATCACAAGGATTTATTAACACTTCGCAACTCGGCGGATTTTCCTTGAGTCGGATGTGACGCGAGCGCCCCACAATCTCTGTAGGAATTACTCCCATTGAGTGAAATTGTAGCAGGGTTTTATCTAGACTGTTGCGCCACCGTTCCAGTCGTTCAATTGCCTTATTATGCAGTTGTACTAAGTGTTTTAAGCGTGCTTTTACGGCACAAATTTCAGCATCTAGTTGGTCTGCTAGTTCGGCTTGCGTGTCAGCAGCAATTTCGTGGTCTGTCTGAATTTCCCAAATTTCTTTGAGGATAGCCTCTTCTTCTTCGGGAGTTTCAGCAGTTTCCAATTGATTCCAGAGTTCTACTGCTTGTATTGAATATCTGGCTAACGAATCTTTAGCTAAATACATTAGTTACCACCTTCCACAACAATGAAAATATTCATCAAAAGTTTCAATTCGAGCGAGTATGGCTAGGGTTCCTGGCGTGAGTTCATCTGGTTCAATTTCTTCATCGCCTACTTCCTTATTTTGCATCTCTGGTATTACTTCTAGGGAGTCAGGTTTGAAATCCACTACTCCAACTAAATGAGCATTAGTGTAGGAAATGAGGATATCAGCTTCACATTTTGGCAGGGACATATTTGTGTAAAACCTAGTCTCAAGTTTAGGGGTTTAAGAATGCCTGCCATTTCGGTTAGAACCCCTTAAAGTTTCAACCTTTTTCAAGGCAGGAACTCGCTGCTTGCGAGAGGGAATTTTTTCTTCAAATATGTCGGGTAATTCTTCTGAAAGGTCATCTTCATCGTCTTCAATATCGTCATTAGTGAAATTAGCATCGTTATCCTCATCCGCGTCATCCACTTCGCTTTCATCTGTCTGGACTTCTGGTTCTGGCGATGCAGCAGGTAAGGTAGTGGAGGTAGCGATGATGTCATAGCCTAGTTCTAGGATTAGCGACTTTACTACGCTTTCCATCTGTTGTTCCGATAACCCAGGAGTCGTTCTCTTGAGTTCCTGCCGTTTCATTAGCATCCACACTTCCAGAGTTTCTTCTGGTGTTGCAGTCTTCAATGCCAATTTGATTTTTCTAGTCAGTTTTTCCCGCGTGGATTTGAGACGGTCTGTGGCAATTTTTTGTGTATTATTGGGCTGATTTGTAGGCATAAGTAGTGGCGTAGCAAATTATTATTTTCACCCAAAAAGGTGGGCGTTAGCCCATTTATAAGTCGATGACATCGGAAATTAGGTAGAGGTGTGTATAATTCCTTGGACTGATGGGATACGACGCGCATATTTAGTAAGTTAAAGGCTGAAAATATACATAATTTTAGCTTGTACATCGCCTACAAAAAGCATAATTATGAGCCAAATAAGAGGCTTTTATCCAGTTATTCTTATCCCTGATTCAATTCGTCAGTTCTGCGCGGATAACCCGATACCTATTTTGGAAGAAAGTGCTTCTTCTACAAAAAAAATGCCTTTTCCGCCGCGACCGCCAGTTTCCAATAATTCTCGTTATTCTCTGGTAATTCAACTTTGGATAGCTAGTGTTGCGGTAGTAATGTTGGTTAACTGGCTGTTTGGCATGAGTGTTATGGCTTTCTGGTCATCGCTGACGTGTTCGTCAGTGAGTGTAGTGGCGACTTTTTCCTATCTGCGGTTTGTTGATTTTCAAGTGCGCGATCGCTACAAGCAACGACTGGCTGACTACCAACAACAATTATCCAAATACGAAAGTTATCAATTGTGTCGCTTGCAGCTAAATCACAAGGAAACTGAGCAATATAATTCTCTGTTGCAGGAACGATCTAAGCTGTTTAATATTTATTTAAGAGAAATTATTCAGCAGCCAGCAAGTCAGAGTAAGGGAGGAGTACAGCAAGGGGTAAGTGAAAAGCAATTTTTTATTTACTTATGTCGTTATTTCTCTGGTTTTTATGACTTCTGTATGGGTGGTGAGTTTCCTATACCCGGTACATCTTTTCGTTACACCGCTGACTTTATTTTGGTTCATAAACCGACTGGTTTAGCTATAGATATCGAGATTGATGAACCTTATGATGGGAGAACGGGAAAGCCTCATCATTGTGTGGATAGGAATAAAGATAATCAGCGCAATCAGTTTTTCTTAGAAAGAAATTGGGTGGTGATTCGGTTTTCTGAGTTGCAAGTTGTTAAATATCCTGATGGTTGTTGTAAGGCGATCGCTAGAGTTGTTTCTCAAATTACAGGTGATTATAGAGGATTAGTTCAGTTACAAAATGTTAAAGAGTTACTGCCCCAAAAACAATGGAAAGTTAAGGAAGCTGTTTATATGGCTAAGGCTAAATTTCGTAACTCTTACATAAGAAATAATTTTTGTTAATTAAGGAATTATACTAAAATTTTCAATAAATTTATAGGCTTGCTAAATGCGGGTTGTTTTCACGAATTTTTTGTAACTTAGCTCCCTCAAGTTTAATAGCTGCGGTTCGATCCAACCAAGAGTAAAGATTAGCTGCCAAAGAAGCATTAAGGCTAAACGGTTTAGAATTAAAGCCCGCTCTCATACCTCGACGAATTTCAGGTAGGGTCAGTCCTTGTTCGAGCAGAAAAGGAAGAATATCAATTAATTCTTGAAAAGCGTTCTGTGGCTGAAAGCTGTTATCTGGATCAGCTTTAAGGGTGAATCTGCGACGACGCTTAAAAGGATGTTGCCAAGCCCAACGATAGTGATGCAGATATGCTTCATCAGTATCAATAGTAGCATCGGTACGATCTATAGTATTAGCATTTTTCCAGTAAGTTTTTTCCTTTATAATAAATACCAAATCACAATAAAGGTTATTAAAATTTGGAAAAGTATCGCCACTGACCCAAAAATTGATATTATTTACTATGGAAGACATTTGTGTAATGTGACAATAGGAATGCAGGAATTTACAATTCCAAATGTATGGATCTTGATTGCCAACAATAGAATCGTGATAAACTACGATGCTATCGAATACTGATTTAGTACGAGATGGATGGTAGATAAGATAACCGTTCAAAATACGACCTCAATAGTAATTATAAAATACAATTATATAATTAAAAGTATATCCTATGAAATAAAAAATCTGTTAATAGATTGTTTGAGGTTAAGTAAAAAAATATTCTCATAAAAAGCTAAGAGGATATTTCAAAAGCTAAAGAAAGCTATATTTAACTGCTGATGAAAGGAGGGAAGCAAAACCCTGCGATGTGAGCCAATATATTGACATACTCGATCGGGCTGGCACTCTGTTCACCATAATTTTTTAATATCCTCTAAGCAAACCTATTAATTAAGAGTGCAATCCCAACTTGTCAGCCCTCGTCTTTTGAGTTCTGCAACCATCAAAGGATGTCCCTCTAAATTCGGGTTACTTTTGACGATCGCTACTGCCATCTCACGAGCTAAATTCAGCAAACCCTCATCATCCAGTATATTTGCCAGAGCAAATTCGGAAATTCCCGACTGGCGATAGCCCAGCACAACACCTGGCCCACGCAGTCGCAAATCCATTTCGGAAATAAAGAACCCGTTGCTAGATTTTTCCAATACCTCAAGACGTGCCTTAGCTTCTGTTGCTTTACTGGTATTTAACAGAAGACAATAGGAACGGTGGGAACCCCGACCGACGCGACCTCTTAACTGGTGCAGTTGAGCCAAGCCAAAGCGATCGGCATGGTCGATTAAAATCACTGTAGCGTTTGGAACATCCACGCCCACTTCAACCACAGTGGTAGAAACGAGTATCTGAGTTTTGTTGTCGCGGAATGAGTTGAGCGCTTCATCTTTCTCGGCAGATGTCATCCGACCGTGCAGCAATCCTACCTTGAATTCGGGGAAGATTTCCGTTGAGAGTCGATCGTATTCTGCTACCGCTGCTCTCAAATCTAGCTTTTCCGATTCTTCCACCAAGGGAAGGATGATGTACGCCTGACGACCTCGAAGTACCTCAAGGCGGATTAAATCGTATGCTGAAGCGCTTTTATTAAGCACTTTCGTGTGAATCTTCTGACGACCGGGCGGTAACTCGTCAATCTGACTGACATCCAAATCCCCGTGCAAGGTCAGTGCTAAAGTACGCGGAATAGGAGTCGCGGTCATCGTCAGCACATGAGGTCTGTTTCCCTTGTTCAGTAAATCTTGTCGCTGCTGCACGCCGAATCTGTGCTGTTCGTCGATGACTACCAGCCCTAGTTCATTGGTAACAAGTTAGAAAGGAGTAGATTTTGTCAATACCTCTTGGGATAGAGATATTATGAAATAATAATGATAATCAAATAGGGGGAAGGGTGAGAGATTCCCCCCGTGGCGGACTC
>JAUBOH010000002.1:0-11783 GCA_036700145.1 Microcoleus occultus BM001215366
GCTTGCGATCGTCTTTTTGCCTGGGAACCTTCCCCCGGATCGTTGACAATAAACGGATAAAAGTTCGGCATCGCGCCTAATGCGACTTCGGGATAACAATTGCCAGACAAAGCAACACTTTTACCGGGAAGCCATTCTAAATTGCCGTGTTTTCCGGCATGAATTATTGCCTGACTTCCAAACTTTTCTCGCAGCCAATAATAGTAAGCTAGATAATTATGAGTTGGTTCTAAATCCGGTGCGTGATAATTTAACGAGGGGTCAATTTCATATCCGCGCGACGGTTGAATTCCCACAAACACATTCCCAAACTGAATCCCCGGAATCGGAAAAAAGTTCGCATCCAGGTTCGTAGTAAGGACTTCAGTCCTGATTTCCCCCTCATGCAGGTTCGTAGTAAGGACTTCAGTCCTGATTTCTCCCGCAGCCACTCCCCATCTATTACAAATACCCTCCCGTACTTGCTGCGGCAAAGTTGCAAAATATGCTTGATATTCTGCCAAATCCAAATATTGATTTACAGCCCGCAATTCGCGTCCTTCCGGGTCATTTGTCACGCCAGCAATCAGCATTTCAATTAACTCCCCGCCACTGCTGGGGATATTATCTACTTGATAACCAGCTTGCTGCAAAGCTTTCAGGATTTCCACACAGCTAGCGGGCGTATCCAAGCCGACACCGTTGGCTAATCGCGCGTTGCGGGTGGGATAATTTGCGAGAATTATGGCGATGCGTCTGTTGGCGGCGGGAGTTTGTTTTAGGTTTACCCAGTTTGTAGTTAAATCTGCTACAAATGAAATGCGATCGACCGCAGCGACATAACCCACAACATCGGTTTCCAATTCGCTATTCCAATTTTGAACAGCCTTAAAAGAAACCGCCCTCGTAATGATTTTGCCATCAACTTCAGGTAAAGCCACATTCATCGCCACATCGCGCGGCGAAAGTCCTTGCAATTCGCTTTCCCACTGTTCCAAACCGCCACCGCTGAATATGGCTTGCAATACAGGAACATCTAATAATTTTAAGGTATTTTGTTCAGATTCTGGACTGTTGAAACCGGAGATTGCAAAACTTGTCGTATTCAGCAATAATTGAATGGGTTCTGCGTTTTTTGGCTGAAAATATTCCAGCAATTCTACTTGCAAATCTGGTTCCCGCAGAGAAGACACAAACACTGGAACTGGTACTAAGTTTCGCTCTGATAAAGCTTGACAAAGTGCATCAATCGGTGCTAAATTTCCCGATAAATAATGAGCACGATAAAATAAGATTCCTACTGTAGGGGCGGTGCCCCCGTGCCCGCCCTCTTCATCCTCCCCGCGTCCTCCCCAATCGTAGATTCCGACGCGGGAAACTGTTTGCGGTAAAGGTGGATTGTAAGTAGTTTTCAAACAAGTATCGGCCGCGAATTCTAAGGCATTAACAAAGTTTTGGACTCCGCCTTCTGTGAAGTAGCGCCACAGTTGATTGACTGCTGACAGCGATACATTTGAATGACTGATTAAATCAGGATCGGGACTGTCATCACCGGGCATTACAATCAATTTAGCTTGAGTTTTCTCCACCGTTTCCCGCAGAATTTCCAAACCATAAGACCAATAAGAACGACCTCCCAACAACCTTAAAATAATTACCTGCGCCTGTTCTAAAATTTCCTCTGCATAGGTGTCAATGGTTAATTGTTGCTGCAATTGCAGGAGATTCACCGCGCGCAGTTTGGGGAATTCTGCTGGCAGTTTTGATGCAGCCGCCGCGAGAGTTTGAATATCTGTATCAGCCGCACTAATAAAGACTATTGGTGCGGGGGTTTGTTGGATGAATATTACTCCTTCGGCTTGGGGGTTCCAGCCTCCTGGTGTTGCGGCTATTTTGTGCATTAATTTTTAGTTTATGTTATGGTTCGTCGTAGGGACACGGCAATGCCGTGTCCCTACTCAAAGTTTAACCTACAAACTGATAAAGAAAACTCCCAAAACCATGATTCCAGCCCCTAATAATCTTTGTTGAATATCTTTTTCTTTGAAAAGGAAATGGCCGAACAATACACCCATTAACACGCTAGTACGCTTGATAGCTATCACTTGCACTACCAAAGTTAATGTCAAAGCTTGCATTTGACAAAGCACTCCTACAGCATTGAAAAACCCCATAGCCGCTAGCATGGGTAGTTGTTTGAGGATTTTGCGGCTGGGATTTGGAGTTTTGTGCAGTAAAACTGGTAGTAGCAAGATAGTCATAGTACCAAACAAAGAGAATAGCCAAAAAATCGGGGATGAATTTTTAACGCCTATTTTGTCGAAATTTGAGGTGATACTCCAGAGAAATGCCACGATTAACATAAATTTCGGGCCCGGTTCGTTCAGCAGTGCTTTGAATGGGGCTAAATATCCTTGAGATTTCTCTTTGATATTTAATAAATAAGAGCCTATGACAATTAGAAGAATGCCAATATAATCAAAAAACTTGGGATATTCACCGACAATTAACGGTGAAGTTAGCAACATGAATAATGGTGTCAAAGCTACCAGCGGTACTGTCAGAGATAAATCGGATACTTTGATGGCTTTGATGTAGAGTAGTGTTGTGACAGCGTTGATGCTACCTCCGATTAATAGGGAGATCCAAAATTGAGTGTTTAACGCCGGAATTCCGGTATAAATTACCCAGGGAGTTAAAAAGATGACCGAAAAGAATGCCAGAGACCAAGCGACGACATATTCGTCACTTTGTTTGAGATTTTGTTTGCTAAAAACGTCTTTGACGGCTTCAAAGAAAGCGGTCAAAATTCCTAAAATTAACCAAGTCAACCTAAGTATGCCCTCCTAACTCGATCGTCCTTTAGCAAATCTGATGCAATGCCTGTCAGAGTAATGTTACCAGCTTCTAGTACATAACCGCGATCGGCAATTTGCAATGCTAAACTGGCGTTTTGTTCGACCAACAGAATTGTAACGCCTGTGGAGCGCAAATGTTGGATAATCCCAAAGATTTCTTTGACTATGGCGGGCGCTAAACCCAAACTGGGTTCGTCTAATAGTAGCAGTTTTGGGCGCGACATCAGGGCGCGGGCGATCGCCAGCATTTGCTGTTCCCCACCGCTGAGGGTTCCTGCTAGCTGGCTGCGACGTTCTGCTAACCTGGGAAAGAGTTTAAATTGGTAGTCTAAATCTGCTTTGATTTCCGCAGAGTTCGATCGTACATAAGCCCCTAATTCCAAGTTTACCAACACCGTTTGCTGCGCCAAAACCCTCCTCCCTTCTGGGCTGTGGGCAATTCCGAGTTTGACAACTTCGTGAGGGAGGCGGCGGGTAATGTCGCGCCCGTTATAGATGATTTGTCCTTGGCGCAAATTAACTATTTTGGAAATAGCCCGAAGAGTGGTACTTTTGCCGGCACCATTCGCACCGATGAGGCTGACAACTTCGCCTGCATTAATTGTGAGATTGATATTTTGCAGGGCTTGAATTCCCCCGTAATTTACACAGAGATTTTTGAGTTCTAAGAGGATGTTTTGGGTATTTTTGTGTGGGCTGTTGTACATTTTATGTGACTTTAATTGTTGATAAAAATCTTTTGTTTCCCCGCAGTTCGCCAGGGGTTGAAAACCCCTGTCTCATAGCTAAAGTCCTCTGAAGAGGACTAGGAGATACATTTAATACTAACTATTACTCTTAGTCCGCGGAGGCGGACATTGTTTGTGTAGACGCGATTTCCAATCGCCGGGTTATTCTGGTTTCCAATTGCCTGATTCGCCATTAATTAGTTATTTTTCATCTCCCAAATAAGCTTCTATTACAGCAGGATTATTCCTCACAATAGCAGGTTCACCCAAGGCAATTAGCTGACCAAAATGCAGCACGGCAATGCGATCGCACAATCCCATCACCAGCGGTACGTGATGCTCGATCAATATTACAGTCAAATTGAACTTTTGGCGCACTTCTCGGATAAATTCGCTTAATTTGTGCTTTTCATTGGGATTCATCCCCGCCGCTGGTTCATCTAATAGCAATATTTGCGGTTCTAGGGCTAAAGCGCGGGCAATTTCCAAACGCCTTTGGTCGCCGTAGGGCAAGTTTTTGGCTTGTTCGTTCGCCCGATCGCCCAATCCGACCAATTCCAACAATTCTAACGCTTTTGCATGGGTTTGGCGCTCCAAAGCGTTCGCGGATGGCAGTGCAAATATGCCCGCGAGCAGTGATAATACCGGATTGTGCGATCGGCTGTGGATGTGTCGGGCGATCGCCACGTTTTCACTAACAGAAAGTTCCCCAAACAAACGGATATTTTGAAAAGTTCTGGCAATACCTTTATTGGCAATTTGATGTGGTTTAAGTTGGGAAATATCCTCGTTTTGATAAATCAGTTTGCCGCTGTTGCTGGGGATTAGTCCCGTCATTAAATTAAATAGAGTAGTCTTGCCTGCGCCGTTGGGGCCGATCAGTCCAAATATCTCGTCTTTTTCAACTGTAAAAGATACGTCGTTTACAGCAATTAAACCGCCAAAACGGCGAGTTAATCCTTTGGCGGCTAAAACCGGATTGCTTTTTGAGAGATTAAGGGCTTCGGAAATCATAAACAAATGATCAAATATAAGATATCTAATTATGCCTCAAATTATGGATGCTCAAAAACTCTTAGAACGAATCACAGTAAATCCCCAAATATTTAACGGAAAACCGATTATTCGTGGTCGCCGTCTTGCAGTTGAGCATATTCTAGGAATGCTAGCCGTTGGCGACACTCCTGAAACGATTCTAGAAGGCTATTCCTGGCTAGAAAGAGAAGATATTCAGGCTTGTCTAGTTTATGTTCACCGACTGGTTAGTCACGAGCGCGTCGAACCGCTATTGGTGGAAGCTGGCCAATAAAAATATAAACCCATGCGAGAAATCCGATGCAATACCTGCGGTAGCAACCGCTATGAGGAACATAAAATCAATTACCTGTACAGCCATCAAGGTAAATACTTGCTAGTTCCTAACACGCCTGTTGAGATTTGTCTAGATTGTGGCATGATTTATTATGATGCAGCAGTTCTTAAAGAAATTGAGCGCCGTTTCATTGCTATTCACCAGCACAATGAAATGCCGGATTCATATATTCAAATTCCCAGCAAGAGTTACACGTAAAGAATTGTTTTTTAACATGACTAAGCACTACCGACAAAGATTAGTTGCCGTAATTGCCCTCTCATTTATATTTTTCACATCGCCTTTGCTGTTGACTCGCACACAACAAATCACATCGCGCTATAATGTAACAACTACCGCAGTGGCTGTATCTCCTTAACATCTCGCAGGGATAATTGTATAACTATGTACATACCAGATTCGCAATCTTCCCAAGCAAAAGTGCTGCCGACGATGTACGATCTACCCAGTGAAGACCCGGAGGAACCCGGTTTGCCTGACGAATATCATCGGTGGCAAGCACAGCTTTTGTGCGATAGCTGCCTCCCTTCTAATTATCCAGCCGATCGCGTATTTTCGGCCAGCGATCTCAATCTATACTACGACTCCAACCATCCCAATTGGTACAAAAGACCCGATTGGTATTTAGTTGTGGGCGTTTCGAGATTTTACCAAGACAGAGACTTGCGCCAAAGTTACGTGATTTGGGACGAAGCTGTAACTCCTTTAATTGCGATCGAATTTCTGTCACCCGGTACGGAAGATGAAGATTTAGGACTGACAGAATCAGCACCAAACAAACCTCCGACTAAGTGGCAGGTTTACGAAAGAATTTTGAAGATTCCTTATTACTTTGTTTTTAGCAAATACAACAACCAATTGAGAGTTTTTCGCTTGATTGGCAACCGTTACCGCGAACAAGTGTTAACAGGTTCTCGATTCTGGATACCGGAAATACAGTTAAGTTTGGGTTTGTGGCAAGGTGCTTTCTTGCAAAATGAGAGGTTGTGGCTGCGCTGGTACGATATTAATGGGAATTTGGTTCTGACTCCTGAAGAATCTGAAAGACAGCGAGCTCAATTGGAAAGTCAACGAGCTGAATTGGAACGCCAACGAGCCGAGTTTGAAAGGCAGCAAGCTGAAATTGAAAGGCAACGAGCTGAATCAGAAAAACAACAAGCTGAATTAGAAAAGCAGCAAGCTGAATTAGAAAGGCAACGTGCTGAATCAGAAAGGGAGCGAGCTAATCGTTTGGCCGATCGCCTCCGAGCAATGGGCATTAATCCCGATGAGCTGTAAAATTAAATACTAGCGTCAAATGCTGCTAGCACTGTCCATAAAAATTTATTAACAAAAAATTACTTATGCCAGAATCTACCTCATTGCGCGATCGCTACCTGGGACTGATCGACAAAATTGTCGAAATCACCCTCAAAGGTCAAATTCGCTCCAAAGAACAAGTTTATCAAATGCTCGTGCAAGACATCGGCGCAGGCACCGGCGAAATCTTTGAACGCTGCTTCGGCGAACGCCTCGATGCCACCGAAAATCAGCTCAGAAATGAAAAAGACGAAATCAAACAAGCCAAGGCAAATCGCACCCTCCGAGCGCTCAAAACCATCCAAGGAGAATGGGAACGCTGGCAGAAAGATAACCGGATCGATCGCGAAATCGCATCTTCGATCCAACAAATCCTTACCGCCGAATCTAACGGCCGCCTCTTGGCATTATTGCAAGCAATCGATCCGAATAAAGAACATCCGCTGACTCTCGATCAATTGCAGCAATTGGCCAAATCCCTGCACCAACAAATGCTGCAAACTTCCAATCCCGAAACCGAGCGAGATTTGCAGCAAATCACCTCCGGGATTGCCAAAGGTTTAGAATCTTGGCAGCAGTTGGAACCGGAACTCGTCGGCTGGGTTTATCAGCCGCAGCAGCTAGGATTTGCGGGCACTCCCGAACAAAATGGGCCTTGGGCTTTTTGGGCCAAAAAGGTTAATAGTCCGTTTCCCAACGCTCTTTTGAATACGATCGCGATCGGCGGATCTGTAGTTGAATGGGCTGCCAAGCAATCTAACATAGAATTAGGCGTATTGGTGGAATTGACGATTATTTTGCAGTGCTTGCAGCGGGCATTGGCGACATGGTTTGACAAGCAAGTTTACGATTCCAAAGTGTCAACCAAAGCTTCAATTTCTACTTACATTACTTTTGCGGTAATTTGGAGTCAACTGGCTAGTGGGTTTAACAATTCTACTAAGAGCGGGGAGCAGTTGGCAAATGCTTGTTTTCAAGTAACTCTGCAAATTTTGCGCGCTTTTTCTGGACGCGAATATTTTCCGCTTTACGGCGGAATTTTTGCTTCGTTTGATGGCAAGTCTCTGCGGCATACTTTGGATTATTTAGATGAACCGCTGCGCCGAGTTGAAGGTACTCAAGCTAAGGCTCGGATTCTGACGCTTTTGGGTTATTCGATGCAGGCGGCGGGGGCCTACGAGCGATCGATCTTGCTGCACAAGCAATCGCTGGAAATTGCCCGCACCGAAGGAGACAAAGCTTGCGAAGTTGCTAATCTCAATCACATCAGCCGCAACTATGTTGCTCAAAAAAATTATCAGGAAGCGATTAATTACAGCCAGCGGGCTTTAATTATGGCACGGCAAGCGGGAGAAAGGCAAGGTGAGGCAAATGCGCTGGCTAATTTGGGTTACAGCGAAGTGTTTCAAGCGCGGCAATTGGAGGATGTGGAACCGGAGGTTTATGAGAGTGCGATCGGCTATTTGGAACAAGGTTTGTTGCTGTCGGAAAAATTGGGAGACAGGCAAAGTCAAGCTTTTTGTTCCAGCAGTCTCGGTATCGCTAAAATTGCGTTGGAAAATTCCGAAGGTGCGATCGAGTATTTGCTCAAAGGTTGGCAAGCGGCTCAATTCTCAGGAGACTTATATTTGCAAGGTCTGAATTTGGCTTATTTAGCTCAAGCTTATTACAGCACCAGCGAACTGGAAAAAGCTATATTTGCTGGCTGTTTGGGGATGTATACTTTAGAGCAAATTGGTGCGATGGAGTGGCGTCAATCGGCTGGTTTGCTGACTATTTTGCGGGGACAAATGGGGGCGGAAGCTTTTAAACAATCTTTGGTGAAAAGTCGATCGAATATCATTCCGGCGATCGGTGTTGACGGCTACGATTACATCCCGGAATTGCTGGAAAAATATCAGCAATCTATTTGAACAATCTAGGTTTGATCGTTCGGACTTTAGTCCTTTCTTTTCTGAGGACTAAAGAGGAGCATCTCAGTTTTGTATTTACAGTGCGAACTCTTAAGCTCGCACTACAATAAAAAATGCTTCTTGCAAAACTGAGATGCTCCCAAATAAAGGACTAAAGTCCGAACGATCAAACCTCATTACTTCTCCACAATCACCGGTGTTCCCACTTCTACCTTCTCAAATAAAGCCTGGGCATCTTTATCAAACATTCTGACACAACCGTGAGAAGCCGCCCGCCCGATCGACTCTGGATTCGGAGTACCGTGAAAACCAATCACATTTTTACCATCCGTCCAAAACCCGATCCACCTACTCCCCAATGGATTGTCCGGCCCCGCGGGTACAAGTTCTCCCGTCCAAGGATGTTCCCAAACCGGATCTTTGATCATGTGTGTAATTTTAAAACTGCCTGTAGGAGTTTCCCAGCCGCCTTTACCGACAGCCACCGGGAAACTGGCTTGCAACTTATTTTGGCGGTAAACATAGACGCGGCGCTGTCGCAATCTCAACACTAAACGCACTTCCTCAATTGGATTTACCGCAGGTTGTGGTTCCTGCGGAAGATAACGAAACGGTTCGCCCAGGGGCGGCAGTTCTGGGACTCCGAGATTCGGCAATTTTGCATCGGATCTTGGTCGTTCTGGGGCGATCGCAATATTACTTGAATTAGCAGCAGGTCGGGCAGTTGCCTGCTGCTGTAGGGCCACCGACAGCGCGGCTGCACTCAAACTCAGTACAATTAACTTGTTAAATAAAAATTTGCTGTTCGCCATTATTTTGTTACCTAAACTCCTCACCAGCACTTCCTACAAAGTTCCTATCTAATTATCCGCAAATTGCACCCGAACTGAAAACTTTTGAGATGGCTTTTTGACGGATTGTACCCTGCGCCGTTTTGACTTGAAATTCCACAAGCGCTCGCTGATAACTCAACACAAAGCTTAGGCGCTAATACCAAACAAATCTGGTTTTGATACGGGGATCGGTGGCGCTCCGCGAGACAGTTCCGCGAAAAAATCCTGTTTATGCGTAAATTATGCCAGAAAATGATTGTATTTTACCTCCGACTAATTTGATTTTTTTAGGAGTGGGAGGCGGGCGCTCGAGAATTGAAACGGAGGCGCTGCTGCATCGGGCAAGCAGAATCTGTCTTTTGGCAGAGTTTCCCGCCCAGCAGCAACAGTTAGGTTGGCGCAAAAAAACGGAAACGCTCGATCGAACAAACTCAATATATCACGCCAACATCCAGAGAGATGCGAACCGCTGAACTTGTTGTAAATCGGGAACTTATGATGTAAAATTTAGTCTTTCAATACTTGTTCGATAATCTTTTTTTGAGATTGTCATAAATTTCCTACTCCGGGGATTAAACTGGATTAGGTCTAGAGGTTGGGACTTTCGCCCAGCGGAAGCAAACCCGACCCTGAATAGCAGTTAATGTGAGGTTTCAATGCGTCTTCAGAACATCAAATTATTGACAGGTGCAACCCTGTCGGTGCTAATTTCGGCGGTCTCAGTGCATCCTGCGATGGCTAACCCTGCAACTCAAATAGCCCAAACGCAGACCACCACAACAGCAAACACTCAAACCGTTACCGGTTTTGTCAAAAGTATTGTCGGCGACGTAGTAACAATTCGCGAAGAAAATGCGCCATACAGGACTCTGAGGATTCAAAGATGCGTCCTGAGAATTATTGCTCTCGTACCGGGGATGAAAGTCAGAGCCTTGGTATCCGGAGATCAGGTGCAAAATATCGCCGTGATCCCCAATTATAAGGTGGTAGCCACAACGGTTGTTCGTCCCCCAACCCCAGCACCCGCACCGCGTCCGGCCCCAGAACCGCCACCGCGTCCGGCTCCGGCTCCCCGTCCGGTTCCCCGTCCGGCTCCGGCTCCGGCTCCCCGTCCGATTCCGGCTCCGGCTCCCCGTCCGGCTCCTGTGAGAGGACTTTGGTAGAGCTAGGTTTTTAAACGGAATTAAGCCACCGCGCGCGCGGTGGTTTCGCTTTTTAACAGCAATTATAATAAGAGAATTGTCGAGCAATTGTTGAGAAATCGCTGCTATGTACTACCTGCGTTTCTTGCTGCTAATTCTACTGCTGCCGGTGATTGGGTGCGATCGAGCGAAAGATGCGACAGCGACTCCTGTTCCCGCACCAAGTCCGTTAGCGCAGCCCTCTTCGAGGATCGCGCAACTTCCCTCCCCTGCACCGCTGGCCAACGTTCGCACCAATCAAATTGTACCCACCAAACCGCTTTCCCCGCAGCCAATCCGCATTGCTGCAACTTCCTTGCCGCAGCCAGGAGCCACCGAAAGCGCCTCAAAACCCCCTCAAGTAATACCGATTCCCGCATCGCCAGTGCTGCGAGTGCCTCCCGGCTTTGTCGTCAACGTGTTTGCTGACAATTTAGACGCTCCCCGATGGCTGGCTTTGACGCCGACAGGAGATGTTTTGGTAACAGAAACCCGGCAAAATCGGATTAGGCTGCTGCGCGATGCTAACGGCGACGGCGTTGCTGAGGTGAAAATGACTTTTGCCAGCGGCCAAAACGGGTTAAATATTCCCTTTGGCATGGCTTTTGCCGATCGCTATTTTTTCCTCGGAAATACCGCTGAAGTCCGCCGATTTCCCTACGCAAAAGGGCAGGAACAATTGACAGGTAGCGGTGAAAAAATTGCCGATTTACCGGGCGGCGGCTACAACCAACACTGGACTCGAAATGTTGTCGCTTCCCCGGACAAGCGCCAGTTGTTCGTATCAGTTGGCTCCCAGTCTAATGCCGATTCCGAACCGCTGCCGAGGGCATCTGTTCAAGTGATGAATTTGGACGGCACAAACCAGCAAACTTTCGCTTCCGGCTTGCGAAACCCGGTGGGATTGGATTTTCACCCGAAAACCAATCAACTCTACACCACAGTCAACGAGCGCGACGGTTTGGGAGATGATTTAGTGCCGGATTACTTAACCAGAATTCGCCAAGGTCAGTTTTACGGCTGGCCTTACGCTTATTTTAAGCCGAATTTGCTCGACCCGCGCCACGTCAAAAACGGCAAGAGCGATCGACCCGATTTAGCGGCTAAAACATTAATGCCGGATGTGCTGTTTCAGGCGCATTCGGCGGCTTTGGGGCTTCAGTTTTATGACGGCAAAACGTTTCCCAAAAGATTCCTGAACGGGGCGTTTGTGGCGTTTCGCGGCAGTTGGAACCGGAACGCTGGAACTGGTTATAAAATCGTGTTTGTACCTTTTAATGCGGCTTCTGGACGCCCTGAAGGTTATTATGAGGATTTTCTGACAGGTTTTCTGACCGATCCGTCGGGCCCGAAAACTTGGGGGCGGCCGGTTGGTTTGCTGGTTTTACCTGACGGGAGTTTGCTGTTTACTGAGGAAGCAAACAACCGGATTTATCGGGTGCAGTATCGCGGGTGAGCAAAGGGCGATCGCTCTTTTAGACACTATAATCAGATCAGATAAAATAACCTTTCATAAGTTTCTCCTAAGTTCGTAGTCAGGACTTCAGTCCTCAAAATTCTGCATGAGGAGGACTAAAGTCCTTACTACAAACCAGGTTCGTAGTGAGGACTTCAGTCCTG
>JAUBOH010000002.1:11883-38201 GCA_036700145.1 Microcoleus occultus BM001215366
GAGGACTTCAGTCCTGAAAATTTTGGTTTAGGAGGACTAAAGTCCTTACTACAAAGTAATATTTACAAACTCTAAAATCCTGAACCAGGTTGTTTTAGAAACTCCGTTTCTTCGGGGGTTATTTCGCGTCCGAGAATTTGATTGCGGTGCGGAAATCTGCCAAAACGCTCGATGATTTCTAAATGCCGAATGGCGTAATTAATGACTGATTTGCTGTCAGGTTCGCCCTGAAGTCTGCTAAATAATTCGACTGATTTTTGCTGGTTTTCTAAGTTTTCGCTGTGTTCAAAAGGTAGATAAATAAACCATTTTTGTACAGTCAACAATTCGCGATCGAAGTTATTGTTAACAGCGTATTCGGCGGCGGCTAAGGCTTTGCTGTCTGTGGCGAAGGCTTGGGGAGTTCCGCGAAACATATTGCGCCCAAATTGGTCGAGCAGTATAATTAATGCTAGGCAGTTGTCCGGGGATTCTTGCCAACTATCCAGTTTACCGGAGGCTGCTAGTTTGTATTGCGGGAGAAAGCCCGATCGCACTTGAGCGTCAAAATTCTCGTCTTTTTCAAACCACTTCCTTTGAACTTTGCCAAACTCAGGAGAGTTCGCTCGACCAAACCAAAAATCTAAAACTTCATTCATTGGCAATCTAGCGTGCGATTGATTTTTGATTGCAGTTTCTGTGTCTGTAGTTGCACACAATATGCTAATAGTGCAACTACAAACCGCCGCAATTAATGATTAGCAATGATAACTTAGGAACTTTTGTTGTCCGGTGCTTAAATTCACGAACTAGCAAACAGTCTGTCCCAAGTTTTGCCTCCCACAATTCCGTCTGCAGGAAGCTTAGCTTGTCGCTGAAACTTCTTCACTGCATCGAGGGTTGTCGGGCCGAAAACGCCGTCAAGTACGATCGGCTGCGGGCACAAACCCCGCGCGTTCAGCAATTTTTGGAGTTTTCTCACGTCTTCCCCTTTCGATCCGTGTTTTAAAATCCTTTTGTGGTGTCTGACTTCTGGTTCGTGGCAATCATTAGTGGGGCAAATTGCGCTGCCCGCTGTATAGTTTGCTGCATTTGCGCCAGTCAAAACTAATAAGCCCAGAACTGCGAGTAAATAATAAAAAGTCTGCGATCCAACCATACTTTCCCTGTTAATTTTCTCAAGCGTTTTCTGCGATTTTGACGATTGTTTGAGAGTGAGAAACCGGGTTTCTGGGATGGAGGTATCCAATCTCGATCGACCGGGTTTCTGGCAACAGTCAACCGACATTCTACAATATAAGTGGCTTTACTGCAAAATCTCCGATCGTGCAAGTTAAATTTTGTTGCTCTTTGGTAGCTACAAAACGAACAATTACTTCGCAAGCAACAGCAACCGTCAGCATTACCAAGTTTCTCGCCAGCGGGTAATCGCAAACGTCATCATTCGCCGCGGTCGGAACCCGATAGTGTTGGTTCCAAATTATTTCGGAATAATCCGCAGCTAATCCGACGTGCACGCAGGGAATGGAGACACTCGCACAGTAATCCTTGACTGCTTGGCGCCCGACACTGTTATCAAAAGTATCGATGACTGTGGCGCCCTTGGCAAGCAACCGATCGGCATTTTCGGGTGTCAACTCTTTTGAGTGCGCGTCAATACTGACTCCCAAGGCGCGGTACAGGTTGTTGGCGAGAATTTTGGCTTTGAATGCGCCGATGTCCGATCGATAGTAAGGTTGAGTGGACAGGTTGCGTTCTTCGATGCGATCGCGATCGATGACTTTTAACTGACCAAAGCCCGATCGCGCCAGACTTTCTGCAATATTCGCACCCAAAGCGCCCGCGCCGCACACCGTTACCGGGAATTTTTCGATCGCGGACATCACTGCGGGACTTCTGTAAAGTTGTTCGTGAAAAAATATACTCATAGTAATTGGGCATGGGGCATGGGGCATGGGGCATGGGGCATTTGTTATTTGTTATTTGGCAAACTACTAACAAGTAACCACAAAACCTGACTGTCAACTGTCAACTGTCAACTGTCAACTGTTTACCTGTCTTCGACTACTCCAACTAACGACTGCAAATCGAAGTTCATGTCTTCTCCGCTGAGACAAATCCCAGCACTCATAACTGTCAAGTCATTTTTGGCGATCGCCGAAGTGTGATGTTCTCCACTCCCGCTAGTCCATTCAACCAGCCAATAATCTTGGCGATCGCAAAAATCCCGCAATTCACCGCCTCCCGTTTTCAGCGCCCGCTGCAAGCGCCGTTCATCCCGTACTTTCGGATCGAAATCTTTAATATTTCGCGACACCAACTCGTAAACAGCGCGCATTTCCGGCGTCATCCCTTTAAAGCGAACTTCTTCAGGCAAAATCAACTTTTTCAAAGCTCTTTTCAACTGCTCGGAAAGCAGCGGATCGGCGCGCCTATCAATCTCTTCAAACCACAAACAATGACCGTCCCACCGCGCCACAATCGGCTCGAACTGCGAGCCTTCAGTCACTAAATGAACTGCTGCGGGTTTGGCAACACCAATGCGCTGTTTAGCATCCGACTCATTAACAGGATAAGCCAGCCAAGTTTGCCCTTGCAGCGCGCAAGCCAACTGCAAGCGAACGGGTACGAGCACTTGCAAATACTCTGTCAGTTGCGGCAAACTCGGCTCGCCAACTACAGCAGCAATTTTCTCATTTATCGGCTTAAAAATAGCCCATCCTTCAAAGTTCTGCGGCTGCGGTTGAAAAGTATAAACCATTGAGCTCACCCTTACCCGCACCCTTCCCCCCCGCACGCAGGGAGCCAGGAATTGGGTATCGAGTAGCTGCGCTTCTAGGGCTGCGAGTTGGCTGAGGATTTTGCGAATATCTGCCACTGAATTGACCTCCGTAATGTTACTTTTTTTTTACAGAACACACTTTTAATTTAAGCCATTATAATTTCTCTTAAACCCTATTGACACAAATCAATATCCTAATATAATATTGAGCCAGCATCCAAGTTTAACCTTGTAGAGATATCAAGTAATGCTAGAAAAGCTCTTTTCTAAATTGGTTGTACTGATAGCTTTGACACTTCCTATTTTTGGCTCTGCCCAAGCAGCTAATGCTCAGAACACTCATGGAGCTACTGCTTATTCTGCGACTTCTGGCACCACTGGTATTAGTTGGGATTATGCTACAGAAAAAGAAGCACTAAACGCAGCAGTAGCCGCCTGCAATAAACAAAGCGGAGGTGCTAACGATTGCAAACCGCTGACTTCTAATAGCAATAATTGTGGAGCGATCGCCGTCGGTAAAGGAGGAGCGGGTGCGGGCTGGGGCAACGATAAATCAGCAGCAGAAGCTCAAGCTCTCGCTGGTTGTAGCGAACTTGAAGGAGGCAACTGTAAAGTTCAGCTTTCAGCTTGCAACAAGTAATTAAACTGATAAAAATCGGTCGTAACTGTTTATATTTTTGCTGGTAAAACCCCTTAAAAAATGGTAAGCGTAAGGTGTTATTCGGCGCACCTTACACTTACCATTTGGCTAAAAGTAGGGTGCTATCAGGGTGCACCTTACAGTTGCTCTCCTACTTCGGAAGTAACTGCATCAGGTGGCAGCAAACTTTCTAATCTATCTTTAGACCAGTATTCAGTAGGATAGGCGAGTGCAATAATATCAGAGAGTCGAATCAGCCACGTAACTTGTCCGTAAGCGTCGATATTTTCCGCCTGTTCGTTAGGGGGAACTATCACCAAAATTTCGGCAAACTCCCCGAACAAATTAATCGGGATGCCGCCGAAACTGCTATTATTTGTTTTAATCCAAACTTTACTGCCTCGATCGAGAGCTTCTTGCAGTCTGGCGCTGAGCAAACTGGATTTTTTGACCTGGGATTTTTGGGCTTTCGACTTTTTTCCCATAGTTTTAAGAAGTTAAAGTAGTTGTATTGTGGGTTGCACGGTGGGTTGCACGGTGGGTTGCACGGTTTTGAGATTTAGTGCGATCGGGCTTTGGCACTGAAACGGATAAAAGCAAAAAGTTCGATCGCCCCCTCGCTACCCCATCAGTCTAGTCTATAAGAAAGTGGTGTAGTGCGATCGTCGTAACAATTTAACCGCAAAATCGGGAAATGACACCAGTTAAAAAAAAATGCTGCTGTAGCGCAGAGATCCAAACCCTTATTTTATAAGTGGTTCCCGATTTTACCATCTAAAATCTCAAATAATCTGACCTGCGGTGGCACTGTTACAGAGTCACCCAACGATCTCAGTGTTTCTACTGCACCCAAATGCAGTATAATCGGCGAAATCTTCCCAAATCGTTTAAGTAAAACAATGGACTGGCGAAAGCTCATTCATCCCGAACCCAAAACTTCAGCAGGTAAACCGGAAGTGAAAGAAACTCAATTATCTGTAGAATTTTTGTTGGGGCTGTTTGCTGGGGGATGGACAGAAAAACAGGTGTTAGAGAAATATCCTGCACTCACTTCGGAAAATTTGCGCGTCGCTTTAGCTGCTGCGGATTCAAAATTAGTCTCATCTATCGCTAATCCAGAATTACTAGAAATGATCGAGCAAACGAGAGAATGATTTAAAATAGGGAAAAACTGGCAAAAATAAAACTTCAATTCTCCTCTTGCTCGCTTGAATCTATTTCCTTGGGTTTCGTCACAAGTGCTAATCCTGCGATAATCTGTCGGACTCGTTCCCGAGAAACTTTGCCAATTTTATCTGTCAACAAAGCCTTATCTACTGTAAAAACTTGAGACACATTCACTACGCTTTGTTCTGCTAGATCGGCTTCTCCTGCTTCAAGCAATACATTACCTATCGCCCTAGCTCGTCTGAGATTAGTAGTCAATGCACAAACAATAACAGTTCTGATTTGAGAACTGTTCAGGACATCGTTTTGAATCACGACATAAGGACGAATATAACCAGGTTCCGAACCTATCGGCTGTCCCAAATCTATCCAGTAAATATCTCCCTGACCAATTACCATTCTGTTTCTGTGAATTGTCGCTGATGCTGACGCATTCCCTCTAGCATAGCTTGCTCTGACGGATCTAGTCCATCTGCATAAGCATCATTGATACTGTCTAGCAGTTGTCGATCGCGATCGCACTGAAAGCTGTTACTAGCGATTGTTACCTCATTTTCAGTATCATCCTCTTCATCAAGCCCCAATTTTTTACAAATTTCATCGAGTGTGTCAGATTGAATAACTCTTGCTTTAGCTCTCTTTAATACTGTCAACAAACGAATTCCATTGGCTGAAGAGCGCAGCAAATAAAGCGTTTCCAGTAAACTTTCTAATTCTGCCTCAGCAATCAAAACCGTATTTTTACCGTTAGGTCTAGTAATAACTATTACTTCCCCATCTTCAACAGCGCGATCGCAGAGGTTGTCTAAATTTGCTTCAGCTTCAGTGTATGTAATCTCAGTTGACATACAATTCTAACTCCCACTAAATTTGCGAGCATTGCCCGCCAGCTTAACTGACGAGCCATGCCCGATTATATCATTTATCATCCCTGACTGGCAGCGCCACATCCATAATTTCCATCAACAATTCCAGCCGCGAAGGACGACTCAACATTGGCACTAAATTCGGCAGCGAGTAGTAATCTCCAGCAAACGTAAAGGTTTCCACCGATACTTGTTTCTCCTTCAATTGCTTGTGAACATATTCGCACCAAGCGCCAACTCGCACGATTACCACATCAGGAATTACCCCCAAACTTCGACAGTAATTCTGATAAGCGTCTGCGAAATAAGGTGCAGAGTTTTCGCCTTCATCTGTCACCATGATGAATTGCTCAACTACTTGTTTCTTAATCCGCATTGCTTCCACCGCGCAACCGCAACTGGTGCCGCCGCCAGCGCGAATGTGCTTGAATGCGCGCTCCCAATCGGTCAATTCGCAGCCGTTTGCTTGCACTGGGTACGGCATCGTGTCAAAGGCGTAGACGAACAGCGCAGCGTCGGAAATACCCGAAATTAAAGCAGCGAGACGCTTCCCAACTTCGATCGCACTTTCCATACTTCCCGACTTGTCAATCAACAAACCTGTGGCTTTAACAATTTTCCCGCGCTTCTTGACTTGTTCGTTTGTCACCGCTTCCAGCTTCGCCGCCGTTGCTGCGTCGAAATTCGCGCCCGCGCCCGCAACAGTTGCTTTGTAAGCAGAAACCCGATCGCACGAAGCCGCTTCATCCAGCTTAGAATCAATCAACAGTTTGACTTCCGGGTGTTCCATCGCCCCGCGAGACTGAATCGATTTCAGGTTGTTGATGACTTCCTGCGGCGACATCGAGTAGATCAGCGCTACCAAAACAGTTGGTGTTAGCTGTGCGATCGCACCAACTGCGATCGTGTATGGCAGCTTGTACTCAACAATCAAATTTGCTTGTTCCGCTGGTGTAGCAGCCTTTGCTAACCGCTTCAAAACGAATGCCAGAGAGTCTTCCGGCGGATTGTCCTTAAATAAGATCGCATTTGCCCGATCGCCCGGTTTGACGTGCAGAGTAGCGTACAAGTGCTTCATCGCCTTGCGGTTGCGGAGGGCGGCGCGATCGAAAAACTGCGGATTCTTTTCCCGCGACTTCAGATAGCGAGTGACAGCAGTGCGCGCACTCCGAGGCACCTTATTTTTGTGCTGCTTCATAAAGTCCACAATTCGCGAAACCTCGTAGGGAGGGAACTCTTGCAACATCATAAACCCGGCATCTCGGTGTTCCGTCAGCGCCGATGTCAGCAAATTTCCGACAAAAACTTCCTTGTGGTCGCGCACGTCGCCTTGACGCTGATACCACACCGCTAAGTGACCGTAAAAAATCGGGTCTAATTCGACAATTAACTTGTGGATTTCTGCTACTTTTTCCAATTGGCGGTGAGGAGTTGTGAGCAGGCTGTTGAGCATTTCCAAACGTAAATCGCGTTCTGCTGTATTCATATTCATTGGTGTTACCTAATATTTTAATTTTGTTATTTTCGATTTTTTAGTTTTTGGTGTTAGGAATATTCCCAAATCAGTAAGTGGCATTTGTTGCACGCTTAGCAATGAATGTAAACAGTATTATTGGATTTACTTCCTGAAAATAACCTCCAAAGTTATCAGTTAGGTTTACGGAAAAACGGTAAGCTTCTTAGGACTGATGCAAAGAGTTGTTTGACACACTACCTATAGCTGTAAGGTGCGCAGTGCGCACCCTACAAGTAGAGTCTGGGGGTAATTCCTACTTCTCAGAATTCGCCGATCAAACTTGGGCGCCATCTCGCAGTTGCCAAAGCAATTTCTGGGCTTCCCATGCCAGATCGAGCTGTTGCAGGGTGGCATCAAGATCCTGAGAATAGCTGTCAGCAAGGGATTTTTTGACGAAATCAGTCAACTGATCTTCCAAGCTGGTGCTATTGGATAAATACTGGGAAATGGACTTCAAAAGAACTGTTTTTTTCATGCGTGAACCTCTGTTATTCTAAATTATTGAGGACTGATGCACGCGCTTTATTTGTAGGGTGATTGTGCACCTTACTCCACATATAGTGTAAAAAATTTTCCCTTACGTAAGTCCTATTATTTCAGGGAAATTTGTTCTCATTCGATCGCTCTCAGATCTGGTTCTACCCAGTTAGTTCGAGCTTCCGAAGACATCAGCCGATCGCGCGTATAGTAGCGAAATGGTAAAGTGCGATCGGCATATTTTTCAATCAAACCGTTAGCCAAACTTACCATCGATCGATTCCGGCTTTCCTCGGCGAGATACCTGCGAATAATTCGCATCCAAAACAGCGTTAGAGTTTCATGATATCCGCCATCTTTTGTGCTTACAATTCCGCGAGCCGAGTTGTAACGTTTAATGCCATTCCGAATAGCATTTATCGCTTCTGGTTCTGAATCATAAAACAGATACCACAGGGCAACTGTTAAATGTGCTTCATGAGTCCATTGACTTCGCGGTAAACTGCATTCTTGGAAAGCGTGAATCAGGCTGTCTATCTCAGAGGGCGCTCTGTAAATTATAGTTGTATTGTTCATAATTTAACTCCGCTTTATATGAGGTCTTCCGCGCAAGGAAAGCAAAGCATTTATGACATACCGATCGCTCTACCCCTGAGCTACAGCCTCTTAGACGAGACTGGCAGGATTTGAACCTGCGACCAATCGGTGGAATAGTGTGTAAGCGCTTTATGTGTTAGGGCGCGGAAGCAGTCATCAGTTATTAGTTATTAGTTAACTGTTGACTGTTAACAATCATTCCGGTTTTACCACAATTGAGATACTTCTCGCTTTTTATAATAGTGAAAGTCACCTCGCGCAAGTCAAGAAAGCCGTTGTTCATACGCAGGAGTTGAACCCGCAACCTTTTCTTTAACAGAGAAATGCTCTACCAAGAGCTAGTATGTAAGCTTCCTTTTTTAGGGCGCGAAGTGTTTTTTTCACTACCTGACAGAACCCCCGCACAAGTCGAAGAGAGCTTTTGACATTATAAGTGTGTAAGCTTCAACTGTTAGGGCGCGGCGTAGCTGTTTTTTACATCTAAAAAGTTCAGGTATAAGAGGCAGCGCACAAGTCAGAGAAGCTATTTTTTGAAACCCCTCTCCAAGAGGCGGAGAGGGTAGGAGTCGAACCTACTGTTCGATCGCTCGAACGTTACCAGTTTGTAAGCTTCTTTAGTTGGGGTGCGCCCCCTAATAGCCGATCGAATTTTTGTTCCGCGCAAGTATGAAAGGCTTGGGACATTTTGGAAGTATGTAGGCTTCTCGAATTGGGGCGCGGAATAAAATTCAATTTCTAACCGTAAACGGCTTCTGGGCGGACAATTAAATCGCCGCTGGGACGGCGATCGAGCACGTAAGACTCAAAGCGATCGCCCTTGACATCAAAATGCTGTGCGAGACGTTCCTTAATAGCTCGATCGCTCATTTCTGCCGCGATACCGAGTTGCTTTTCTGCCATGTCGTAGGAACGTCCTTCAAAACGAATGTGAACCATTACCGATACCTCTAGCGAGCAATTTGGGATTTGGAATTGGTAGCTTATCTGCTCTCGATTTTGGCTTTTTGTGAGACGCTGGCAAATTGCCAGTATCGGTAAAGATTCACTAAATCTGATAATCTTTACTAAAAAAAGCGCCGTTCTAGATGATAAGCTTGTTTGATTTTGCGGATTTCCTCAGCTTTCTTTGCTGATTCAAATCTGGCAGAGTTTGTCTGTTCTGACTCCGCATTAAATTCGTTAATATGAGACTCTTCCGGCACAATCTCTGGCTCGGAGGGAGTCAGTTTGTAACCGAACAGTGTGATATAAAGTAACAACATGACAATCAAGTCTCTGTTACAAGACTTTCAAATTGATGTTCCTTGAATATTCGATCTATATTCAGTTTTCAAGGTTCAGAAGTGGTACGGAAAATACAGGTTTTTGGCTTTCCTGTGCTTTCCATACTCTAATACTACACAAATACTACAAGCCTGTCAAGGGGCCGGGAAAAGTTTTTTTGTTTTTGGCTAAAACCCTCTAGGAAAGGGCAACTGCGGGGGACACACGGTGCGCAGCCTGCTCCGGAGTGGCTAGGTGTTAGGTATTAGGTGTGAGGTTTAGGTTTTAGGTGGGCAACTGTCAACTGTCAACTGTTTAAACATCCTTAACATAGGAAATGCTGTCGCGAATATTGTGGAATCCTGTAGATTCATAAAGCCGTAGTGCACCTGAAGGATTTTCAGCATCGACACCGAGAATAGCAGTCTCGACACCGGCAGCTTTCAGCCGGTGCAAACCATCCAGCAACATAGCCCGTCCCAATCCAATTTTGCGGAAGCCGCGGCGCGTACCGAGAAGCGCAACCCAGCCTTCATTGCGGCCGGTACGCGCGTTCTCCTCCTGGCTAATTTCGCAGTTGCAAAAAGCGACAAAAGTGCCGTCATCAGTAACAGCAATCAAATCTAAATCATTTCTGTAATCGGGTTTTGCTGAATAGTAGTTGAATTTCTCTACTGTTAAATCGTGGTGGTTCCAATGGTCGATAAACGACTGGTTGAACATTTCTACCCAAGCTTCGGCATCCTGTTCGCAGGAGACTTGACGCAGCCAGAAACCTTCGGGGAATTGCGGTTCTGGAATGGGTTCCCAGAGCGATCGCGCCATGCGGAAAAAATAGCGATCGACCTGAAAACCGCAACTAACCAGCACAGAAATGCGATCGCACTTGTCAGCCCGAGTCGAGGAGCGAAGCTTCACGGGTGAACCCCGCATCACAGACACTTCGCGCATCCGCACTTCACCCCAGGCGATCGCGGCTGCTTCTAAATCGCCTCCCCGCGCGTCGGGATGAACCCGAAACGACAGCCAACCATCGATTACTTCCCCCGGTTCAGAAATCCACAACTGAGCAAAACCGATTAATTTGCCGTTCGCATCTTCCCAAAGGCGGATATCGCGGGCTTTGTCTAGGGAAGGTTCGTTAAATTCTTGTTGTAGTTCCGAGATGGAAGTGCCTTGATCGAGCCGATCGACCTTTTCGCAAGTATTGATTAAATGGGCGATCGGCTCTAAATCGATTTCGCCTGCATAAGAGCGTGCTGACACATCTGCTGCCATAGTTAATCACCATTTCCTGTTGTTATTCAGTTCAAAAATAGCTTGGGCGATCCGTAGATCGGGCGATCGAGACTAAAAATCCGATCGCACCCAATTGAAAAACAATGGAAAATCTTAAACACAATCACATGACACAACTGATACAACCTTGACAGTCAAAAGCATTCGTGTAAAAATGGTGACACTATAGCAACCTTCAAGGGCGGTTAGGACATTCTGCGTCGCTGAAATCATTGCTGTTACTGCGCCTTCCCTCGAACGACTTCCATCGGACTTCTGCTATAAATCACTCTTACGGTTGAAATCAATGAAAAAAGTAAATGACCGTAGCTTAGCAAACCTCACGCCCTTTGAGGGGAAGTGGAAGTACGGGGCCACCCGTACTATCCGAGTGCCGATCGTCCTAGCAGACAAAGTGCTGGCTCTGGCTCGCAAGTTAGATAACGGAGAATCCTTTGAAAAAAGCGAGCAACCTCGCCTGTACAGCCGAATTGGAGAGTTGACGGCCGAGGTAAATGCTTTGCAGCGAAAGTTGCTAAAGGCTCAGCACTCGATCGATTTAGCAGAGGATGAGATAGCCGACTTGAAACTTGAAGTGGCTGCTGCCAAGTCCGACATTAAGAAGGTATCAGCACAGAACAAGAGGCTGAAAGAATAACTTGATACAAAACTTATCTAGTAATAAAAGATGTTTTGGGAATACTCGGATACTCACAATAGTAAAAGTGAGCGAAAGACGAGCGGAAAACAGAACTCTTGCTGGAACTAAAAATCTGAAACCCTTAACGGACAAGGGAATAAATAGGATGGGAGTAGAAGGACTTGAACCTTCGACCTTGAGATTAAGAGTCACCTGCTCTAACCAACTGAGCTATACTCCCGCATCAAAATTATGATAACATAAGTATTCTAAAAAATCAACTATTTTCGTAAAAAATTGTGTCGCTCGTTCTGACTTAACATTTAATCGAAGTGCGATCGCGCCATTACAACGTCAAGCAACTTAAGCAGCGGCTTTCGTCTATTCGCTGCAATCCAGTGTTATGGCGCTGTACTGTGCTACTTATGATGCTGTGCCATTTGCTGGCGAATTGCTGTCTGAAGTTTCACATCAAAGTCTGGATCGTCTACTGTGGTAATGACTCTGGGCGATCGTTCCCGACGTTTTGCTGTCTGAAGCTTGAAAAGCAGCTCGATCGTCTCGGCGGTCAACAAAGTAGCGCCTTAACTCTCCGTAAGACATTGCACTGTAGTTAATTTGACTCATTACAGCACCTCCCCATTCGGCATAATTTCCAACTCGATTTCCTCGCGCTGTCTAAATTTGGATTAGCGCCAATCATCTAACACAAAAACATCCGATCGATTGTAACCCGGTTCGTTTGGCCTGTGCATTACTACACCTGTGATTTCAGTGCGAAAACCGCGATCGAGCATTTTAGTATAAGCTGCATCGCGGCCGGTATTAACTCCAGCGACGAGATGCAACATTCCTCGATCGGCTCCAAACGCTTCACACAGATCGAGTAACTGTTCAAACTCTTTTCCCGCATTCACTCCAGGGGCGACTGCTCCAAATTTAACATAGCACTTATCGCTGCCTGCTTCGCTTCCCGCACCGCAGTGACAAACAGCAAATCCTATCAAACTTGTTTCATTCCGCAGCAAAACTGTATCGCCCAAGTTTTGAGCATAAACTACCATAATTTCCCGCGATAAATCCAATCCTGGGTAAATAGCATTCGCGAGTTCCGAACACTCTTTGAGACAGTGCGATCGCTCCTCCGAACTCAATTTCGAGTATTTGATTACAGATTTATCCCCTGGTTGTGGCTGAATTGGTTTTCCCATAATAAAAGTCAAAAAACGCGGGTAAAACCCGAATTTTTGGTAGAGTGCGTGGTGCTTTGGACTATTAGGAAAAGTAAATAACCCTGCTTGTCGCGTCCCCCATTCAGCAAACTTAGCGATCGCAGCTTCTATCAATAGCTGAGCAATGCCTCGATTCCAAAAATCAGGATGAATGCTGAGCGGCCCAAAACCACCGACACTTCCCCAATTAATAGCTATATTAGAACCCACCAATTCCCCATCTACTTCGGCGGCAAACGCCGCAGTTGGGTCTGCATGCCATCGTTGAATGTAGTTAGCATCGCCTCCAAAATCTGTGGGTTGAGGCAATCCGATAAAAGTGCCAAACGCCAGTCTAAATATGTGGTCAGCCGTCGATAGTTCGCTTTCTTGAAGCAGCCGGATTGAGATTTTCATGAGCGATTTGAGTTGAAAGTGGGAACAGCTTAGCAATCAATTTTTGGGATGTCAATAAAATTAAAACTTTAGGGAATTTTTAGGACAGTACGATCGATCGCAAGTCTGCTACAATAGAAACACTATGCCTGCTAGAGACACTTATCACCAAACTGTTAAAAACGCCCTCATCAAGGATGGCTGGACAATAACGCACGATCCATTGCGAATTCGTCTAGCTCGCGGCAGAAATTTGTTCGTCGATTTAGGAGCAGAGCGAATGCTTGCAGCCGAGCGCGGGGCTGAAAAAATAGCAGTGGAGATTAAAAGTTTTATCGGTGCTTCAGACATGAAGGATCTCGAACAAGCGGCGGGTCAGTTTGTGCTTTACGAAGGCTTGCTGAAACGCTACTATCCCGAATACTTGCTGTTTCTTGCAGTTACCGCAAATATCAAACACAGGGTTTTTGAAGAAGAAGCTGGTCAAAGTTTAATTGAATATGGTATTATTCGTTTAGTTACTTTCGATCCTGTAGAGGAGGCGATAGAGCAATGGATTCGCTAAACCTTCAATATCGCGACATCGTGGAAAAACTTCTCCAAGAATATATCGATTTTCTTGGTAATGACGACTTAGCTGAGGTCAAATTAGTATTAGACGAAAAGCGCGATCGCTACTTGTTAGTCGAAACAGGCTGGCAAAACGGTTATCGCATCTACGGAAATCTGATCCACATTGAAATTATCGATAACAAGCTTTGGATAGAGCACGACGGCACAGAAGATGGTGTTGCTTACGAGTTGATGGCGGCGGGAATTCCCGAACAAGATATAGTTTTGGCTTTCAAATTGCCGGAATTGCAAAAAGATCGATCGCTGGCGATTTTGTGATACAATGCGATTTATAATATGGATATTACTCAATCCAAAATTATCTCAACCGATACCCGAATATCTGGAAATGCCAGCGGTATAATGATTCCGTATTCGAGTTTTTGCTCTATGTTGGAAGTATTTCTGACATACCTGCTAGTATTTTGAAAATTAAACTAATTAGTAAGGTGGGCTTTTGCCCACCCTACTGATTTTAGTCGATCGCGCTCTTGCCTACTTCAGAATTCGGGAGACGACACCGGCGCCGACAGTGCGATTGCCTTCGCGGATGGCAAAACGCATATTTTGTTCGAGCGCGATCGGCTGGAACAACTTCACAGTCATATTCACCCGATCGCCCGGAACTACCATATCCATCGCGCTTCCGTCATCAGCCGTAAAAGAGGCGATCGTACCCGTAACATCCGTTGTCCGCACGAAGAATTGAGGGCGATATCCCGCAAAAAAAGGAGTGCGGCGGCCGCCTTCTTTTTCCGACAGTACATAAACCTCAGACTCGAATTCAGTGTGAGGTTCAATTGAACGGGGTTTAGCAATCACCATACCCCGTTCAATTTCGTCTTTTAGGAGGCAGCGAAGCAACAAACCGACATTATCTCCAGCCCTTCCTTCATCCAGAGATTGCTGGAACATTTCGATACCGGTAACTGTGAACGTGCGAGTGTCTTTGATTCCAATCAATTCCACAGGATAACCAACTTTGATTGTACCGCGCTCGATTTTGCCAGTCGCGACAGTTCCGCGACCAGTGATCGAGCAAAAACCTTCAACAGCCATCAAGAAAGGTTTGTCAATATCGCGATCGGGCGTAGAAATCCAGTCATCTACCGCATCCATCAAATCGTAAATGCGATCGACCCACTCATCCTCGCCGCGCTGAATTTTCGGATTAGCAGTCATCTTTTCCAGCGCTTTCAGTGCCGAACCTGCGATAATTGGAATATCATCGCCGGGGAAACCGTAAGAACTCAGAAGTTCGCGAATTTCTAACTCGACCAACTCCAAAATTTCCGCATCGTCCACCATGTCTTTCTTATTCAAAAAGACAACCAACTTCGGCACGCCAACTTGCCGCGCTAACAGAATGTGCTCGCGAGTTTGAGGCATCGAACCATCTGCGGCCGACACGACGAGAATTGCACCATCCATTTGAGCGGCACCCACAATCATGTTTTTCACGTAATCAGCGTGACCCGGACAATCAACGTGAGCGTAATGGCGATCGCCAGTTTCATACTCAACGTGAGCCGTATTAATCGTGATTCCCCGCAGCTTTTCTTCCGGTGCAGCATCGATTTCATCGTACTTTTTAGCCTTGGCACCACCCTGTGCAGCCAGCGTCATTGTAATCGCCGCTGTTAGAGTTGTTTTGCCGTGGTCAACGTGACCGATCGTACCGACATTGACATGGGGTTTGTTCCGTTCAAATTTGGTGCGTAACATTACATTTGATTCTCCTTTAAGAGTTGTTTTTGGTTTCTAATCATTAGTTTTTAGATGACGGGCGCGGTTGAAACCGCGTCTATACAAACAAAGTCGGCCTGCGCCGACTAAGAATAAAGGGGGTTGTAAACCCTGATTTTGTATTACTCAGTCTCTTAGAGAGGGACGAAAGTTTTTGTAGACGCGATTTCAATCGCCGAGGGACTAATTACTAATGATTAAAACGGAAGGTGGAGGAGTCGAACCTCTACATTTTTGCTGTACGCTGGTATTCCAAATTAGTTGCCGTCCACACAGCCGCACCTTCCAAGTTTGGGATTTTTTACCGCAGATAAACCCAGATAGATTGAGAGTGGGTGATATAGGAGTTGAACCTATCTAATACCGGTTAAAAGCCGGGTGCATAACCGCTTTGCTAACCACCCATAAAATCTCAACGGAAGCTGGAGGAATCGAACCCCTACAGTTAACTGCACTCTTGTTTTCAAGACAAGTCGCCGTCCCTGCGGCAGCAGCTTCCACACGAATTTTTTGATTGATTTGGACTTATGTACGGGAGGCCAGAAACCGGGTTTTTTAGGAAAATATTTCCTTGTAGCCCGCCAGTTCGGTAAAAACCCGGTTTCTTTGGTGCAAGTGCGTCCAGGACTGTTGATGCTATTCGAGGCGATCGTACAAACACCTCATTTCTGCAATCGATAATGAAGCAACAAGAAACCGTTACTATAGATTTTGCGATCGATGAGTTCCAGATTTGTCGGTCCGATCGCCCCAGAAAACAGCGGAATTCCCGATCCAATGACTACCGGATTCAACTTGACAATCATCTCGTCAATCTCGGAAACAACCGTTGCCGCTAAATCGCCACCACCGCACAGCCAGATATCCTTTCCCGCTTCCTGCTTCAATTCCCTAACTAATCCAACAGCATCGTCCGAAACAAGTTCAACATTGCGATCGGGACTTGCTTTCATACTGTGCGAAAACACATACTGTTTCAGGGTGGGATAAGGATTAGTTAGACCAACATTTAGTCCTACTTCATAGGTTTTGCGTCCCATCAAAACAGCATCAAACTGCTTGTTTTCTGCACTAATGCCGAGAGCCTTTTGAACGTGAGCCGGAAAAGTCTCAGGAAAAAACTCAAACAAATCAGTAAAATGCTCTCCTTGCATAGGAAAACAATCAAATGAGCCATCTTCGCGAGCAATAAACCCGTCAACGGTGCAAGCCACGTAATATTTTAATTTTCTCATATTTAACCTTGATTTTGTTAAAATGAAAGACAATAAATGGAGAGGACGGGACTCGAACCCGCATCGATCGACAGCAACTTTCAGGAAACGCGCTTCCTTACTGCCGGCAAGCAGACGGGAACTTCCCCCATCTCGGACTGTTAATTCCTTTCAGTGCCTCCGCAACCCGCTGCCAGTTTGCGTTTTCAGGGAACGTCGCGAAGCAACTTTTTACCCTACTCAACAAACCCGATCGTCCTTTTGGGAGCCGCTTTTCCAAAGTTTTTACGGTGCCATTCCACTTAGGCGACCTCCCCACAATTTTTTCTAACT
The DNA here is from genome assembly GCA_036700145.1 of Microcoleus occultus BM001215366. Classification (GTDB taxonomy): domain Bacteria; phylum Cyanobacteriota; class Cyanobacteriia; order Cyanobacteriales; family Microcoleaceae; genus Microcoleus. The sequence continues at coordinate 28,601 of JAUBOH010000002.1, forward strand.
ATATGATAGCAAATCAGGAAAGGTGTTTCTGCTCCAGAAGGTAAGGTAACAATTTAGCAATATTTCTCGCATCATCTATACCTCGGTGATGAGTTCCTTCTAGTGGTAAACCCGCGAGTTGCAAAGCTTGTGCCATCCCATGCCGTTTTCGCAAACCTTGCTTTTCTGTAAACAATTGTTTGAGGTTGATATGAGGATAAGCAATCGGAAAAGGTACTTTATGAAAGTTGCTGTCTTGTTGAAATTGTTGGCGATCGAAATCACCCCAAGAACCAAACACGCCGTTTGAGTAACCAGACAGCCATTTTTTCAAAAGTGCGATCGCCTCTGAGTAACTCGGAGCTACATCAACTTGTGCTTGAGCAATAGATGTTAGAGATTTGCAGAATTCAGTTAGAATAGGATAGCGAACAGGCTTAATAAAGCTTTGAAATTCATCAACGGTATTTAGATTTTCCGCTTCTACCATAACGGCTCCTATTTCGATGATTTCCATTTCCTCTTTTATGAGATTTCCGCGATCGCAGCAAGTCGCTTCCAGGTCAACCACCAGATAGTAATTGTAATGTTTTAAGTTCATATAAATTTAACCTCACATAATATCTTATTATAAACCAATCCATCCACTCTTAGAGGTACTGCCCCTCCTATCCCCGCGTTATCAGCACGGTGTCTCGCTTTTCGACTTTCGGTGGGTTAAAAGGAAGATGAAGGAATCGAACCCTTACAGTCACCTGTACCCTGGTTTTCGAGATTAGTTGCCGACCGTTTAGCGGCATCTTCCGAGGGGTGTCTGACGGGGCTTGAACCCGCTATTACTGGTTCCACAAACCAGCGCCGCTACCGCTTTGGCTTCAGACACCACAGTGGAATCAAGGAGAATTGAACTCCTAACCTCTTGCGTGCAAGGCAAGCGCTCTACCAATTGAGCTATGACCCCTATTTTTGGTGGATCGCGATCGGACTCGAACCGACATTTTCCTAGCAGCGAACTAGGTGCTTTTCCAATTAAGCTACAGACCCAAATTTGGTGGATTGCGATCGGATTTGAACCGATATCTTTCTAACAGCCAGTTAGACGCTTTACCAGTTAAGCTACGAACCCATTCAGCAGGAGCGGTAGGACTCGTAGCTTGCTTCCGCGAAGCGGTACCGACAACTTTCGAGGTAGAAGCTCGACACTCTGTCCAGTTGAGTTGCACTCCCGTATTGTTTGTTGTTAATAAGGCTTACGCGCGAGTGGCCAGAAACCGGGTTTTTGCGAAGATACTTCGTTTTAACGCGCAGATTCGGTAAAAAACCCGGTTTCTTTGATTTATGCGTAAACCCAAACCTACAAAGATTTAGCCTGTTCTTGATACCATTTTTTAGCTGCGTTCATCACTGCTTTGTTAACCTCTTTCCAAGTTAGTTGAGCCGCCTCTAGTTCGGCAGCGCTTTCTTTCTGCACGTCGGCGGTAAACCACTGTAAAAACGCTCCGATTTTTACCATTTCAAACTTACCGTCACTCACTGCTGTTACGCCTTGTTCTAAACGAGCAGGTGTCACAAAAAGATTCACAAAATCGTCAATATATTTAGCAACTTCCGGGTCAATTTGCACTGGTTGTTTTGTTTTGACAGCTTGGTGTTTTTCACCTTTAGCTTTGAACAGCAGTTCAGCATAAGACAGTCTTTCTGCAAGTTCATCGCTTTCGGGAAACAGCACCAATCCTTCCCCAATCCCTTCGATGCCGAAAGTTTCTTTCACCCAAGGATCGACTGTTTCTACAGTGTTAACCGCTTGATTGAGGATTTCGACAGCCGATTCGAGTTGGGTGCGATCGCCAAAATCTAAAACAATCGGTTCTCCATAAAAAGGCAACACAAAAATGTCGGGATGTTTTGGCAAAAATTCAGCAATTTTGTCGGGATGAATTTCCAGTTTTGCTAATTTACCAGATTCGCCGCCAAATTGCACTGCAAAAACTGCGAAAATTTTGCGATCGCACGCAGATACAGCCGTCCGCCTCTGAATGCCTTTACCACACCATTCCCCAAAGATGGTTGCGTGTTCTGCACTCGCAAGAGCGGCAAAAAAATCAATGTTTTGGCTTACCCAAGCGGCAAAGCCGAGATTATCGTTTTCAGGCGTAATTATTTGCGATCGACTTTGGACAGCAACTCTACCGTCAGAAAAGATTTGAACGCCGCCGTTAGTCCCGTCGAGTTTAATTTTAGCTCGATAAGTTATCTTCGGAGTTTCCCCAAGAGCTTCTAAACTTCGGCGCAGATTGTACAGCAGTTCGATACTCGGCCAACTTTGGATTTGCACCGATTCAGCAACCGTTTGTTGACAGTAAATTGCCGACAAATCTGTGCCTATAGCTGCTTCAACTTTGCCGATCGCCATACCGTAGGAATAAACGCCTCGAAGCTTAGTCGGTTTGATTTTAGTGCCGTCTTTCAGCACAGAATCAGTTAAAGCTACAGCCACGATATCGCCAACACTGTAAATGTTTTCAGAATTGGCAATAATTTGTACTGAATCGCACCCCGGAGCTTCAAAAATATAGAGACTGAGCGCATCAGCATGAGGATGATTTTGCGCGGTTTTGATTTCCATAGCAATTACAGGCATCAGGAAACTCCTTTATTGATTAAAGTTTGTAGTGAGGACTTTAGTCCTTGCTGCTGAACTCAGAAAGAAAGGACTGAAGTCCTTACTACAAACATTGGAATGTTATTTAAAGGTGTTATAGTCCGATCGCACTTTGCGTATAAGTTATCGGAGCATTGCGTTTTCTGAGTTACTAGAGGGACTCCGCCGATGAGTTGCTACACACTCTTTAAAGGATGGCTACTTTTAAGCCTACCTGTCGGGTTCAATGCACTCCTCGTTTACAAACGCGCGCCGTTTTTTGACAGCGTTACCTTTCCTCTCGTACTAAAGTATGTAGGCTCCAAAGATTGGGATACGCAAAAGGGCGATCGCTCTTACTATAAAAAATTAATCATTCAATGGAATCAACCTCCTTAAATTCAACCAAAAACAACGAGAGAGGTAGGACTCGAACCCACAACATCCGCGTCCGAAGCACGGCGCTCTATCCATTGAGCTACACTCCCCCAAATTGGTAGTTCTGGTCTTATTTAGCCAAGCGAATAACGAGGATCGAACTCGTGCCTAGAGTTTGGAAGACTCGAATGCTACCGTTACACCATATCCGCAATTGTGGGGCTGGTGATAGGAATTGAACCTACAACCGACTGATTACAAATCAGTTGCTCTACCTAATTGAGCTACACCAGCACGTCAACTAGACGGTAATATTTGAACCTGCAAGAAAGCTTTACAAGAGCCTCATGTTGCCAATTACATCACACCTGCCTTTTTGGTGGCGGGGGCAGGAATTGAACCTGCTATGAAGAGGCTTATGAGACCTCCAAGCCTCGTGGCTACGTCACCCGCGCTATCACCAAATACCCCTGACTGGCCTCGAACCAGCACTAACTAGATCCTAAGTCTAGCGCCTCTACCAATTGGGCTACAAGGGCAAGATCGATCGCACTTTTGGGTTTTGATACCCAATACCTCTGACTGGACTCGAACCAGCAAAACACTCGTTTTAAGCGAGCGATGTTTTCCAATTACATCACAGAGGTAAAGTCGGGATGGCAGGATTTGAACCTGCAACCTTCGGCTCCCAAAGCCGCCGCGCTACCAAGTTGCGCCACATCCCGTTGGTACTCCTGACTGGAGTTGAACCAGTAACACACAATTTTTGAAATTGCGGCCTCTGCCAATTGGGCTACAGGAGCGTAATCTGCTTTAGTAATAGCAGAACTGGGAAGGCAGGGATCGAACCTGCATTTGTCCGCTTTCAAAGAGCGGTGCCATACCAATTAGGCGACTTCCCAATAACATTTTTTTGATATTTTAAAGACTTATTTATTAATATCTCAATAAAATTAGTTTGTAGTGAGGACTTTAGTCCTCATAATTGAAGGACTAAAGTCCTCACTACGAACCTTTTTTGTTGGGTAGTCGAATTGAAGGACTAAAGTCCTCACTACAAACTAATTTTATTAGGTAGTTGAATTGAAGGACTAAAGTCCTCACTACGAACCGTTTTTATTGGGTAGTTGAACGGACATTATATAAGTCCTGTGTTTGTAAAATGGCTGCCTCAGTAGGAATCGAACCTACAACCATCACGTTAACAGCGTGCAGCTCTACCAATTGAGCTATGAGGCAATGCAATCCCCCAAGTCAGTATCGAACTGACGACTTCTTGTTCTTCAAACAAGCACTCTACCAACTGAGTTATCGGGGGAAACGGAGAAGGTGGGATTTGAACCCACGACGGGTGTTAAACCGCTCTTTCTTAGCAGGAAAGCGCCTTAAGCCGCTCGGCCACTTCTCCATAGCGAGAACGGAGGGATTTGAACCCCCAAATGTTCAGTCGCGCAAACTGAATTGTTGTCCAGTTACAACTCATTCTCAAGATTGCAACTGCATATTAAATACACAAGATTTACCCAAGGGGGTCAAAAACCCGGTTTCTATCTCAATATCTCTCGTAGAGATGCAAAATTTTTCTCATAAACCGGGTTTTTTGTGTAAGTCATAATACAGTTACAAATGGGTCGGGCTGGAATCGAACCAGCAACGCTTTAAGCTACTGTTTTACAGACAGCTACCATACCAATTAGGAGGGCCAACCCAGAATTTTTGGAAGTGCTGACGGGAGTTGAACCCGCAATCACTTTGGTGAAAACCAAGCGGCTTAAACCATTTGCCTACAGCACTAGAAAGTTGGCACAGGGACTGAGATTTGAACTCAGAAAATCAGTTTTGGAGACTGAGATGTTGCCAGTTACATCATCCCTGTATTTGGTAGCAGTGACGGGATTTGAACTCGCAATTACCAAGGCATGAACTTGGGGCTTTACCGTTAAGCTACACTGCTATATTATCTGATTTAAAATTTCAGATTTGAGATTGCTCCTATTAATTAATAGGAGCAAAGGTTAGAGTGAGATTTGAACTCACGAAAATCGCTTTTGCAGAGCGACGCCTTAAACCACTCGGCCATCTAACCTGGGAGTCCCGACGAGGTTTGAACTCGCAATTTTCACGCCAGAGAGGGTGACGGCTTAAACCAATTTGCCTACGGGACTTCTTACGGGGTTGACGGGTTTCGATCCCGCTACCTTCGCTGTGACAAAGCGATGCTCTCCCAATTGAGCTACAGCCCCACAAGATTTCTGTTTGGACGGGATGGCGGTTGATTCCGCGTACTACAACCCGATCGGGCTATTGTTGCCGGAGTCTACACCGCCAGTGTCCGTAATTATGTAACACGATTAATTATCTATTCAGTTTTCAAAGTTCATATTGCTTTTGGGGTAAAGCTTTTAAGCTCTTCCCCTTCGCCATATATTTATACTACATTATGTATTACAAGACTGTCAAGGGGGTAATACAACTTTTTTTTTAATTGGGTTTTTGAGATGGGGTGTCGATCGCCCAACCCAAGACTTCCCATCCCCCAAACCTTTGAAAAATCAGGACATTCGGCTGCGAAACTGATGGTGTCGCCCCTGGTGAATCCGATCGCAATACTGTACTACACTCAGATATCTCTGAATTCTCGCCGTCGCGCCAGCAATCCACCGGGCGATTTCCACTGCCCAGATGCAAGATCCCAGTTTTGCCCCACTGTCAATCCCCGCCCAGACATATTTATCAAAAATTAGGTTTCTTTTCCCAGAAATTCCCATTATCATTATCGGCAGTGTGGAGTGAAAGGAATCTGAAGTGACCGGAAATCATCTGTTTCAAAGACTGCGAAAAAAATGGCGTTTTGTGGCGATCGCCCTTGCAGCAGCCGTGATTAGCTCGATCGTCGGTATGCTGCTACCAGGAAACCAACAAAGAAGCGACAACCCCGCAACCGCAGCGGCGCAGGTGCAGAACCTCAACCAATCTTTAGCGGTAAATCCGTTAGTCAAGGAAGTTGGAGACAGCCAAACAGCGTTTAATCTCGATCGCACAGTTGAAGAACTTCTCACCGTGTTGGAATCCAAAGAAAAACGCTTGACTTTTGTGCCACCGCAACAGTTTCAGGGAACAACTGTTTTTGAAGGCAGAATCAAAGATTCTGAAAAAGTTATTGCTTTAACTGTTGATGACGGGCCGTGGCCGGAAACTACAGAACAAATGCTGGATATTTTTAAGCAAAATGATGTTAAAGCAACATTTTTTTGGATAGGTAAATCTCTCGAAAGTTCTCCTGAAATTGCTCGGAGAGTTGTGGCCGAAGGTCACGCGATCGGCAACCATACGTGGCATCATCCGTACGATCCGATGGATGCGGCGACAGCAGCTAATGAAATCGATCGCACGGCAAAACTTATTTACGAAACGACGGGAGTTAAGACAACTTTTTTCCGCCCGCCGGGGGGAGTTTTGAATAATGGCTTAGCGAAGTATGCTAAAGAGCAGAATTATTCGGTTGTGATGTGGTCTGTAACTTCTGCGGATACCGATCCGCGCGCTCAACCGGAAGCCTTTGTTGAGAATGTGTTGAAGAATGCGAAACCGGGAGCAATTGTGTTGATGCACGACGGCGGGGGCGATCGATCTCGGACTATTAAAGCTTTACCGGAGATGATTGCTGGTTTGAAAAAAGAGGGATATCGGTTTGTGACAATTCCTGAGTTGCTGGAAATGCAAGGGCAATCAGCGTGAAATCTGGGGGCGATTGCTTGTCTTTTTTCGACTGTAAAACTCAGGCTAAAGAAACCCGGTTTCTACGATAAATATTGGTTTGGTAACTAGATATCTACGAAGAAACCGGGTTTCTGACTCCCTGTGCGTCCAAGACTGACTGACGAAAATGCCGATCGTCCAAACTAGCACAAAAAATCGATCGCCCTGCGATAATCAGCTTTGAGATATCAAATATTACAAATCAAACCTTGTCTGAATTACCCTTAATTCCCGTGCCAGCATCCCCACAACCGTGCCCAAATCCCCGTCACTGGTTACACTCCTTAGATACCTGTGCGAGTACCAATACCTGGGCTCACGCCCGTGCAGACCAACTGCACCACGGAGATGTAATATTTACTAAGCAGCAAACCAACGGGCGCGGCCAACAAGGGCGCACCTGGTACTCCCCAACGGGTGTTTTAACTGCGAGTTTTGTACTCGACAACCTCAACCCGAATTTGTTACCGGGACTCAGTTTAGCAGCCGGTTTGGCCGTGATTTTCGCGATCGAGGATTTGGTACCCGAATGTCGCGATATGCTGCGCCTGAAATGGCCAAATGATGTCTGGATCGATCGGCAAAAATTAGCCGGAATTCTCTGCGAAGCAACGGACGGTAATGTTTCTGGCAAAACTCGCGCTGTTGTGGGAATTGGACTCAACCGCTGCGTAGATTTCGCGGCTGCGGGATTGGATAAAAGGGATCTCGGCAATGCGGTAAGCTTGCATTCTATTGCTACTCAAGTGCCCGATGAACTGTGTTTGCTCGATCGGCTGCGACACTATTTACTCGAACTAGCCGATATGTTTTCCGCTACCGACAAGCCAGCCGAAAAGTCGGGTTTAGCGCTACTTTTACCAGAATTACGCCGCCGCGATGCGCTGATTGGTTGTCAGGTGGCGATCGAACTTCCCTCCGAAACCATCTGCGGACAAGCCGCCGGCATTGACGGATGCGGCCGCTTGCTAATATGCTTGGCGGGCGATCAAATACAGGCTTTTACCTCCGGGCGAGTTCGATTAATTTAAGAGTCATTAGCGGGACTTAAACAAGTTTTCAGCCCAAACAAGGCCCAAACTGGCTTTAGATCAAGTAAATACGTCCCTGACCGGAATCATCTATTATCAGAGTAAACCCTCTGCCGATCTGAGTCTGCCTACACTGCTGCATCACCTGCAACCGTCGTTGGTTAACTTGCTGGGCATTCCTGGCGAGCTTCTGTCAAAAAATGATGCCATCGGTTGTATGTAACTCCAGAGCGAGTCTCTTGATATCTGAGTCAGGTTTTTTCGCTCCCGAGCTCCCAATCATCCCCCTAAATAGTGCTTAAACCCGGTTTTTTGGGGATGGCTAAAAACATCGTCAAAACGACGACACCATCGCTCGAAGCATGATGGCATGGCGCTAGGAGTTGTTTCTTTGATGGCGTGTTTTTGACGTCAAAAGCTTAACCTGACTAGATTATACTATCTTTAGCACGATTTTTTGTTTAAGTCCCGTTATTTGGGTTTTAAGTAAGGGGCGATCGATTTACTTAAATTATGGTAAAGTCCTGCTGTCCGATCGCACTTGCTTGCACTCCATTCAGTACAGCCAAGAGTTCGCCAGTATTGGCAATCTTGATGAAAGTTGCACTGTTTTGTTGAATGATGCTGAGCCGATCGACAGTCAAGCCTCCGGTTAAAATCAGCACATCTTCGCCTTTGGTAAAATCAGTAATTAAATCGCTGCCTTGTCGGGCCGTTAAGATAAAGTAATCGCGGCCGCTTCCCCCTTGCAGCGTATCGTTTCCTAAACCTCCAATCAGCCAATCATCGCCAATTCCCCCAGCCAAACAATCGTCACCTTTGCCGCCGTAAAGAGTATCATTGCCATCACCGCCACACAGGCTGTCAGGGCCGCCATTGCCAAACATTAGGTCATTGCCTTCCCCGCCGCACAAGGAATCTGGCTGACCGTTAAGGGCGATCGCACTATCTCCCAGAATAGTATCGTCTCCTGCGCCGCCGCAAATGCGATCGGCACCGCGATCGCCCAATAGCAAATCGTCACCACTACCGCCAACGAGAACATCATCGCCTTTGCCACCGTAAACCGTATCATCGCCCTTACCGCCAGAAAGAGTATCCGCAGCATCTCCCCCGTTCAAAAAGTCATTGCCTTCCCCGCCAAACAGCAAATCGCGTCCTGTCAAATCGGGGTTAGATGAGTCCAAAGTGCCTCCAAACAAGCAGTCGTTACCCTGGTATCCCACCAAGGTATCGTTGCCCTTATCGCCCCAAATCGAGTCATCGTCTTTGCCGCCGATCGCCACATCGTTGCCCTTGCCGCCGAAAATGAGATCGTTGCCAGCATTGCCGTTGAGGTAATCGTTGCCATTGCCGCCAGACAGCAAGTCATCGTCTGTATCCGCGCCAATCGGCACATTACTGGGCAATCCGCCGTAAATATTGTCGTTCCCCCTTGCACCGATCAGAATGTCGTCGCCATTTACACCGTTGATAACGTCGTTGAGATTGCTACCGGTGAGGAAGTCGTCGCCATCAGTGCCGTTGAAAGTGCGATCGACCGAATTCGGGCCGGGAATTGAAGCGATCGCGGGTAGGGTAATCTCTTCGCAACTGCAATCGCGATCGGCCGGAGTCTGTAGGGGCGGTGCCCCCGTGCCCGCCCCCGTGCCCGCCCCCGTCGGAGTTGGAGTTGCAGTTGGAGTTAGAGTCGGAGTCGGAGTTGTGGGAGTCGGGGTTTCGGTGGGAGTCGGACTTGTGGGAGTCGGGGTTTCGGTGGGAGTCGGACTGGTGGGAGTCGGGGTTTCGGTGGGAGTCGGACTTGTTGGCGTTG
>JAUBOH010000002.1:38301-42143 GCA_036700145.1 Microcoleus occultus BM001215366
TTGGACTTGTCGGAGTCGGACTTGTCGGCGTTGGACTTGTCGGCGTTGGACTTGTGGGGTTATTTACAATAATGGTCGCCGTAGCAGTGCCAGAATCAGCTTTCCCGTCATTAGCTTTGTAGGTAAAAGAGTCTGTCCCTGCAAAACCAGCATTCGGAGTGTAACTGAAGGAACCCTTAGCGTTGAGTGCGATCGATCCTTTAGTCGGCCCAGTCACCAAAATTGCACTTAGCGGATCGTTTTCCGGGTCTGTATCGTTGATTAAGACTCCTAACCCTGCCACGTTGAGACTCGTATTAAAAGCAGTAGTATAGCTGTCAGCAATCGCTACAGGCGGGTTGTTGTTGACGTTTACAGTCACGATCGCCGGTGCAGAATTAACTATCCCATCGCTGACTGTATAGGTAAAAGTGTCTGTCCCTGAAAAACCCGCGTTGGGAGTATAAGTGAAATCGCCCTTGGGGTTGAATGCGAGTTTGCCTTTCGTCGGATTTGCCGCCACCGCAGCAGTCAGCGTGTCTGAATCTGCGTCGGTGTCGTTGGCTAAAACTCCCGGCGCTATTACGCTGAGGGCTTTTCCCGCACTGATGCTGTAGTTGTCGGGATTGGCTGTTGGCTGATTGTTTGTAACGTTGATATTCACCGTACCGGGTACAGTTCCAACCCCATCGCTAAGACTGTAGGTGAAGGTATCACTACCTACAAAGCCAGCTTTCGGAGTATAAATGAAGTCGCCTGTGCCAAAGGGATTAAAGGCGATCGTACCGTTGGTCGGGTTTGTGAGTAAACTCGCAGTCAGCAAATCGAAGTCTGCGTCGGAGTCGTTGCTTAAGACAGATGGAAATCCGTTGAGAATTCGATCGTGCCTGACGGTGTAGGTGTCCGTCTTTGCTACGGGCAGATTGTTCGTAACGTCGATCGTCACCGTAGCGGGGGAAGTGGCGATACCGTCGCTAACGCTATAAATGAAGGTATCAATACCTGCAAAGCCTGGGTTAGGAAAGTAAGTGAAACTACCTGTGAAGGGATCTAGCCCGAGGAGTGTACCTTTAGTGGGGCCTGTGACTACAGTCACAGTCAGGAAATCGGAGTCTGCATCGGTATCGTTACTTAAGACGGGTGGAATTCCGTTGAGAATTCGATCGTGCAACACTTTATAGTTGTCGGGATTGGCTTTTGGGGGATTGTTGGTGATATTAATCGCGAATGTCTGGTTTGCCGAAGTATCAATGCCACCGTTAGCTGTACCGCCGTTGTCTCTGAGGTTGACAGTGATATTAGCCTTGCCAGTTGCACTTGTTGCCGGGGTAAAAGTCAGTTGTCCGAAAAAGCCGATCGACGGCGGTAGGATAAATAAACCGGGATTGTCATTTCCCACCACTTGAAAGTTGACGGTTTGTGCTGACTCGTCGGCCGGCCCGGGCAAAATGGCTGTAGCCCATCCAGCAAAGGTTTGCGGGCCTGCATTGCGGTTGACGGTGCGATCGAGCCCTTTGACAAACGAGGGTACATCGTTGACAGGATTAACGGTAATTGTTGCTGTCTCGCTGGCCGTACTGAAAGCTGCTAACCCGCCGATACTGCTAGCAGTTGAAATATCAGCCGTCCCCCCATTCGTGAAGGTAGCCGCACCAGAGTTAGTCGTCGTTCCATCCCATGCCTGATAGGTGATATTAGCACTGCCGTTGTAGTCATTATTGGGAAGAAAGCGGATGCTGGCATTGCCTGCTAGCAGTCTCGCTGCGACTGTTGACGGTGTACCGAATGCCGTCCAAGTCGCACCGCTATTAGTTGAATATTGCCAACTGCCGTTAGAATTGTCTGTCGCCGTGACTGCAATTCCTTGAGTGTCGGCGGTGTCGGGATCTGTAACAGCACCTGCAATTAAAGCAGAAACTAAAGTGCCGGTGTTGCTGGCAGAAGCTACATCTTCATTAATTGTTGTTAGTGTCGGCGTTCCGCTGTTGTTTAGTACGGGTGCATTGTTGGCTGCAAACGCTGCGAATCTGGTGGGAAGGGCAAAATTGTTGTCGCTGACAAGAATCAGCGTTCGCTTCCCTGTTGCCGTTTGAGAAGGCCCAAATGTCATCCCTTCAAAATTGTCTACAAGGGGCGGAGTGCCTGCACTGAGGAAATAAGCAGCAGTAGCGATCGGAGTTTTCGATACTGGTGTAATGCCAGCAACACCAGAAGCAATCAAGCCAGTATTGCTTTGAATGTCAGTCGCACCGTTTAAAGAAATTTGATAAAGCTTCAAATCGCCTGAAGCCGCCGGCCCTGGGTTGAAAAAACGTTCGAGAACCAGCAGCGTATTATCATCAACGGCCAGCATTTCAGAAATGCCGTTGCCTGGATCGGTGTTGTAAAGAAATTCTCCGTTTGCGGTGTTTGTGGCTAAGTTATATCTTAAGATGCGCGATCGCGTGCCAATGGTAGCTGTTGTACCTGTAGCAGGGCCGTCTTGTTTGAGAGCATTTTCTGTTGCTGTAAACAGAAAACTTTGACTCGGAGTAATCGTCAGACTTTCAAAAGCTTGATTGTTGCGGATGCCAGTGGTAGTAGCTGATACGTCGTATTTGGGAGAAGGAATAGGCAGCGTTAAGTTTTGATTCCCTGTTGCAATGGCGAATCTATTGATAAAAGGCTGGGTATTTGTCGAGAAATTCCCTTCAGAAGAGACGAAGACATTGCCGCCGATGAAGCCAATGCCCTCTGTATCCGATTCATCTGTCGCAAAGGGAGGCGGATTGCCAATCTGTGTCACCCCTGTAAAATTAATTCCTGCCAAGCTACCCGAACTCACATTAGGTATAGTGAGAGTGTAAAAGCGAGACGGATCGGGACTGGCACCAGGAATATTGCGGCCGTCGGAGATAGCGTAGTAAGTGTTGCTTCCCGCGTAGGTAAGGCCAGACAGTCCACCTACCTGAGTTGTTGGTGTTCCAAAAGTTGTACTTGCCGCAAATGGTGCTTGTCCCAAAAATTGCAAACCGAACGCAAATTGATAGGCGGCCATTGTCGCTGGGTCGATCGCCAACTCCGACTCCACCGACCCAGTTGTATAATCTAGCACCCAATCTCCGCCCAAGGCTGCACTTCCTACAGCCGATCGAGAAGCAGCAATTTTTGCCTGCGTTAGCTGACTGATTTGCTGCACGAAGTTAGCGCCCTTCTCCCCCGCGGCTACATCGCACCCGTACAGCAAAATCTCTGCACTCTCTGCCAGGGCGATCGACCACTGCTGCAATTGGTTAGCATATTTTTTTAAATTTGTCAAGTTTAGATCGATCGCCCCTAGCTGCAAACTCGCGGGGCTGCCGTGGGAGAGGATATGAATGCTTTTAATATTGCTGCGACTCGCTAGGGCTGCGGTGATTTGTGCTACTCCATCCCGCGCCGCATCGAGGGTAATTGCTTCTGTCCCCAATTTGATGCCGTTGCGGAGAGTTTGGCACTCGGGAAGGGCAGAATCGATAAAGGCGATCGAAGTGGAGACTAAACCCATATAGTTTGGCATAATGCACCTAAAGGTAGATGAAGATACGGAAATTAAGGTGTTACCAATTTAGCAACTTTAAGCCTTAAATGTCATCTGTAGAATTTACTGAATTTTGCTCTAGCCACGCCAGTAAATCGGAAATATTTCCAAAATCAAACATTGCTTCTCCTAAATCCTCTAAACTGTTAGGGTTTAACTCCTGGATGCGCGTTTGAATATCTGCTGAAAATTCACCACCAAGAAGCCGCGTCAGTTGCCGCAGTATTAAAGCTGCTTTACCTTGCTTAATGCCTTCTTCTCTGCCTTCTTCTCTGCCTTCTTCTCTGCCTTCTTCTCTGCCTTC
>JAUBOH010000002.1:42243-65225 GCA_036700145.1 Microcoleus occultus BM001215366
CTGCCTTCTTCTCTGCCTTCTTCTCTGCCTTCTTCTCTGCCTTCTTCTCTGCCTTGTTGAATACCTAAATCGATCGCACCCTGTTGATCTTGAATCCAAAACTCTTGATTTTGCAATTCATCTAATTCTTTTTGACTCATATTCGTGTCATTTGCTATCTGAAAAGCCCGCTCAATTTCAGGAACTGTACCCATCGTTTCAGGAACCATTTCTAGGTTGCTAGTATTTTTGAGAAAATAAATCCACTTATCTGTCAGCGTTACCAACTGATCCAATTCTTTATTAAATTTCGGCAACTCAATAAAAACCAACTCAATTTCGCTATCTGGATAATCAAACAGTCGTTGCGTCTCTTTGAAAGCAAACCGCGAAATCACCTCAGATTGACCGGGAAACATTTCAAAATCTGTGATATTCAAAGCGATTACTTGTCTCAGTCTATAATAACGATCGCCTCGATTTAATTGCAGTGCATAGGTTTTAGCAGCATTGTACAAAACCCGCTTACCAAATGCTGGCACATTCAAAACTTGCATTTCGATAATAACAATTCTACCATCATTTATGGTAGCTTTTACATCTAAGTAGGTGTCTTTACTGCCAAAAATTTGAGCAGATAAATAAGGATCGATGATTTCTAAATCTTCGATAACAGATTCGCCTGCATAAAGCATAGCATTCAAAAAACTAATCAAAATTTCTCGGCTTTCGTTAGAACCGAATATTTTTTTGAATGCAAAATCTATTTTGGGATTAATAAATCTCATGGTTCTGAGTCACAAAAGGTTTGTCTACTATTATAAACTATCATACTTAAGATTGACTACCCAACAATTCTTCAGCAACCAATCCTTTCTGAATTGCGAACACTGCTGCTTGAGTGCGATCGCGCACTTCTAACTTTTGCAAAATCGCGTGGACGTGCACGCGCACAGTCCCCGGCGCAATGTACAATATTTGTGCAATTTCCTGATTGCTTTTCCCCCCCGCAACTAAAGCTAATATTTCCTGTTCCCGCTTCGTCAGCGGATTGTCCAAAAATTCTGATTTTAACCCATTTTTAGCAGGTTCTGGATGACTAAACACCGCCCGAATTTCCGCAGTTGCCGCCTTATCCCACCAAGACGCGCCCGCCGCCACCGATCGAATTGCCAACACCAAAGTTTCCGCGGCAATTCCCTTGAGGCAATATCCGTGAGCTCCCGCTGAAATCAACCTTTCAATTAAGGATTTTTGAGCATGAGATGTTAAAATCAAAACTGGAATTGCTGGATGTCGCTGTTTAATTTGACGGCAAGCTTCAATGCCACCAATTCCCGGCAAACCGACATCGAGAACTACCACATCGGGCAAGTGTTCCTGAGTCAATTCTACCGCAGTTTCGCCATCTTCTGCTTCCGCAATTACTTGCAAACAATTTTCTTGCTGCAACCGCGTTTGCAGTCCCAACCGAAATAGTTCGTCGTCTTCAACTAAGAGAATTCGCAAGGGATAAGCTGGTTTCATTTCTCTGGGATAGCAGGGAGTCGGAATCCAAATAAAGCACCGTGCGGCAATTTGTTTTCTGCCCAAATTATACCGCCGTGCGCGTCAATAATTTGGCGAGATAAGTATAACCCCAATCCCGATCCTTTGGCTTGCCGATCGCCGTTTCCTTGATAAAAACGCTCGAACAAGTGAGGGAGTTCGTCTGCTGTAATCCCCAAGCCACTATCGATTACTTTCACCACTTGATAACTCGAATAAGATTCCATCACTATTTCTACTTTACCACCCCGATGAGAATGGTTGATCCCGTTGGTCAGCAAATTAACAAAAACACGCTGGAGTTGCACTGCATCGCCATTTACCCACAAAGAGCGACGGAAATCAGACTCTCCGTAACTCATATTAATGTACACTCGGCGCGCCGCCGATAAATGGATGAGTGTGGCGATTACTTCTTCTGCCAAAGCTGCTAAATTTACGGGGGCAAGTTGCAGTTTCAAACCTTCAGTATCGTTGCGGTAAATATCCAGCAGCGTTTCTACTAATTGTAGTGACATTTTGTGCGATCGCGCCATTGTTTCCAGCACTTTTTGCTGGGCGGAAGTTACATCCCCAAATTTTGACTGCTGAAAGGCTTTAATTGTTTCGATCGCGCCCAGCATTGGCGTTTTCAAGTCGTGACTCAAAGTAGACACAAAATCTTCTCGGATACTTGCTAGCTGCTGCTGCGACTGCAATTGAGCTTTGGTTTGGGCGATCGCCTCTTCGTACTGCTGGTTGCGATCGCTCAAATATCCCGTCACCCCCAAAGCCATGACTGCGATCGATCTATTTGCTACAGTGGCTAGGGCGATCGTTTCTCCATGAGGAACAAACAAATCTAACAGCGTCAAAGCTGCCGCTACTAGGGTAATTTGTAACTTCCCCAACCGACTCAATCGCGAATTTGCCAGTAAAATCGGCCCCGTATACAAATAGCCAAACAGATACTGCGGCGGCGTAGTAAATTCCAGCGCTGCGACGATCGCGAATAAAATGGCGATCGACCACCGCCCCCGCCAATACTTCTCTTGAATTACCAGATTTTTTTTAATTCTCAATAAGCTTTTCAACATCCTCAATTAATCCATTTTAGATTTTATATTTACACTTAACTCTCTGCCTTCTACCTTTATTCAAAATATCTCGTCTATTGTGGCTGTGGCGAAAAAAAATAGCGTTTAGATAGCATCTATATCTGCAAATATAGATTCTGAACGCTATCTAAACATTTGTCTATTATTTAAAATATAGGAAATTAGAGCATAAATTGTAAACACCAATTTATACCTCTAGGCAGATTATCAAAAATCATACCCTACAGGTATAGTTATCGGTAACAGTAAACCGCACTTGGTGGCTAATAAAAGTCATATATGAGCTTTGCAGAACCAAAACTTATCCAAGTTGCCATCCAATTCAACAGCAGTTATTGCGGCATGGCATTAAATGCTATACAATTGCCCAGTAGCTTCCAGTGCTTGGGGTTAGCAAGAGAAGGGCGAGTAATTCTAGCCAGCGAAAACCAGGCGATATCCTGCGGAGATTGCATCTTAGCAGTAGCATTGAATTCGGCGATCGCCCCCGAACTACAAGCAACCTTGAAGAAAACTCACCCCGTGCCGGTGGACTTCTTTTAGAAGCCCTTTCCCAAGTGGTGAAGCGTATTTATCCAACGAGGACTTTTTGGCTCAGTTATGCTGCAAGGATTAATTCAAATCGCATTAACGCTAATCATTTTAGTAGCGATATCGCCTTTCTTTGGTAATTACATGGCGCGGGTGTACATGGGACAAAAAACCATCCTCGACCCCGCCATCAAACCTGTAGAACAACTCATCTATACCGCAGGCAATATCCGCTCTTCGGATTCGATGACAGGTTGGCAATATGCCCGATCGCTATTCTACAGCAATGTGGCAATGGGCATCTTTGTTTTTTTGATTCTCATGCTTCAGGGATTACTGCCTTTAAATCCCACCAGCTTAAGCGCACCAACCTGGGATACCGCCCTGCACACAACTATCTCATTCCTCACAAATACCGATCAACAGCATTACTCCGGCGAGACAACATTCAGTTATCTATCCCAGTTAACTCTGGGTTTTTTAATGTTTACCTCAGCCGCGACTGGCTTAGCAGTAGGCATTGCCTTTATTCGCGGATTAACAGGCCGCCCGCTAGGCAACTTTTACATAGATTTAATTCAATCAATTACCCGCATCCTGCTGCCCCTTTCTTTAATAATTGGCTTGCTTCTACTAATTGGTGGCGTACCAGAAACCCTATCAGGGCCGGCAGTGGCCCGTACCTTAGAAGGTGGCACGCAAGTAATTGCTCGCGGCCCAGTAGCTCACTTTGAAAGTATCAAACAACTAGGAGAAAACGGCGGCGGATTTTTTGCCATTAACTCGGCACACCCTTTTGAAAATCCCAACCCTTTTACTAATCTGCTGGAAACCTTAGCAATGGTTTCAATTCCGGCAGCGCTCATTCACACATACGGCAGATTCGCCAATAACAAAAAACAAGGGTGGCTGATTTTTTGGATGGTTTTTGGCATCTACGTTGTCTTGATTGGGATTGCAGCAGCGGGCGAGTTTCAAGGTAATCCGCAAATCAATAATTTGCTGGCTTACGCAGCGCCAAATTTAGAAGGAAAAGAAGTTCGATTCGGGTGGGCAGAAACTGTACTCTGGGCAGTGACTACGACTGGCACAATGTGCGGGGCTGTCAACGGGATGCACGATTCTTTAATGCCGCCAGGGGGTTTTGCTACTTTGTTTAACTTGTTTTTGCAAATCGTTTGGGGCGGACAAGGAACGGGAACCGCTTACTTATTTATCTACTCGATTTTGAGCGTGTTTCTCACCGGATTGATGGTAGGAAGAACGCCGGAATTTTTGGGACGGAAAATTGAGAAACGGGAAATTGTTTTAGCTAGCGTTGTCCTGCTAATTCACCCGATCGCAGTTTTAATCCCCGGTGCAATTACCCTCGCATTTACCGACAGCTTAAGCGGCATCAGCAACCCCGGATTTCACGGCATTTCCCAAGTGATGTACGAATACGCTTCTGCCGCTGCTAACAATGGTTCTGGCTTTGAAGGATTGGGCGACTCTCAACCGGCATCGACCGGACTTTGGTGGAACTTAAGCACCTGTTTTAGCCTGCTGTTGGGGCGCTACGTTCCGATTATGGCCCTGCTGCTTTTAGCCGACAGCATGACGAACAAACAACCGGTTCCAGAAACAACAGGTACTCTCAGAACTGATTCAGTTTTGTTCACCAGCGTCACCGCCGGAGTAATTATAATTCTGGGCGCGCTGACATTTTTCCCAGTTCTAGCTTTAGGGCCAATTGCAGAAGGATTTGAAATTAGCAGCGCTAAGTTGGAACCGGCACCGATAACTGCACCTTTACCTACTGCACCTTTACCTGAAGCAACGCCTTCGCCTTTAGGAACACCATCGCCTTTAGTAACGCCTTCCCCTTTAGGAACACCATCGCCTTTAGCAACGCCTTCGCCTGAAGCGACAACACCTGAAGTAACACCATCGCCTTTAGCAACGCCAACACCTTTAGCAACACCAACACCTCCACCTCTGTAGCGAAAAATTGTCAACCTCACTCTTCTCTTTCTCTGTGTTCTCTGTGTTCTCTGTGGTTCATTAAAAATCCCAAATCGATATGGCTTCTTCCAATACCCCCGATTCCCCAAAAAACCCTCGCGGGGGCTCTCGCGAGTCCCGCCGACACACACCAAAAGCAAATACAAAAGGCCTTTACCAAAGAGCTTTCAAACAAGCTTTTGTCAAACTAGATCCTCGGGTGATGCTGAAAAATCCGGTGATGTTTGTGGTGTGGGTAGGCACAATTGTTACTGCACTTTTGACGATCGATCCGACGCTGTTCGGCCCGGTTCCCGGCAAAAATCAGGTAGTTTTCAACGGTTTAGTCACGTTTATTTTGTTCTTCACTTTGGTATTTGCTAATTTTGCCGAAGCCGTAGCCGAAGGGCGCGGCAAAGCGCAAGCAGATGCACTGCGATCGACCAAAGCGGACACCACAGCCCGCAAACTCCTACCAGACGGTTCAATTCAAGAAGTTAGTTCAACATCCCTGAGACGCGGCGACCAAATTAAAGTGATCGCAGGCGATGTCATTCCTTCCGACGGCGAAGTGATTGCAGGTGTCGCGTCGGTGGACGAATCAGCAATCACTGGCGAATCGGCGCCAGTGCTCAAGGAACCGGGTTCGGACATCGCCAGTTCCGTTACCGGCGGTACGCGCATCCTCTCCGACGAACTGACACTGCGGGTGATGGCCGACCCCGGTAAGGGGTTTTTGGACAGGATGATCGCGCTGGTGGAGGGCGCTGAAAGGTCGAAAACGCCGAACGAGATCGCGCTGACGGTGCTGCTGGCGGTGCTGACTCTGGTGTTTTTGATTGTGGTTTCGACGATTCCGCCAGTGGGAACTTACGTGAAAACCCCTGTGGGCGTGGTGACGCTGATTTCGCTGCTGGTGGCGCTGATTCCGACGACGATCGGCGGTTTGCTAAGTGCGATCGGGATTGCAGGGATGGATCGCGTGGCTCAGTTTAACGTGATAGCGACCTCTGGACGAGCGGTGGAGGCTTGTGGCGACGTGAATACGCTGATTTTGGACAAAACGGGGACGATCACGCTGGGCAACCGTTTAGCCGAGGAGTTTATCCCCGTAAATGGTCATTCGTTGGAGGATATGGCGCACATAGCCCTGGCTGGGAGCGTTTTTGATGAGACGCCGGAGGGAAAGTCGATCGTCCGTTTGGCCGAAAAATTGGGCGCTACAGTCAATTTCGATCGCGCTAACGCAACCGGGCTGGATTTTTCAGCAAAAACGCGGATGTCTGGCACGGATTTGCCTGATGGTACGGAGGTTCGCAAGGGTGCGGTGGATGCGGTGAAGGGTTTTGTGCGATCGCGCGGCGGCAACTTCGGCCCGGATCTTGACGAAGCTTACGAGCGAGTTTCTCGGCTTGGAGGCACACCATTGGGAGTTTGTCAAGGTAGCGACACCTACGGCATTATCTACTTGAAAGATATTATTAAACCGGGGATTCGCGATCGATTTGACCAACTGCGAAAAATGGGCATCCGCACCATCATGCTCACCGGAGACAACCGGATTACAGCATCAGTAATTGCCGACGAAGCTGGCGTTGATGACTTCATTGCCGAAGCAACTCCAGAGGACAAAATTGAAGTAATTCGCAAGCAACAAGCAGAGGGCAAATTAGTAGCAATGACGGGAGACGGAACCAACGACGCACCCGCACTAGCCCAAGCAAACGTAGGCTTGGCGATGAATTCTGGAACCCAAGCAGCCAAGGAAGCTGCAAACATGGTGGACTTAGATTCTGACCCTACAAAACTGATTGATTTAGTGACAATTGGCAAACAGTTGCTGATTACTCGCGGCGCACTGACTACGTTTTCCCTAGCGAACGACATTGCCAAATATTTTGCAATTATTCCCGCAATGTTTGCCCCGGTTGGCGCTTTAAACGTTATGGGTTTAGCTAGCGGACAGTCGGCGGTTCTGTCAGCATTAATTTACAATGCTTTGATTATTCCGGCTTTGATTCCCTTAGCATTAACCGGGGTAAAATTTAGACCTTTGAGCGCAAATCAACTGTTGCAGCGGAACATTTTAATCTACGGATTGGGCGGGGCAGTTGCACCGTTTATTGCTATCAAAGTTATCGATGTTTTGATTGACGCCGTTGGGTTAGCATAACAGAAGTCATTAGTCATTAGTCATTAGTCAGCAGTCATTTAAGCTCGTTCCCCGACTCTGCCTGGGAACGCAGATCCAGAGGCTCTGCCTCAATTCCCAACAAAAATCATCCAATAGAAAGACAGATACTTATTCCCAAAACAAGGAGAATTTATGAAACGGAATGATTTACTGAATGATGTTTTGCCAAGGGATTTACAAGAAACAATTGAGTTAGCACAAATGCTTTGGCAGCGCCACCCAATCCCGGTGCAGCTATTTCTAGTAATGTGCTTTAACTTGATAATTGCCCCTGCTGTTTATGCGGCTGCGGATGAAGGTTTAACCAAAAAAGCTGCGTGGGGTTTAAGTCTCTTGGGTTTGGTAATTGTCGGACTCGCAGTTTATTTGTTCGTCGTGATTTTTCAGCCGGAAAGATTCTAGGCAAATATCGTCAACCAAGAATTACCAAGTAGCTAATCATTGAGTTAAGTGATTTATGAGAGAATTAATCAGAGCAATTCGCGTTACTTTAGTGCTGTGGGGAATCACAGCCATTATTTATCCCTTGATCCTGCTCCTAATCGGTCAAGTTGCTTTCAATTCGCAGGCCAACGGCAGCTTAATTACTAAGCAGGGAGTTGTAGTCGGTTCCTCGTTAATCGGTCAACCTTTCGCCTCGGATAAATATTTTTGGAGCCGCCCCAGCACCACAAATTACAGCAGCTTTGCGGCTTCAGATTATGACCCGACAAAGGCAGATAACTTAAGTCAGAGAACGGGCGTTTCGGGTGCTAGTAATCTTGCTCCGAGCAATTCGGATCTGCTGAAGCGAGGTAATGAGAAAGATGGTTTTCAGGGCGTTCAAGTTGAAATTGACCGTCTCAACAAAGCGGGCATCAAACCGACTGCTGATTTAGTCTATACCTCTGGTTCTAGCCTCGATCCGCACATTAGCGTAGAGGCCGCCCGATCGCAAAGTCAGAGGATAGCAACGGTGCGATCGCTCAATCTCAATCAAGTAGAAATGTTGGTAGCCAAAAATACAGATGGCAGATTTCTCGGCATTTTCGGCGAACCGGGAGTTAACGTCCTCAAACTGAATTTAGCACTCGACGGTTTATAATACTCAGTAGTCAGTTGTTATTTGTTATTGGTTATTTGTTATTCGTAGCAACCGCCAACTGCCAACTGTCAACTGACAACTGACAACTGACAACTGACAACTGACAACTGACAACTCACTACTCACTACTCAGCTATGATTCATACTAGCGAGCTCCCAAACGATCCGAACGCGGTTTACGCCCAACCAAACCGCACTTACGATCGCACCCGCCGCCGAGGAAAGCACAAAATATTTATCGGCATGGCCCCGGGTGTCGGCAAAACTTTCCGAATGCTGGAAGAAGGGCACAGGCTCAAATCTGAAGGCATTGATGTCGCCGTCGGACTGTTAGAAACTCACGGGCGAAAAGAGACAGCAGCCAAAGGCGAGGGACTGGAAATAGTGCCGCGAAAACAAATGCAGCGCGGCGTAAAAACTCTAACAGAAATGGATACAGAAGCTGTCATAGCACGCCACCCTCAACTAGTATTAGTAGACGAACTGGCTCATACAAACGTTCCAGGTTCTCTCCTAGAAAAGCGCTATCAAGATGTCGAACAAATCCTAAATGCTGGCATTGACGTTTTCTCCACCCTCAACATTCAACACATCGAAAGTCTCAACGATTTAGTAGCACGAATTACCGGAGTTGTCGTGCGAGAGCGAGTTCCCGATCGCGTGCTGGAAGAAGCTGACGAAGTAATCGTTGTTGATGTCACACCGGAAACCTTAGAAGAACGGTTGCTAGAAGGCAAAATATACGCTCCCGAAAAAATTGAACAATCATTAGAAAACTTTTTCCAGCGCCGTCATTTAATTGCTTTGCGAGAACTGGCGCTGCGAGAGGTAGCAGATAGTGTTGAAGACGACGCAGCAACTTTAAAAGGTCAATCTTGCAACATTCACGAACGAGTTTTAGTATGCGTCTCGACTTTTCCCAATTCCTTGCAACTGCTGCGGCGGGGCGGGAGAATTTCTAACTACATGAATGCTCCGTTTTATGCTCTATTTGTCGATAATCCCGATCGATTTTTAACAAAATCCGAAAGCTTGCACGTTGAAACTTGTGAGAAGCTTTGCCAAGAATTTAACGGGCAATTTCTGCGGGTGCAGAGTCCGAATATAGCCAAAGCAATTTCCGACGTAGCTAAACAGTATCGCATTACTCAAATTGTGATTGGCGAAAGCCAGCAATCCCGCTGGAAATTGCTGCTGCGGGGTTCTTTGACTCAACAGTTAGTGCGATCGCTTACACACGTAGATTTGCACATCATCGCTACCGAAAAAAGTCAGTAGTCAGTAGTCATTAGTCATTAGTCATTAGTCATTAGTCAGTTGCTACAGATCACAAATCACAAATCACAAATCACAAATCACAAATCACAAATCACAAATCACAAATAAATATAACTTTCGGAGGATAGCAGACTCTAGCTGGCGGCGGATGCGC
Source organism: Microcoleus occultus BM001215366 (assembly GCA_036700145.1). Classification (GTDB taxonomy): domain Bacteria; phylum Cyanobacteriota; class Cyanobacteriia; order Cyanobacteriales; family Microcoleaceae; genus Microcoleus. The sequence continues at coordinate 52,092 of JAUBOH010000002.1, forward strand.
CAGAAGCTTTTACCTGTCAAAATCGCACTTGTTAAACCTTATCAAAAGTGCGATCGCTATGGTAGATAATTACATTCTAAAGTTGCTAGTTATTGGCATCCTCCTGCTGACCGTCACCTTGGGTTCGGGATGGATTTCGCGATTCCCTGTATCTTATGCCTTAATTTATCTAATTGTCGGTATCGGATTGGGGCCCTACGGTGTCAAACTTATTGAATTGCGCCCCGAAGCTCAATTTTTAGAAAGAATCACAGAATTTGTAGTTATTGTTTCTCTGTTCAGTTGTGGCTTAAAAATGAATCGCCCGCTGCAACTTTGGGCCTGGAATTCCACAGCGCGGCTGATCGGTTTTTTAATGCCGATTTCGATTTTTGCTGTTGCTGCGATCGGTCATTGGTTTGTGAAATTAGATTGGGGGGCTGCGATTTTATTGGGAGCAATTCTCGCCCCCACCGATCCAGTTTTAGCCTCAGAAGTTCAGTTAGCACATATAGACGATCGCGATGAATTGCGTTTTGGTTTAACATCGGAAGGCGGTTTGAACGATGCTTTAGCTTTTCCCTTTGTTTATTTCGGAATTTATGCGCTAAAAGATGGTAATTTACCGAACTGGTTTTCGCAGTGGGTAGCAGTTGACTTGATTTGGGCGATCGCAGCAGGTATCGTTATGGGAATTTTAGTAGCTAAAGCCGTCACCTGGATCGATCGACAACTCCAACGCTACCGACCCGCCGACGAACTAATGGAAGATTTCATTGCTCTGAGCACAATTCTGCTCACCTATTCGCTCACAGAAGTGGTCAACGGCTACGGATTTCTCGCAGTTTTTGTAGCAGGAATTGTGGTGCAGCGGAGTTACCGCGACCCCGAAAAACCGCTTTCCCAACTGCACTTTACCGAGCGCATTGAAAAATTAATGGAAGTAGCAACTATTTTACTATTAGGTTCGCTCCTACGCCTACAACCTATGTTGGCATATGGAGGATACTCCTTCTTAGTAGGTGGATTGTTAATTTTTTTAATTCGGCCTGTGGGAGCTTGGATCAGTACGATCGGCAGTCGTTTGCATCCCGCCAGCCGCTGGCTGTGCGGTTGGTTCGGCATTCGGGGCGTCGGTTCTATCTATTATCTTACCTATGCCTTCGGTCACGAGTTGAAAGGCGAAACCGCCGAAAAAATTGCCTGGATTACCTTTACAACGATCGTAATTTCTGTGATCGTGCACGGCATTACTGCCACCCCGTTAATGAACTGGTACGATCGCCGAATCAAACCTCAAGTACCTGATTTAATTTAATTTGTAGGGACACGGCACTGCCGTGTCCTTACCGATATCTAAACAGGTTTGACACCGACTAATAAAGCGAGTTCCCGCCACTTCCAATAACAGTCTGCATCTGTAAAACCAATTTCTCTAAACCAGCGCAGTTGCGTTTCCACATCCAGCAATTTATTAGAAGGATCGTCTGGCGAATCGCTAATACCAAGCGCCTCTCTAAATTTCTGGTGCAAAGCCTCTGTTGCGGACGCTACGTGCTCCAAATTGCCAAAAATGCCTCCGGGTTCCAAAAGCTCGAAAATCTCGGTGTAAAGCGAAAATTTGCGCTCGTCCTCAACGTGATGTATGGCAAAACTAGAAACAACCGCATCAAACTTGCCCAAATCCGGCAGAGGTTCATCAAAATTGTGCTCGATTACCGTGACATTTTTGTCATCAGCAAAGCGAATTCTGGCTTTTTCCAGCATTGTCGGCGAAAAGTCGATCGCCACACATTCAACATTTGGTCGATCGCACTTCAGCAGACCCAACAACCGCCCATCTCCCGTACCCACATCCAGAATTCGCTTAACAGTTTTCGGCACTTCCTCCAACAAAACCGCTTCACCTTCAGTGCGATGAGGAATGCGATCGGCTTTAGCAAGATACCACAAAGCGTGTTCCGCCGAACTCCAAAGATTCACTTGACTCATATTTTTTCAACTCTCATAAAGCTCGCCGTTTTTGTGCGTAAAAATCCAACCATTGTCGCTAGCCTTCGCGATTAAGTCATCATCTGGGTAATTAGCTGAATCGCCAGAAGTGCGATCGCCAACTTCCAGATAAACAACATCTGCATTCGATCGGTTGACTAAATGATGACCCTCTGCCTCGCCAGCCGGAAAACCCGCCGCCATACCCGGTTGCAGCACTTGCTCCCCCGAATTAGCAATCAAAGTAACTTCCCCTTCCAGAACATAGATTAACTCATCTTGACGAGTGTGCCAATGTCTCAGAGCAGAACAACTTCCCGGCGCAAGTCTCACCAAATTCACCCCAAAATTCTGCAATCCGGCAGCATCGCCCAAGCGTTTTTTAACTCTTCCCGCCACAGCAGATTTGAATGGCTGGGGATAATTCGAGCCTGTACGTTCCGGGACATTTTCAGGATTGATAATCATATAACAGTCCTTGCAGCAGTTGCATACACTCTCTTCTCTTCCTTAACGTCCTTTGCGTCTTCGCGGTTCGTTTATCTATTCTAACGGTTTTAAAGTAGTAGGATTTTCGCGAATCGGTTTAATGAAACGGCTGTTAGCCCGCACAAAACAATTGCCTTTATCCGTGGAAACAGGCAGCCAACCCTTGCCTTGATTGTCAGAAATCATAATTTGATTAGCATTATTTCCCGTCACCGCTTCCAAGCGTTGTCCCCGCCGAAAAACAGTCACCACTGGCCACTGCGAAACATTGTGTTTATTTCTGGCAAATAACTCATCTGGCGCATCAATACCGTCTACAGAAATCGATTGAAATTTCTTAGCCATGCGACAATTCAACCCTTGAGCATCCGAGTCAACAACCAACCAATTTACCTGTCTATTACCTCGCGCCCTCGCAGGTGGCACCGGATAATCTCCTTGCTGGTTAGCAACAGGTAAAGCTAAGGCTAAATTAGCCCATCCTCCTAAAATCGCAGCAACCGCCAGAGAAACAATTCTAATTTCTGTTTTCATTATTACAAAACACGATTTAATTTGAAGTAATTTCAATTCTATAGTCGCTGGCAGATCCCCGTCAATCTGGCATCCCACCTCCGACAGTCACCGCAACTCGTTAAGAATGTGTTATAAATATTGAGATTCATTAAGAAATATTGCTCAAATGCTCCTTTCCCCCTCTGGCGCCAGCAAACTCAAAGAATCCTTAAAAGAAAAAGTATTCTTCGGGAATGAGCCAACCCCCGAACTCATAGCCATCTTACTGATTTACTTCGTCCAAGGCATTCTCGGACTGGCTCGCTTAGCGGTCAGCTTCTTTCTCAAAGACGAACTGGGCATGACTCCCGCCGAAGTTTCAGCAATGCTGGGCGTCGTCGCCCTACCTTGGATTATCAAACCCCTGTTCGGCTTCATGTCCGACGGGTTGCCAATATTCGGCTACCGCAGACGCCCTTACATCGTCCTTTCCGGGCTGTTGGGTACCTCAGCATGGGTGGGGCTCGCCACGATCGTACACACGCCGTTAGCCGCTACAGGGGCGATCGCCCTGAGTTCCCTTTCACTCGCCGTCAGCGATGTCATCGCCGACTCCCTGGTAGTCGAACGCGCCAGAAAAGAATCCGTTACCGACGCCGGTTCCCTGCAATCCTTATCTTGGGGTGCTTCAGCCCTCGGCGGACTAATTACCGCCTACCTCAGCGGTTCCCTGCTGCAAAACTTCAGCACCCACACTATCTTTTTAATCACCGCATCTTTCCCGCTAATTGTATCAGCAACAGCTTGGTTAATTGCTGAAGAAAAAACCGCTAAAAAAACCGACTTTGAAACTGTCAAAGACCAACTAAAACAACTGCGACAAGCTGTTAGCCAAAAAACAATTTGGCTGCCCACCGCCTTTCTCTTCCTGTGGCAAGCCACCCCAAGTTCAGACTCCGCCTTCTTCTTTTTCACCACCAACGAATTAGGCTTTCAACCCGAATTTCTCGGCCGAGTGCGCCTCGTTACCAGCCTTGCCGCCCTTGCCGGAATCTGGCTCTTTCAGCGCTTTCTCAAAGCAATTCCATTTCGAGTAATTTTCGGCTGGTCAACAGTGATTGCGACTGCTTTGGGCATGACTACTTTATTATTAGTAACTCATGCCAACCGCAGTTTGGGAATTGACGATCAGTGGTTCAGTATTGGAGATAGCCTGATCCTGACAGTAATCGGACAAATTGCTTATATGCCGGTGCTGGTACTCTCGGCACGATTGTGTCCCCGAGGCGTCGAAGCAACTTTATTCGCGGTGTTGATGTCAGTCACCAACTTAGCAGGAATTATTTCCTACGAAGGCGGTGCAGTTTTGACTCACTGGCTGGGAATTACCGATCGCAATTTCGACAATCTCTGGCTGCTAGTTGTCATCACCAACCTGTCCACACTTCTGCCCCTACCATTCTTAAATTGGCTACCCGCCGACAGCACAGAAAGCGGCGAACCCGACTACCAACATTCTCTACCAGTATTAGAACCAGAAATGGGCTGTTCCAAACCGGGCGGACAGCATTTCATGCCCGAATACTTTCCCGACTTAGTACCGACAGTAATCTCGGAAAACCGCACCGCAGATAGCAAATGAAGTCAGTAGTCAGTAGTCAGCAGTCAGTAGTCAGTAGTCAGTAGTCATTAGTCAGAATACAAAATTTTAGATTTCATCAATTCTGACGAATGTTGTTATGTCTCTTTCCCAATCTCCCCTCTGCCAATCTCTGTCAATCTCTGTGTTCTCTGCGGTTAAATCAATAAAAGCTTATTCTACCCATGCAAAACTTAGAAACTTCCCAAGCCAAAACAGCAGCCAAAACCTTATCATACGATCGCACAGACTGGCAGCGCGGCTACGAATCCCAACCCAACGAATCCGACTACTGGATTGACGACATAGAAGGCGAAATCCCCGCCGGCTTGCAAGGCACATTCTTTCGCAACGGGCCCGGATTGTTGGATGTCAACGGCGATCGCATCCACCACCCGTTTGACGGCGACGGGATGATTTGTTCGATCGTACTTACCGAAGGCCGCGCCCATTTCCGCAACCGATTCGTCCGCACCGAAGGCTATTTAGCAGAACAAAAAGCCGGAAAAATCTTGCACCGAGGCGTTTTCGGCACACAGAAAGCGGGCGGCTGGTTAGCCAACATCTTTGATGTCAAAATCAAAAACATAGCCAACACCAACATCATTTATTGGGGCGACAAACTGCTAGCACTATGGGAAGCAGCACAGCCCTACAGACTCGACCCCCGCACCCTAGAAACCCTCGGTTTAGACACCCTAGACGGCATTTTGGAACCGGGCGAAGCCTTCGCCGCCCACCCGAGAATTGAAAAAGGGAAAAATGGAGCCGGAGACAGATTAATCAACTTTTCTGTCAAGCCCGGTTTGTCGAGTACAATTACCATTTACGAATTCGACGAAAGCGGCAAACTATTGCAGAAACACGCCCATGCAATCCCGGGTTTTGCCTTCTTGCACGACATGGTAATTACCCCTAATTACTGCATATTTTTCCAAAATCCCGTCAGCTTCAATCCGCTGCTGTTCTTGTTAGGATTTCGGAGTGCAGCCCAGTGCATTCAATTTTCGCCAAATAAGCCCACGCAAGCAATTTTAATTCCCCGCAACGGCACTGACGAGGTGAAGATATTAGAAACAGAACCTTGTTTTGTCTTTCACCACTGCAACGCATGGGAAGAAGAAGGCGAAGTTTTTGTAGATTCAGTTTGTTACGAATCATTTCCAACTGTAGAACATGACGGCGATTTTTTGGAGATTGATTTTAACACCATTCCCGCCGGAGAATTATGGCGGTTTCAGCTCAACTTACAAGAGAAAACTGTGCAGCATCAAGTTGTTGAAACTCGGTGCTGCGAGTTTCCGACTTTGCATCCGAATAATGTCGGACAGCCTTACCGCTATCTTTATATCGGCGCCGCCGATTCTCCGACTGGTAATGCTCCTTTGCAAGCTATTCTCAAAATAGATTTCTTGACTGGTGAAAGGCAACTTTGGAGTGTGGCGCCGCGCGGTTTTGCTGGGGAACCGGTGTTTGTGGCCCGTCCCGATGCTGTTGCTGAGGATGACGGCTGGCTGCTGGTTTTGATGTATGATGCAGCTAAACATCGATCGACCTTAGTGATTTTAGATGCTCGCGACATCACCAAAGGCCCTGTAGCGCGCTTGCATTTAAAACAGCACATTCCTTACGGTTTGCACGGCAGTTTTACACCAAATGTACTGCTTTCTATCGGTTCGTAGTTGCGCGTTGATTCGCCTGGTTCTTGCGCCGCTCGCCACAGCCCGCCGTTCGTTTCAACCCCCGGCTCACAGCGAAAGTCCTCTCAAAGAGGACTAAAACCAACATTTATTATTTATCGAGTTTATTTAGTCGGTTTTAACCGACTTTAGCCCGACGCCAGGGGTTTAAACCCCTGGCGGACTGCGGGGAGTGCTAAGCACAATTCAAGATGTAAAAAATTCCATAATAAATGCAAACTGTCAACAAATCTCATCTCAAAAAAATACTTATTTTAATTTGCAGTGTCGCCGTAATTTTGGCAATTATCTTATCTATTTACTCTCACAATGCTAATGCCCAAGAACCCTACAGCGCCTCTCCAGATAGCGCTGTAGCCCCCAAAGGCTTGGTTGAGGTCAAAATGACTGTAATTGGAGTCGATCCGATTAAAAATGAATTAGAAACCCGCTTGCAGTTTGAACTCAAAGGTATCTATAAAAAAGGGCCAACTTACCCGGCTCAAGACTTGCTAATGACAGTAAACGGCGCAAATGTAGAGGATTCGGAAATCACCTTTAAAGAAGGCAAACCGATGATTGTGCCTGCATTAAAATTCAACTTAGTCAAGGGCAAAATTAACAATTATCCGTTTGACAAGCACATTACTAAAGTAGCTATCTCGATCGATCCGCTGGCTTCTATAGGCAAAAAATTTGCTCCGTTTGAACTCAATCCCGTGCCGCTGGAATTTAAGTTCCATGCCGATGTTCCCGGTTTTGATATTAGTTACGAACCGCTGGAAGAGAATTCATCTATCTTTATTTATATCGATGTTGCTGCAACTCGCTCAATTCCGGTTAAATTCTTTGCCTTGGTGATTATTGTCATCATGTGGGTGCTGTCAATTTTGGCGCTTTTGCTAGCATTGAAAGTGATGAAATCGGGCAACTTGCCGGAAGTGGGAATGCTGAGTTGGACTGGTGTGATGCTGTTTGCTTTTCCGGCAATTCGCAACGCCCAGCCGGGAGTACCTCCGGTGGGAACTGCAAGCGATTTCCTTTCGTTTTTTTGGACGGAAATTATTGTTGTGGTGGCGTTGGTGATTATTGGTAGCTGTTGGTTGAAGCGGTATCATCCGCCAATTGAATGATTTTAGATTTTACCGCAGAGATAAATTAGGATGCTTGTACCCTGGATACTTTCAATTAGCAGTCAACAGTCAACAGTTAACTAAATTCAAAGATTCAATTTTTGACTTCCAAATTCTCAATATCCTTGGCGGGTACGCCCAAACCGCGCAAGATGGTAAAAGCAATAATTCGATATCCCGACGGATTGGGGTGAACTCCATCTGCGGCTAACAAATTCAGAGTTTTACCCGCGTGTCTTTGATAGGTGCCGATAACTTCCCGAAAAGGCGCATTCAAATCAATAAACAAGCACTTATTTTGAAAGGCAATTTCTCGCATCGCGGCAACGTATTCTTGCAATCGGCGATTTTCTGGCCCGTCGAGAATCTCGCGAATTGGAGTAGGAGAAAGCAGCACGACTCGAATTCCTGCTGCTTTTGCAGACAGCACCATTTGAGTTATTTTATCCCGATATTCTGCTAGTGGCACTCCCGTGGGCAAGTTGCCTTGCGGATAAAACTGAAGGTTTTGGAAGTCGAAGAAAGCGTGCCAAACGTCGTTGACTCCGGCGTTAATCGTGACTAAATCTGGCTTTTTGTCGATCGCATCTTTCTGGAACCGCGCTTGCATATCAGTCGCTTTGTTACCGGAAATTCCGGCGTTGACAATTTCGATTTTGCGATCGGGATAAAGGGCATTCAGATAGCGTTGCAGCAGCCAAACGTAACCTCCGGGGTATTTCCCGGCTTCGGTGATGCTGTCGCCCACTGTCACAATTTTGCGCTTTCCGGCGAGCACGTTCTGGATTTCTGGCGGCGGCGTTGCTTCGGATACGGGTTCTCTAAACACGGGAAATAAGGAGTGAGGAATGTTGAAGGCAATAATAGCAGCAATTACGGCAAGGGCAATTCTGATTAACAGTTGCCTTAGCGGGGTTTTGGGACGGGGCGATCGCACTTTTGGAGACATTACGCAGTTTTTATTAAATTGATGCTTGAGGAAATTGTATGATGAAACTACAACAGTTATTATAGTCCAAGCGCAAGGAGATTCTGGCGGTGGCGCTGCGACATGGGGCGCTTAATGTGCGGGTGTTTGGTTCGGTGGCGCGGGGTGAGGAGACAAAAAGTAGCGATATTGATCTGTTGGTGGAGTATGATTTACAGAAAATTTCGCCTTGGTTCCCAGCGATGCTCTTGATGGATTTGCAAGATATACTAGGTTGTAAGGTAGATATTGTGACGGAATAGGGTTAAGTCGTTTAATTAAGGATTGGGTTTTGGCAGAGGCGAAATATTTCGTTTATTTTAGTTTATGGGAGGCTGTATGATGACCTTACAAGAAATTATCGCTCAGGTTCAAAGTTTATCAATAGAAGATCGGGCTCAGTTGTTTGATTTAATCCGCAAGCAACGAATTGAAAATCAGCGGGCTGAAATTTTGGCGAATGCTCACGAAGTGATGCAGGCTTTTAAGGATGGGACAGCAAAGAGAGGAAGCGTTGATGATTTGATCGCAGATTTATTGGAGGATGAGGAGACGAACTCTGATGGGTTCTGGGATATGGCATTGAAGTTTAGACAAGTAATGAAACAGGAAGGGATTACTTTTGAGGATGCCGATTTTGCGGATTTGCGCCATCGTTCAGTGGGCAGGGAAGTTGCTCTATGAGTTTAAAGTATTTATTGGATACAAATATTATCTCGGAAGCGACTCGCCTAGAGCCTAATATTAACGTGACCCAAAAGCTTAGCGAACATCAACGAGAGGTTGGGACAGCGACTGTGGTTATTCATGAACTTTTATACGGATGTTGGCGTTTAGCAGAATCTAAAAAAAGTCAGTTGCTTTTAGCTTATATTAGTCAAATTCCCCTAAAAATGCCAATCCTTGATTACGCTCTTAAATCTGCACAATGGCACGCACAGGAAAGGGCTAGATTATCTAAAATAGGCAAAACTCCTGCATTCGCTGATGGGCAGATTGCGAGTATTGCTTACTGTAATAATTTAGTTCTAGTGACTAATAACGTTTCTGATTTTCAAGGTTTCGATGGTTTGAAAATCGAAAATTGGTTTGTTAGCCAAGGTGGGATATGAGTTATGATAAAAACAGGACTTACGCATTTTAAAGTAATTCTTTTTTGCCTATGAGCTCCGATTTAGTTCCTCTCCTTCCCAAAGTATCGATCGCCCGCCGCGCCGGTGCCTTCTGCATCGACGGCATTGCCGTTTGGCTGCCTAGTTTGCTTCTGGGCACTCATCCGATCGCCCAAACCATCTTTTTCTTCCTACTCTGGCTGATAATGCGCGTAGCCATCGTCAGGAAAAATAAAGGTCAAAGTCTCGGGCGCTGGGCTTTGGACATGAAAATTGTCGATCCCAGACTCGATCGCACTCCCGGCCTGCAAGAACTGTCCAAACGCGAGGCTTTGCTTGGCGGCTGCGCGGCCTTAGCCTTCCTAGCCTTGGGGGGACTCACATCCACCAATGCGGGCGTTGTGCTGCTGGTGCTGCCCCTGGCGATCGACTGCAGCGTTGCTTTCACCGACACCGCCCGGTTTCCTCAAGCTTTCCACGATCGCCTCAGTGGTACGATCGTCATCGGCACCAGGCGCGGCTACTCCCTCGACATCAAAGTTAGAAGATTGCTTGACCAAGTGCAGACCAATGTGAGAAGATAATAAATTGTGTTTAAATTAGTCGAAATTTATTTAGAATTATGGCTAAAGGCGTCCGCATCATAATTACCCTAGAGTGTACTGAGTGCCGAACAAACGCGAGCAAACGCTCGAAAGGCGTGTCTCGGTACACCACCACCAAGAACCGTCGCAACACGACGGCCCGGCTGGAACTCAAAAAGTTCTGCACCCACTGCAACAAGCACACGACTCACAAAGAGATCAAGTAGTCATTAGTCATTAGTCATTAGTGATTAGTCATCAGTAGTTGGCAATTTATATTGACCCGCACTGGCAGATAACTAACAAATGCTTTTCTGACGGCTACCAACTAACGGCTAATAACTAACAGTTAACAGTCAACAGTTAACAGTCAACAGTCAACAGTCAACAAACAAAGAACCATGACTTACTTCCGCCGGCGCGTTTCGCCAATCAAACCAGGAGACCCGATCGACTACAAAGATGTCGATCTACTCAAAAAATACGTCACAGAACGCGGTAAAATTTTGCCCCGCCGGATTACCGGTTTGACGGCAAAACAGCAGCGAGACCTGACCAGAAGCATCAAAAGAGCAAGAATTGTAGCTTTGATGCCCTTCGTAAACCAAGAAGGTTAACAGGATTTGGGATTTTGGGTTTTAGATTTTGGACTGGGATAAGACTTGCGCGAAAACAACGTCTTTCTCTCTTTGAGAAGGCAGCGAAATAATCGCGAAATAGAATTGACAGTCGCGGCGGCGCAAGTCTTAATCAAAAGTCAAAAGTTAAAAATAAGCAATAAAAAGCAAAACTTTTTAGATTTTAACTTTCACTCGTGACCAGAAAAATTGCCAACATCCAAAATCTAAAATCGCAAGCTCGAAACTCGATAAGTAGCAACTGTAAAAATCCAAAATCTCAAATATACAACTGGCAAGTGGAGAAGGGAACCTTAGTCGAATTTAGAGTGCACGGCGACCGTCGTCTGGCCGTTGCCGATCGCCCCGACGGCAAAAAAAACTGGGTGGTGGTAGACGAAAACGGTCAACAGCACAGCATACCGCCCAAACAAATCAGCTACGAAATAGTCGGAGAAACTTACAAACCCTCCGACATTTCCAAATTTCTCAAAGAAGCAGAAGCTTATTCAGATCCATCGAGTCTAGAAGTAGCTTGGGAACTGCTAGTGGACGACGCAGAAACTGCCGATCCCGAATCCCTGGCAATGCTACTATTTTCCGATCGCACTGCGGCCCAATGTTATGCAGCCTATTGTTTGCTGTCAACAGACAAACTGTATTTCAAACAAAAGGGCGATCGTTACGAACCGCGATCGGCCGCCCAAGTAGCCGAAATCAAACACCAGCAAGAAGTCGAACAGCAGCGACACCAAGAATCCCAAGGATTTTGGGATCGAGTCAAGCAACGACTGGCTGGGGAAAATGTAGACTGGGCAAGTAGCGATCGAACTCGCCTCGATGCCCTCGAACGATTTGCCACCCTGGGAGAAGAAGCAACACACCGCACCCCAGCCCTAGAAACTTTAGCCAGCCTAGAACGTTCCGAAAATCCCGAAGCGGCCTTTCAACTATTAGTTGATTTAGGCTTGTGGAGTCACCACGAAAACCTGTTTTTGCGACGTAGCCAAATTCCCCTGCAGTTACCTGCCAAGGTGTTAGAAGGAGCTCAACGCTGCTTAGAAAATCTGCCAAGCGAGTCAGAAGCCAATCGTCTGGATTTGACTCACCTCAAGGTTTATACCATTGACGATGAAAGCACTACCGAAATAGACGACGGACTCAGCTTAGAATTCCTGGAAAACGGCCAGCAGCGCCTCTGGATACACATCGCCGATCCCACCCGCTTACTCTCCCCCGGAGACGAACTCGACCTGGAAGCTAGAAAGCGCACCACCACAGTTTACCTACCCACGGGGATGATACCCATGTTTCCCCCAGAGTTGGCAACTGGGCCGATGAGTTTAATTCAAGGTAAAGAATGCAGCGCTCTCAGCTTTAGCGTGATCTTAGATGAAACCGGCGCAGTCCAAGATTACAGCATTCACATCAGCACCGTGAAACCTACCTACCGCTTAACCTACGATGACGTAGATGAGATGTTGGAGTTGGGAATTGAAGCAGAACCGGAAATAAGTGCGATCGCCACACTCGCCAAACTGCGACAAAAATGGCGGGAAACCCAAGGTGCAATCAGCATTTTCATGCCCGAATCTGTGATCAAAGTCAACGGCGATGAAATCAAAATCCACGTCATCGACGACTCCACAGCCCGATTATTAGTAGCTGAGATGATGATCTTAGCCGGGGAAGTCGCAGCCCGCTACGGTCAAACTCACGGTCTAGCCATACCCTACCGCCATCAGCCCCAGCCGGAACTCCCACCAGAGGAAGAACTGCTGGCTGTACCCGCAGGCCCCGCCCGCGCTTGCGCTGTGCGTCGCTGTATGCCCCGCAGCGAGATGAATTTGACTCCTGGAAGGCACTCTAGTTTGGGTTTGGAAGCATACACTCAAGTTACTTCTCCGATCCGGCGTTATACCGATTTGCTGACTCATTTCCAAATTAAGGCTCATTTGCGCGATGAACCGCAGCCTTTTTCTCCTGAAGAAATGCAGGATATTGTGATGTGTCTGGGTACAGCAGTCAGGGAAGCTTCTAGTGTCGAACGCCAAACTAATCGCTATTGGGGATTGGAATATTTGCGTCGCAACCCTGAAGAAGTCTGGGAAGCTTTGATGTTGCGCTGGCTGCGGGAAGATAGCAATCTCGGATTGATCTTGTTGGAAGAGTTGGGTTTGGAATTGGCGATGCGGTTTGGTCGATCGGTCGAAATAGGCGATCGATTTGAAGTCAAAGTCACTCACTGCGATCCGCGATCGGATGTGATTAACTTCCAAGAAATGATCTTTGAAGCCGCACAATAGGATTTGAGATTTGAGACTTGAGATTTTGGATTAGGGCTTTAAGATGATCTATAGCAGTTCTCAATAAAGTGATGTATGCCCTATGCTCTATGCCCACGGCGGCCTATGCCCACGGCGGCCTATGCCCACGGCGGCCTATATC
>JAUBOH010000003.1:0-59245 GCA_036700145.1 Microcoleus occultus BM001215366
TACGAAGTTTCGCTCCAACTACCACATCAATGATTGATAAAATCATTGCAGTTGCCCTCAAGTTAATGAACCGTCAACATTTAAGGAATTGGGAAAGCTAATTACTGTTACTGTACCTCATAACAGCAGAAACCGCTGTATCCCTCTTCTGTCACTCTCCGAAAAAAAATCAAAAGTAATGTTTTAAAGTATTACTGGGATAGGTTTGTAGCTTTATTTTCTACTATGATAAACATCATCGTTGCTTTTTGTGAAACTCTTTTCATACAAGGATTTCAGGTTATCATAAGAGTGAGAGTGACAAAATAGGGGTATGATATCAGTCCGGTTCGATCTGATATCTTGCACCAATGTCATTAAGTAGATGGACAGAAATGTTTACACAGATATAATTTTGCAAGGCTCACAGGAAGAGAATTTCAGATTCTATTTTGTGTAATTAATTCTGTTTAACTACTTAAGTCTATAAAAGTATTAACGCTACTCCTCAAACGAAATTAGAAGCTTGTGCAACAGTTGAGCAAGAATTTTGCGTTCCGCTTCGTCTAAAACGCTCAGGAGACGATGCCCGTTGGCAACATGGGCCTCAACAGCTTTTTCAATCGTGTTGAAACCTCGATCTGTCAACTGGATTAGCATCCCCCGACGATCTCTCGGCTCGGGAATACGCTTCACAAGGTCAGCTTGTTCTAAACGATCGACACGATGGGTCATCGTGCCAGATGAAACCATCAGAGTGTTAAACAGATCCGTTGGCGAAAGCTGATAGGGAGGCCCCGATCGGCGCAGGGTAGCCAGCACGTCGAAATCTCCAGGATTGATCCCAAACTCGGAAACCGTTTCTTGAATGGAACGATCGAGGTGCTTCGCCAGTCGCGGTATGCACCCCATCACCTCCATTGGCGATACATCCAACTCGGGACGCTCGCGCTGCCATTGCTCCAAAATCTTATCCACTGGGTAGGTATTCATTAAATCGAAATAATACTCACCTAAAAGCTTAGAACTAAATATCTTAACATCAAGATAAATGCTAAAGTCTTACTATTAAGTATCTTAGTTTTAAGATAAAACTATGAAGACAGCTAATGCTCGCCTGTCTGATGTTCTGTTGACTGCTCTAGCGCCGACGATCTGGGGAACGACTTATGTTGTAGCGACTGAACTCCTGCCGCCTAACCATCCGCTAATGGTGGCGGCCTTGCGATCGCTGCCAATTGGTATTCTGCTAACAGCATGGTTGAGACAACTGCCGTCTGGTATTTGGTGGTGGCGTATTTTGCTCTTAGGCGGCCTCAATATCGGCATCTTTCAAGCCCTATTATTTGTGGCTGCTTATCGCCTTCCCGGTGGCGTTGCTGCAACAGCAGGCTCAATCCAGCCTTTATTGGTCGTCTGGTTTTCCTGGATAATATTGAATGAAAAACCGTCCAAGCTATCTATTCTGGCAGCGATCGCTGGCTTGGTTGGTGTCGGGTTGCTGGTTCTGGGCCCTACTGCGCGCCTCGATCGTGTTGGCATTGTTGCCGCGATCGCTGGAGCCGCGACAATGGGGTTAGGAACTGTGCTAGTAAAACGGTGGAAACGCCCAGTTTCTCTACTTGTGTTTACAGCATGGCAGTTAGCAGTTGGCGGAATCGTTCTGCTACCAATCGCCCTCGTAATTGAAGGGCCAATAACTCATGTCTCAACAACTAACCTATTGGGTTTTGTTTATCTGGGTTTAATCGGCACTGGGCTTGCTTATGCGCTTTGGTTCCGGGGGATTGAGAAACTCAAAGCATCGGCTGTTTCATCTCTAGGGTTGATGAGTCCTGTAGTCGCAACACTAATTGGATTCGTCTTACTGCATCAAACGCTTACGCTCGTTCAACTGATTGGAATTGCGATCGTCCTGATGAGTGTTTTGGTCGGACAGCGAACTCACGTTAATCGATAAAATTTGTATAGCTTTTTTCACAAAGATGAGGTAGACAAGATTCTCTGAATATCGGGACTTTCAAGCCTTATTACATACCTTATGTACCTAAGAAAAGCTAGAGAAGCCATTTGATATCTTTTTTTCAAAGTAAGATGAACAAACAAACCGTCTTATACCAATTTTACATGAAGTTGCATAGAATAAAGATACTGTTTAGAGGTGATGAGTTATGGCACGTCAACTGATTATGGCGATCGCAGAAAGTGCAGAGAGTTTAGAACAACAACTAAAAAACAGTCGCACCGCCAGTCAGAAAGAACGGTTGCAAATGTTGTGGTGGCTGAAAACTGGACAAATCACTCAACATAAAACCCTTGCCGAACGTCTGGGACGTGATGGTTCAACGGTAACGGGCGTGGCTGCAAAAGTATCGCCAGGGAGGATTATCCGAATTGTTGGTAGTCAAAAGTGCACCCGGAAAATCGCCTCACTTAAGTCCAGAGGCGATCGCCGGATTACAAGAAAGACTGGAACAGCCACCAGGATTCAAGAGTTATGGGGAAATTGTGGAGTGGCTCAATCAGACTTATCAACTGAACCTGACATATCCCACAGTCTATCATTGGGTCCACTACCGACTTAAAGCTAAATTAAAAGTGCCACGTCCCAAAAGTGCAAAGCAAGAACCCAATGCCGATCAGCGTTTTAAAAAAACATCGCCCCAGCCTTGTTAACCTATCAACGCTTGTTTGGAAAGGGACAACGGCTGCGTTACTTGTGTCAAGACGAGACCCGCTTGGGACTTAAAACAGAAACAGGGAAAGTGATTATGGCGTTTGGAGTGAAACCGAGCGCACCGGTACTCTGGAAACGTGACAATTTTTGGCTCTACGGGGTGGTCGAACCTTTGAGCGGCTGGCATTTTTGTCAAGAATACGATCGCCTCAATACTCAAAGATTTCAGGAGTTTATTGATGCCCTCTCACATCAACTGGGAGATGACATCGCACTTATTCAACTTGACCAGGCGGGGGCTCATGTGACCAGTGCTCTGCACTGGCCTGATAACTTGATTCCCGTTTGTCAACCAGCCCATAGCCCTGAACTCAATCCCATTGAACGAGTGTGGCAATTTATCAAACAACAATTCAAGGGAGAAGTGTTTCTAACTCTTAAGGAATTGCGCGAACGACTGGATCAGGTTCTGCAACAAATCACACCTGAAGAAATGAGTTCACTATCTTCTTACACTTTCATTCTGGAAGCTTTATTCTATGCAGCTTCATATTAAATTGGTATTACATAATTCAATAACCACAAGATGAGAAATCATGTAGCGATTGCAAAAAAGCAGAAAACTCTCTGCCATAAAGCTTGTGGCAACGGCAATAGATGTCAAAGGGCTTCTGTATTACAAATTCATATATGCTCACTCCTCTTTATTCATGGAATTCGCCACAGAAAAATCTGAAATTGGCTAGCAACGAAATTCATGTGTGGCGGGTATTTTTGGAGCAAACAGCATCTTGCTTGCAAAGTTTACAACAGAATCTCTCTACTGACGAACTGACAAGATCGGAGCGTTTTTACTTTCAAAAAGATCGAGAGCAATTTATTGCTAGTCGCGGTGCGCTAAGGGCAATTCTGAGTCGCTATCTCGATATAAAGCCCAGCGCTCTGAACTTTGGATATAATCTCTATGGTAAACCCTTTTTAGATTCCCCTCTAGCTAAGAATACTCTTTGTTTCAACTTGTCTCACTCTCACGGGGTTGCTCTGATTGCTATTACTGAAAATCGAGATATTGGCATAGATATTGAACGCATTCGCACAAATCTTCCTTATCAGCAGATTGCTGAAAGGTTTTTTTCAGAAGTAGAGAAAGCTGTGCTGCGTTCGCTTCCCGAACATCTCCAACACAAGGCTTTCTTCACCTGCTGGACTCGCAAAGAAGCGTATGTTAAGGCAGTTGGTAAAGGACTTTCTATTCCTCTGTCGCAGTTTGATGTCGCCTTTGCACCGGGAGAACCAGCAGCGCTGTTGCGCTTCCAAGATGACCCCCAAGAGATATTCAGGTGGGATCTAATTGAATTAATCCCAGCTTCAGATATGGTAGCCGCTCTTGCGGTTGAAGGATATTGCTCGCAACTTCAATGTTTCCAGTGGCAACATCAATTTTAATTAGGGCTTGCTGAGTAAGTTATAAAAAATCACTCCTAACAATTGATTAGTTTTTCAAGCTCGGTTAAGCATAAGTCTTTGTTTAATATAACCCCCGAACTTTAACCCATCTTTTAGCCCCGCGAAGTGCCAAGTTAAGAAATACTCCCGACGGATGCAGTAACGCAGTAAGTATGCCAGACTCGATCGCGTCGGGTCGAGTATACACCAAGCATGAAAATCGAGGGACACGGGCAGGCCAAGATACTCAGCCAAGAGGAAATCGAGCTCTTGTTCAACGATGGTTTGCAGACCGATCGCGACCGCGCCCTCTTTGGAGTTTGTCTCTACACCGCCTGCCGCATTGCCGAAGCTTGTTCCCTGATGGTCAAGGATATCTATACGAACTCTGGCGCTGTCCGCTCTACGATTAACTTCCGCAAAGCCAACACCAAGGGAAAACTCCAAACCAGAACGATTCCGGTGATCGAGGATTTGCGAAGTCTCCTGACATCTTGGAAACCCCACGCGGGTCAGACTTACTTGTTCCCAGGTCGCCACCGCTGCCACCACTGGAAGCACTTGCAATCAGATTCAGCAGACAGAATTTTGAGAGAAGCATTCGATCGCGCCGGCATCGAGGGAGCATCCACCCACAGCTTTAGGAGAACGGCCCTCACCCAGATGAGCAATGCGGGGATACCGCTGCGGATTATTCAAGAAATCAGCGGTCACAGCAACCTAGACCAATTGCAGAAATACTTAGAAGTGAAGCCGGATCAAGTTAGAGGAGCGATCGCGAGTCTTTCCATGCTTTCTTACACCGGGAAAGCGTCTTTTCCCCACGTACAGGATGAAAGGCTAGCTGCACCGTTGCCCTCATCCCAACTGTCACAACACCCGCAAGCCCAATCCGACGCACCTGAAGAACTCCCAGATTGGTGACGAGCAATTTGAGATTTGAGATTTGAGATGCCAGGATACCAGGATGAAAGTCACGTATTCCAAATCAAATGACAATCGCTCTCCCCCAAACCAGAAGCTCTCACCTTTCTTATTTGTTACAATCCTCAATACGTTGCTTCGGGTGTATCTGCGAAACCTGCAAATACGGAGAATTGTTGCCGATGTGGCTAAAATTTAGCTTTGCTCTCTTGGTGGCGAACTGGCGGGCATTGATGGAGTGGCGCGGGAAAAAACTAACCTTGCTTGCGTTTACTCCGACTGTGGATTGACAGCAAAAAGCCCGCATTCCGCACCCCCAACTGGATAATGCGAATGTGACAGAGATTTTTGGGTGTTTTTACCTAGCGCAGCAGAATGCCCCCACCAGAACGGTACTCCGTTTGGTGGCGGGATGAATGCGAGTGAGGCGACGATTGCCTGAAGGGCAATCCCGACATAACTCGTTCCGAGAGGCTTTGCCAACGATAGAGATCGGAAGGAGGACAGGCATGTTGTCGCCCACAAATTCATTGCTTATTCAGTGTTTTATCTGAGTTTTTCTGGATAAAATCATGCTATCATAGCTTCATGATAGTTAGAGAAGCCAAGCTAAAACACGGTACAGCAGAGCAATATTCTGCCATTGATGAAGCCATCCGAACAGCACAGTTCATTCGGAACAAAGCCGTTCGCTATTGGATGGACAATCAAGGTACGAGTAAAGCCGATCTGTACAGCATATGCAAGGACTTGGCTAAAGAGTTTGACTTTGTTAAAAAGCTGAACTCCGCTGCTCGTCAGGCTAGTGCTGAACGCGCTTGGGCTGCTATCTCTAGCTTCTACGCTCGATGTAAAAAAGGTGTAGGCAAGAAAGGTTTTCCAAAGTTCAAAAAACATTGTCGCTCTGTTGAATATAAAGTTTCAGGCTGGAAACTATCGGATGATTGCAAATCGATCGCATTCACTGATGGCTTTGAGATTGGAACATTATCGATATTTTGCAACAATGAAACACAGGAAGACTTGCATAGGCTGAAAATTAATCGTGTGCGGATTGTGCGGAGAGCAGATGGGTATTATGCCCAATTCTGTTTTGATGCCGATCGTAAAGAGCAAGGGGAATATTCGGGTAATGTTGTCGGGTTGGATCTAGGGCTGAAGTTTTTCACCAAAGACCAAAATGATAATGCCGTGATATATCCGCAGTTTTTGAAAAAAGCCCAGAAGCAACTCAAGAAAGCCCAACGCCGATTAAGCAAAAAGTTTGTGAAGGGTGATAAACCCCAATCAAAAAACTATCACAAAGCGCGAAAACGACTAGGCAAAATCCATCTAAAAATCCAAAGACAGCGTAAAGACTGGGCAATAAAACAAGCTCGGTGCGTAGTCCACTCTAACGATGTGGTTGTCTACGAGAATTTGCAGATTGCGAACATGGTCAAAAATCATCATTTGGCTAAGTCAATTTCCGATGCTGGTTGGTATCAATACACTCAATGGCTAGACTACTACGGCAAGATTTGGGATAAAGCAGTTGTGGCAGTATCGCCAAACTATACGTCTCAAGATTGCTCTAATTGCGGTTATCGAGTGAAGAAATCTCTTAGCACTAGAACGCATTCATGCCCTAGTTGCAAGATTGAGATTTGTCGCGATACAAATGCGGCTTTAAATATCTTGCATAAAGGATTGAACATTCTTGGAGTTGAGTGGAATAAACACAGTACCTCTGGGCAAGAGGAATCTGCCGAGAAATCGGGAAAGCATGGGGAGAAGACCACCGCTGTTGCTGATCAGCAATTTGATGCAATAAGTGAACTTCGATGAGCCATGAATAAGAATCCCCCGCTATATCGGTACTCCGATTAGCGGCGGGAGTATGTCAATCACTATTCTTTCGACTGATTCATTTTGACCTGCTCAATCTGTGTACGTGTCCATTGGGGGGTGCGGAATGTGGGTTAAAGAATCCAATTAATGAGATATACCTGTAAAATTCAAAATAATCACACCCATAACGATTAGGAAAATAGCCGTAACTTTGAAAATTGTGATCGGATCTTTAAAAAAGAAAATGCCTCCAATCGCGACAAGAGCAATTCCCAATCCTGAAAAAATTGCATAGGCTGTGCTTACGTCCAACTTTTTAACGGCTAAGTTTAAAAATAGAAAACTGATCCCATAAAAAATTAGCATTAAAATCGATGGAACCATTTTTGTGAAACCATCTGAGAATTTCATGTAAATAGTACCGGCTGCTTCTAAAATGACGGCCAGCATTAAATAAATCCAGCTAACCGAATTACTTGTTTTGGGGATTGACATTTTTGTTCCTCAATAATTTTTTGTATTTTACTTGTTTCCTGGATTAGTTAACGGTTTTAAATTTTACCTGGGCAGATAGAGAGCATTTTGTTTTGCTCTGAGAATTTTCTGTTTGACTTTATCTGCCAAGTTATCTATCAGTGAATAGGCTGCATCAAATCCCAAAAAAGCATAAAAATATAAATTAGGCTTATGCCCTAAAACACAAAATAATAAGATAGTTATTTTGGTAACAAGTCGATTGTGAAAAATCACTTTTAATACAAAATGCAAGGACTTTTTATTGCGGTCGCTAAAATCATTCAACCATTCATCTACAAAAGATGCAAGTGCTATGATAATAAAAACAAACAACCAACTAGATAGTGATGAGAAGTCGATTGCAAAGGGATAAAATAATAGTCTCAACAAAGCAGAAATAAGGATGGACACTGTTAAAAGCCTGAAAATTAAGTTGTCTATCTTACCCGCTGCTAATAATCCTACCGCTACAGCTATGAAAATAATTCCAGAAATGTAATCTATCAAAACTAAAGAAACCAGTAAAAACATAGATATAGCAGCTAGAAATAATGCAATCTTTTTATCAAAAATCGATTCATCATAGGCTTCATCAATGTATTTACTGGAACCTCCTAAAACAATATAACCACAGAGAATGTAAAGTTTTAAACCTATATTATTACCATTTGTTATGTCAAAATAAAATTCAATTAATACAACTAATATTATGATAGCAGCAGGGGTAAA
Organism: Microcoleus occultus BM001215366; assembly: GCA_036700145.1. Lineage (GTDB taxonomy): Bacteria > Cyanobacteriota > Cyanobacteriia > Cyanobacteriales > Microcoleaceae > Microcoleus. Next base: position 8,102 of record JAUBOH010000003.1, read on the forward strand.
GATTTTCATCGTACATATCAACCAAAGGAATCTTTGGGCGCAAATAAAAATTATTCTGAAAAAATTAGAAAGTTGTAACGTACCGATCGCTTTAGTTAGTATATACCAGTCTACAAGTATGTCAACCCTAGTAGACTGGGATAATCGCGATGAACTTGACCAGCTTTGAAGTACAGATGCCTCCAGAAAATTGAACGCTCCCCAATGGGACAAAAGTTTTGTTGAGAAATTTGCAGCCAACTGACCTAGCCCTACGTCAGCAATTCCTTCGATCCTGATTCAACTCCCCCGACAAGAGAAAATCTGTTGCCCCCTCACCGACACCCGCAAGCCCAAACAGACTCCTCGGCTGAAGAACTCCCAGATTGGTGACGCTCTCTCAATCCGCCCGCCAGAAGCTCTCAACTCTCTTATTTGTTAGAATCCTGAATCATGTGGAGCGGGTGCATCTACGAAAACCTGCTTTTAGGAGAACTTTTGACGATGTGGCTAAAATACGGTGTTGCTCTCAGCGGCGAACTGACGAGCATTGATGAGGTTGTGCGCGGAAAAACTAACCTCGCTTGTCTCTACTGCGGTGGCGGATTGACAGCAAAAAAGGGGTCGGTGAAAGAACATCACTTCGCGCACACTGAGGAAACTTGCAAGCCCGTGTCGCAGCGGATTAAAACCAAAGCTTTCCCATCGCTGCCTCTATACGATAATTTCAACATTCAGTTAAAGGGTGAGGAATTAGAGCAACTGAAAGTGCTGTGGAAAGAGTACGGCGCACAAAATTACGCCATTCCCCAAGACTTGGTAAACTTTCGGTGGCAGTTGAAAGGATTGCTAGAGTCGGAGGGCGATGGCTACGCCCCGTTCCTACGCATTTATCAGTTCACTCACCTCGGCAAAATCCCAGTGGGTGCTCTTCCCCTGGCGCTGTTCAACCGAGTCCAAGAACCCTTGCTGCTGTCGGAGTTAATGAAGTTAGAGCGATCGGCAGAGATTGCCGAAGCTGCGGGGCTTTCTTGTTTGGACGAACGCTTGGCTGATTTGCTGATTTACCGATCGCAGCTTCGCCGGATTTTGGTGAACTCGCTCTATTTTCTTGAGGTCAAAGCGAACGGCAACATTTTCTATAAAATTGGGGTGACAACTCGATCGATCGAGGAACGAATCGCCGAGGTGCAGCGGGATGTGAGAGCGCATTACTCGGATGTTGCGGTCAACTTGCTGGGATTGTGGGAACACCGAGGGAATGTGGAGCTGTACTTCAAACACCGATACAAAGCGTTTAACTACCGCATTGGTAAGCTGACGGAATATTTTGCGTTTCCTGATGTCAAGGCCGTGCTGAATGATTTGTACGGGATGGAAGCAAAAGTGTTGAGTGAGGTTGAGTTGAATGCGCTCGGCTTGTGCGAGCGCGCAAGTGCGAACCAGAACGGATGTGGCGGCTTTCATTACTGAAGAGGATGCCCCAAGGCGGTTCAATCAAGCTCGGTCTATTCACCTGAAAATTGCTGTATTTTCCGGTTCCCTCTATTAATTATTTGTATATTTTTGAGGTCAAGTCAAGAACCGCACAATGAAACGAAGGAGCTAGTATGCCGAAACTAAAACTTAAATCTCTCTACTGCGAAACAACTGAGGACAGCGGCGGGCCAGACGAAGCTTACTTGATTGTCAACGGCGAGCAGGTTTGGGGTACTCAAAGCATTAACGACAGAGAGGGTCGTCCGGTTGATAAAGAAGTTGACTTTTCAACCTCCGCTGAAATTAAACTTTATGACGAGGATACGGGGATATTTGACAAAGACGATCACCTGGGTACAGTAACTGTCGGCAGCGATATGGCAGGTAAAGGAGAGCAGCAAGGTAAGTTTACTGATGATGGAGCAAACTATACCCTGTACTACGAAGTAGTTTGAACTCGCGTCTTCAAATACTAAGAAACAGCGGAACATTAAGTATCTTCCGCTGTTTTTGCCTGTGTAAAAGTTTGAATCTAATGTTTAATGTAGAAGCCCCCTAAAAACTGTTAAATAGGAGCTATCGCAACAGCGAACTCAATAATATCTATCTAATGTTAAATTCGCTCTGCTGGCGGGCGAGTGCGCTGTTGCGATAACCGGCGAGCAGTGCTGCAAACCGTACTTTCTGGGTTCGGTAGTCCGCAAACTAATTTTTTCACCAAAGATATAATTGATTGATTAGTCAACATCCCAGTGCAGGTTGACTTATAGTTGTGGTGACAGTAGAGGAAATATATGGCGCTTTATAACACACAGAGTTCTCAACAAGAAGTTCAAAAATTGGTAGCATTATCACAGGCTAATTGTGCCAGCAAGTTTTACGAACACCTAGCTAATTTGATTATTGATTTTGACTTCTTTGTTGGATAACGAGCATGAAGTTGGGGTTAGGCTCGTTAATTTTGGTCAAACAGTCGTGTTTTCTCTCGAAGACATGAGGTACTGCGATCCTTCTCTGATATCTTTTATCGGCCGCACTCAAGAGGGGCAACCCGTGGAGTTAATCCAACACGTCAATCAAATTAGCATTTTCTTGATGAAGTTACCTCGTCAGTATCCGGCAGAACCCAAAAAAACCATTGGTTTTCGGGTAGAAGAAAGAGAGTGAGATTGAGATTTCTCGTTTCAATTAAAGAACCACTCTATGCGGCATCTACAATCTTATCTCACTGACAATTAATATCAACTAACAAATGACAGTTAAAGCTATTTCCGCCACCATCCTTTTAGGTGCAATTCCGCTTAGTGTTTATCAGCTCCCCGACGGCGGCTACAAAGTCGATGCAATTGGAGTTATGGGTGCGGTGGATAAAAAGGGCAGCGCATTAACTAAGTTTCTCGCTGGAAAATCGGCTTTAGCTTTGCCTTTTGGCGGATACAATTTTACACAAGCTCCAAGCATTCCAGTGGAAGGCAACGCTCAACTAATCAAGCCCATTCCCATTGCATTAGCTACGGCATACTGGCTCAATGAAGCAACCAAAGGCAACGTAAAAGCTCAAGCTTTAGTTCAAGCTAGCATGGCAGAATCCATCGAACGGCGGGCTGATACGGCATTCAGCCACAAGCGCACTGAAAGAGAGTACAATCTGCGGTTTGGTAAATTCGTTGATTCGGTTATGTTGGAGAACCGAAAAGAGATTATCGAGCGGCGACTTCCGGGTGATGACTTGTACTTGCCAGATGGGATTAACTGAGCAGAAGCGCGATCGCTCCCGCAAGCGAGGCCGGCAAGTTTGTTCTTTAAAATATCGTTTACCCCAAAACACAGGTATGCACATCTCTCGTTTCCAGTTGCTTAATTACAAATCATTCCGGGATTCTGGGGCGTTAGAATTCCAACCCGGCATCAACATTATTGTGGGAGCCAACAATGCAGGAAAAACAGCGTTGCTGGAAGCTTTGAGCCTGAGTTTTGAAACCAGCCCGCACCGCAGTATCGAAACGCTTCCCCAACCCAATTCAACGCCGAAACGAGAATCGGTTGCTAAATTAACTTTAATCTTCACAAAAGCAGAAATTCATCGCCTGTTCGACGATTTACCAGTTAACTGCTATGTAGGATTGTCTTCCGATCGCGGTTCGTACTTACCAACAGATGAAATGCTTGCTTTATTTCAAAATTGGATGGACAATCCCAACGATGTGGAGTTAACTGTTTCAAAATCGACGGGAAGTTCAGTAGAGCGGAATGACATTTTAATCAAAGATTTAGATCCAGCTATCAAATTAACATACTATCGACCTGAACAATCTACTATAGGCTCTTCAAAAAGCCGAAACAAAAATATTATCAAAAAAGATGCTAGCAGTCGTTTTACCTTCTACCAGGAAACTAATGAAACAGATTCTAGTTATACAGAGGAAGATTTTTTTGTAACGCTTTTTCACGAATTCAGAAACAATATTTCCCAATTGCAAGCCCAGCGGTTCGTTGGAAACTGCTCTGTTGGAAACAATGAAGAGCTTAATTCAAGGGCTTCAAACCTCGCCGAAGTTATTCATTTACTGGAATCGCCAGATAAAAGAAAGCTGTACGAGCGTTTCAATCACTACGTCTCTACCATGTTTCCCCAGTTCGGATCGGTTTCAACTCGAATTCTATCGAAGCAGACCCGTCATGGTTCAGACAGTGAAATATTACTTTGGCCCGCAAAATCTCTCGACAGCGGTAGAAGGGATTTGGCATTTTCCTTGTCAGACTGCGGAACTGGCACTGGTCAGGTGCTGGCGATTCTTTACGCAGTGTTAGCTTCCCCAGAACCCAGACCGATTATCATTGACGAACCCCAATCTTATTTGCATCCAGGGGCGGTCAAGAAGCTGATAGAAATCCTCAAAGAGTTTCCGCAGCACCAATATTTTATTGCCACTCATTCAGCCCAGATTATTTCCGCTGCCAATCCCTCAACTATCGTGAAACTTCGATATGAGGACGGCTACACAATAGCATCAACGATGAATGCGCGAGATATTAAGGAACAGCGCTCTCTTTTAGCGGAACTGGGGGTGAGTTTATCAGATGTTTTCGGTGCCGATACCATTCTCTGGGTGGAAGGGCCGACCGAAGAACAGTGCTTCCCCCTCGTATTGGACAAGCTTGCTCCCAAACTTTTGACAGGCACTAAAATTGTCAGCATCAAAAACACGGGGGATTTATTGGGAAAGAAGGCTCACTTTGCTGATGTTATGTTTGACTTATACCAACGGCTCAGCGGTGGCAATAATTTGTACCCTCCTGCTGTAGGTTTTGTATTTGATAGCGAGTGTTTATCGAAGTCGGAGCTTGAAGATTTACAGAGAAGAAAACCTCATCCTATTAACTTCATAGAACGGCGGATGTATGAAAATCACCTGCTGCATCCCGATGCCATAGCATTCGTACTCAATCAAGAAGATAGGGAACGAGGACAACCGGTTGCCAACGAAGCTGTTCGACAATGGCTCGAAATCAATAAATCAAATAGGGATTATTTTCCCAAACTTTCTACTCAAAAGGAGCTATCAAATTCCCAATGGGTTGACAAAAATATTAACGCAGCTAAACTACTCGATGTACTGTTTGCCAAATTCTCGGAAGCGCGGGTCGAGTTTAGGAAAACCAAACACTCAGTAATGCTTACGGAATGGTTGCTTGAAAATGACCCCGATTACTTTGCTGAATTAGTCCAGTTTTTGCGAGGTATTCTTGATGCGGGCAAAGCAGCAGTGTCTTGACGCTCAGCAGCATTCGCGATCGCTCCCAACAACCCAATTTTTGGGAAACTAAACCAAAACTAAAACCAAAACCTAACCCGCCCGCCATGCCCAAACTCCCTGAATGTGATCGCTGCCTCCTCTACGCCCACAACCCCCACCTCATTTGTGCCGTGCATCCCACAGGCCCTAACACCGACACTTGCCCCGACTTTCGAGCAGACCCTAACACCGCATCAGAGGAATTGTGGGAACCCGCAGGCGCGACCTACTACAACGGCGAACTAATCCTGCAACCTCCGCAGCGATGGACTTTGGAACAGCAGCTAGAACTTTTGGACACCCACCCCTTGTTTACCGGCCGGTGTCCCCAATGTGAAATGACTTATCCCAAGTACGAAACGCCCCCGGTGCATTGGGATTGTGCGGAGTGCGGGTGGATGGACGATGTGGTGTGAGGCGATGGTTCGCAGCGGTTCTGTTTTGATAATGGCGATCGTTACCTGCTCTCTACAGCATTTATGCAGGTAACTTTATGGTTAAGATTTAATAATTTAAATACACAACTATAGTTTTTTAAGTAAGCTAGCTAGTATTTAGATAGTTTGATTACTGAGTGAGCTTTCCAGTCAAGTCGTTTACTATAAAAGGAGATTTAGTTGTTATGAACAATCTCTACCACAAAGTCGCAGTTGCTTCTGTTTGCACCGCTTTAGGTTTTGCATTAGGAGCTAATCAAGAAGCTTATTCAGCTACATTTAGCTTGCAACCTACTACCGCCTTTGCAGTCAGAGATTCTAACTCTGACGGACTGGGAGACCTGTTGATTCCTCTTAGAAATACTATCGGTATTCGGAAGGCAGCGCAGGTTGAAGACGCAGAGTTTGCGGAATTCAATCTCAGTTTTCCTTTTACCCCTAATACAGTTGTCAACAGTGCTGTTTTTTACACTCGTATTGCAACTTTTGAGGTAGCTGAGGTGGGAATTGGTAACCCTGGTAGTCTTGGTATCTTCGGCTATGTTGGAAACGGCACAGCCGAAACATCAGATTTTGAGGCAGGAACATTCTTAAGCTCTGTAAATACTTCATTCGATACCTACGATCTTGCTTTTGACGTAACTCAGTTTTTGAATCAACGAGTTAGAAACGCCGATGCTTTTGCTGGGTTTGGCATTCGTGCCTTGAACTTGGGTAACGTCGCCTTGGGGGGTTATCGTGGGACTCCTATCGCAACAAGACTGATAGTTGAAACCGCCGAGGTTGCCGAGCCTGTGCCTGAACCGACCGCAATCTTTGGTTCAGCTATAGCCCTAGGTTTGGGAGGATGGCTGAAACGAAAGAAATCAAATCAGCAGCATAAAACAACGCCACAACATTAATCTACGGTTTGACAGAATAGTTTAAATCTCAACTTATCAGTTGCGGACAACAGCTTGCTCGAAAACCCACTTGAAAGTGCAGCCGACTAATCCCCCAACAAACACCCAAAACGCGCATTGAGGCCACACCGTTAACAGCACAAACTCATGCGGCCACGATTGCCACAAGCGAAACATGATTGCGGTGATTGTAGCTAGTAGGGCTATTTTGCTAACACTTGCTTCACCGTGCCAAAAGCCCTGCCACACCCCGCAGATGCAAGCAACCGCCAGTTCGACAGACACCACGAAATTAAAGATGTTGGTGGTGTTGGTGAGGAAATTGTGCAACAAAGTTATTGAATTCATAGGGTTAATTTTCGGACAACTTTAGCATAGCAAGCCAAACATTAGAGCGAGTTGCGGTTGCTTTCTCAAGCAAGCCGATTTATTGTCAGCCTCGGCGTCGCCAATTGGCGTGAATTTCGGCTGTACCCATTCCAAAACTTAGTTAATGCAGCGCAAGCGCTGTAGGCGTTCAATTTCAGCAACAGGCAATAGTAAAGTTTCCTCTATCTCTTGACGCTTTTCAGGACTAATATAAGCTTCCTTCATGCAATCTAACAGCAATAAATTAGCCTCGTAATATTGTTTCAGTAAATGCTGTTTATCTTCGTTAATAGTTTGCCAATGTCCTTCACTAATTTCTTGACCTGCCACTATTAAAACTTTAACTTGCGCGACCCAATTATACCGATGAATTTTCTCCCATTCATTAAGATTTTGATGTTCTTCATCCAACTGAGGTAGCGATTCATTAAGATTTTGATGTTCTTCATCCAACTGAGGTAGCGATTCATTAAGAATTTGCAGTTTTTCTTTCATATCGGGGTCAATCTGCTCCCAATATTCTGATTCCAAAATCCGTAATGCTAGAACGCGCTCTTGGGCAATAGCGTTATCGCGGTCAATATCGGGGTTATTGGCAAGACTGGAAGCAGGTTCGAGAACTTTATCTAAGAGTGCAGGGGTAATATCGCTTTTGAGGGCGCGGGCTAAGAAACTCGCGCAGGTAAAAATGCAAGTACAAGTAAAATCAATCAAACAACCCAATCGGCGCTCTACATCAACTTCTAGGTCTATATTAATATAAAAAGCCCGAATGGCGGCTTGTTTATATTCAGCATTAAAAGATAAAGACTTCTGATTTACCCATGCTAAAAAAGCTTGTAAATCAGCATCTTGAGCAATAAGTTGATCGATCCTTTGTTTCATCAAAGATATAATATACTCAGCCTTTGGTACCCTCTCAGTAACCCGCAAAAATACTTCCCGCCATCGCGGGTCTGTCAAGTGAGTTAGCAAGCTGTGTAAAAATTCATCGAATTCTGGTGGTGAAGAAGGAAACGCAATTTGTCGGGCTGTGAAATATTCATGAAACGTCAGGTGAGAAAAAGAGTAAATATTAGGTGCAGCGCGTTTGACAAGCAGACCGTGTTGTGATTCTATTGAATCTACTATTTCTTCGCTATCTTTCAACAAAGATTCTCGCTCAGTTACCGTATTCGGTGAGCTTCTAATATAATCGGCAATGTACTCTTTGAGAGTATCTAATGTAAAATAGGATTGCCCGTTTTTATAGGTTTTATAAGCGACATAGCTCAACAAATCTCTTTTTCCCGAGCCCGATAAATTTTTATAGATTTTGCGCCGTTCTTTTTCGCGAGAAGCATCCCATTTTACGAGAAGTATGTCTATAGCATTTCGGTAAAGGTCAAAGCGGTTTGATGATAGCTCTGCCGTATCGTTGAAGACTGAACACATCAGTGTTAGCAATAATGGACTGTTGGCTAATTCTTGAATTGAGGCGTTAGTTGGTGAATACAATTTCTTCAAAAATCTCTCGCTTTTTTTAGGAATCTGCCAACGGTCAAACCATTTAGAAACGAATTGAGTAATTTGTTCCCGATCAAAATCGGCAACTTCTACTTCTACAAAGTTGTCGGGACAGAACTTTTGTCCTGCAATCCGACAAGTTATCACATACTGATTTTTATGAAAGTGCTTGACAAAAGAGTCCAGATGTTTGATGGCTCGATGACTATCTTCTTCTTTAACTTCATCTAAACCGTCTATTAAAATAAACATCCGACCTGCTTTTAATAGTTCGTTACTTTCGCTTACACTCACTTCGCAATTGACTAATATTTGATTAACCATTTTCTGAAAGTTTGGATGATCTTCTATGACAAATCGTTCAAACTCTATATATAAAGGTACTCGTTCGACTTGAATAGATCCGTTAATGCACTGAATTGCTAAATGCTTTAAGAAAGTTGTTTTACCAGCACCGGGTTTACCCCAAACCATTAATTTAGGGTAAGTGTTTACTGTTTCTAGGGCATCGGCATGGGGTACGGCAATTTTTCTGATGCCCAAACGGTCAAAGGTTTCGTAGGGGTCTACATTTTGTTCTAGTTCTTCGATTGCAGTATTGTTGCGTGCAGTTAGTTTTTCGAGAATATTGACTTTGGTATAGATATCGCTGACCTTGATGGGTTGAGTCATATCCAGCACTTTCATCGTGCTGCACCATTCTTGGATGCTGGGTTTGACTTTTTCGCGTACCTCTTGCACCAAAGCATCGATATCAATGGTATTTTGGGGTTCTGATTGTTCTTGAGGCTGGGAAGATTGCTTAGTTCCTACAGCTAGATTGCCTTCGGGATAGGCGATCGCTTCCCAATCCAGCCCTAACTTATCGCAAATTTGGACAAAATACTGAAAATCTACTGGTTTGCCGTTGAAAAAACTACTAATAGTATTTCTGGAAATTTCCATCTTTGTAGCCAATGCCTGCTGGCTGTGAAATCGATTTTGTCTAAGAGCCGACCTTACTTGGTTAATATGCTCTGGGGCAACTCTGAGCGATCGCGACATAGTTTTAACCCTGACAATTTTTTTCCATCATAACAACATTTTTCGGATACCTGTGCCAATTAATCACAAGTCAGGCATTCCCAATCACTTCTCAGGCTAAACCCGAGCACCCATCAAGATTCATTTGTATATTTGGTAACACTTGCGATTGCTATTAAAAAGTACGAACTTTCGCAGATGGTTTACTGCTAGCTCGATAAATAACCCGTTTTTGTTCGTGGCAACGGAATCAATTTTAGATTAAAACTTACCTGAGAAACAAGTCAAACAAAAGTCAAACAAACTCAGTCACTTTGCCATCAAAAACCAGTCCACTTTAGGTAAAAATGAAGTTATCGAATCTAACAACATTCCCAGGCGTGAGGAATTATCTATGAGCGTTACACAAACTTTAGCTGCGCTTCAACATCGAGCTGCGTCCATCCCTAGCGAATTATTGAATATGAATCAAGAATCACAAGTGCAAATTATTCGCTGCCCCAACTGCGGGAGCCATGCCGAACGCCACTATATTTTCAGTAGCAACGTAACTCGAACTGAATGCGATAAGTGCGACTACTTAATGGTTGCTGACACAACTTCAGGACGAGTCATAGAAGCTTATGCGCCGGGTATATATCCGCATCGTTTGAGGTAAGAATATCAATATGAATGGCGATGTCTGTAAATATAGCGAGAAGTGCTTGGAGCGAATGGTAATTGTGTCACCTTCGCTCCTTCCGCATCAGTTTCTTGCCAATCATTCATCATCCATTGTTTCCTGCGCTATCTTATCGAGCCGATCGTTTGCATTTTTGGCAAGGCGCAGGCATCCCGCACAGCTAACAGCACTTCCCAATGCGGTAACAGTACCCTCTGAAACTTTTCCGAGTAGTAGAAGTCCTGCACCTATAAAACCAATACAGGCTAATACTGAAGTCGCAGTTAAGGCAACATTAAAACTACAACGAGCTTGGCGCAGGCGTTCTTGGGTAATGCTGATTTCGATGTTGGAGTAATGTTTGGGGGTTAGCTCGCTCATGAGTTTTAGAATTCTCGAAAGGTACATTTTCATTGTGCAACCCCAAAACTCAAATATTGTCTGCGAAATGACTGTCTTTTGAAGCTTTTGCGATCGTGTTGTTATCTTGGCGCTTGCTCTTAACTTTCACGCTTCGTGAAATAATGGTGAGGCAGGAGCTAAATAATCTGAGAATCCATCAAATGACTGACTGGCCGCTCGAACAAATCGATTTACTGGACACCGACTACGCCGACATCCTCGCCCACAGCAGCGATGCGTCATTTGAACTACAACTGGTTCGGTTTGGGATTGATGCAGCAGAAGCGCGCATCAAAACCAATTTCCTAACCCTGGTGCGCCAAAAACCTGAGACTCCTGAACAGTGGGCGGCTTTAACCAAAGCGTGGGAAGCAGCTTGCGGGTATACACCAAACGCTCAAGATTTTCAGCTAATTGTAGAATTGCTCTGGGAAGCAAGAGAGTCTGGAGAATAAGCTGCATCACCAAAAAATTGGGTCTGAAGCCCCGTCCTTTTAGGACGGCTTTAATTATTTCTAATACTATTGGCAAAACCTAGTATAATAGAAAAAGAATACAACCAAAAAAATGAAAGCAAGGTATAAGTACAGAATCTATCCGACCGACCAACAGAAGCAGAGCTTGGCTCAGTTATTCGGTTGTGTTCGCGTTGTCTGGAATGATGCTCTTGCACTTTGTAAACAATCAGAAAAAAAGCCAAAATCGGCAGAACTTCAGAAAATAGTAATAACTGGGGCAAAACAGACTGAGGAAAGAACTTGGCTGGAAGAGGTGTCATGTGTTCCCTTGCAGCAGTCTGTAACCGATTTAGAAACGGCTTTTAAGAATTTCTTTGATTCCTGCAAAGGGAAAAGAAAAGGGCAAAAAGTACGGTATCCTAGGTTCAAAAAAAAGACAAGCAGTCAATCGGCCAGATTTACTCTTCGTGGATTTTCCCTAAAGAAAAACGGTGGCGTTTATTTAGCCAAGATTGGAATTGTCAACCCAATATCGCCTGTGGGAATTGCCATCAGCACCCAGTTCGGTTACGGTAATTAAAGACTGCGCCGATCGGTACTTTCTAAGCTTTGTCGTAGATATCGAACCAATTCAGTCCGAGCGTCAGAATCTAAGTATCGGCATCGATCTTGGAATTAAAACCTTTGCAGTGATGAGCAATGGCGAGAAAGCCGAAAGTCCTAGCTATAAAAAGCTAGACCGAAAAGTTCGCAAGCTGCAACGCCAGTTGGCTCGCCAGCCTCATGATTCCCAAAGACGGAATGTAACTCGAATTAAGATTGCTAAGCTGCACAATCGAATTGCCGATACCCGCAAAGATTTTCTACACAAATTGTCAACCAAAATAGTCAACGAAAACCAAGTGATAGTTTTGGAAGATTTAAATGTGTCGGGCCTGGTCAAGAATCGGAAACTTTCGAGAGCGATTAGCCAGCAAGGTTGGAGAGAATTCAGAACTTTGTGCGAAGCTAAGTCTGAAAAGTTTGGCAGAGAGTTCACAGTAATTAGTCGATGGGAACCCACTAGCCAAATCTGCTCAGATTGTGAGTTTAAATGGGGCAAAATCGATTTGTCTATCCGCTTAGTGCTTTGTTTAAGTTGCGGCACTGAGCAAGATAGAGACGAAAATGCTGCTAAAAATATAGAAAAAGTCGGGATGGGGAATCGCCACGACTCTAAATGGACGATGAGGGATTGTAAGACTAGCAACGGTTAGCAGAACCCGATGAAGCGTCAAGAATCACCGCGCCTTCAAGTCGGTGAGTATTTCAATTAACTGCACAATTCTATGAGACGATTCCACATCGGCAATAGCTCGACAGTCTGCGGATTGTACAGGAGTTCTTTGAATAGAGGAAACTCTTTGACGTACATTTTATAGAGTTTGGGATTGCTTTGGAGGCTAGCTTCGGTGTTAGCGATTCTATCAGCCAATTTAACAATCAAAGCTTTTTTGTTCGACTGGATTTTGAGCGCACTCTTGCGGAAGCGATCGACTCGGTTTCCTCCCGGCTCGCTGGTTACGGCAAACACAATATCAGCTACCTCATTGCCAAATTCGGACACAAGCATGGAATAAGTAGTTGGGGTATCTTCTAGCACATCGTGCAACCATCCCGCTGCTGCAATCGCTTCCGAAGCTGCATAACCGAATTCGCTCAGCACTTGAGATACTTGAGCTAGATGATAGGAGTAGGGATACTCGCCGTATTTTTGAGCGCCGTGTTTGGTAATTGCAAATTCTTGAGCTGCGTTTATGATGTTCATAGGTATCATTCAATCAAAGATTAGACAAGAGCATCAGGCGGGAATCCTTGTTTGAAAATCGAAAAATCTTCGAGATAATTCCCCTGAAAAATGCTCAATTCATCGGTGCGCCCTTTCTGTTTTCTAGAATTCCAACTTAATGTCGGCAGGGGTCTACCGTTATACCCGTAGGGTTAACGGGAGGGGAATGCCAACTCTGATATAAAACTGAGCGGTAGCGAATCCTTATAATTTTTGGTGTTTAAGATGTAATCTATCAATCCAGTCAGAAACAACTTGAGTAATAGTTTTATCTTGTTCTGCTGCATATTGACTTAGCTTATCTAGACGAAGCTCTGACATCCGAATATTTAATTTTTTATCTTGGGTCATTGTGAAGCCGTTGGGTAGCCGATAATGCTATAATAACATCATGCACCTAACCTATCAGTACCGAATTAAACCCAGCGCAGAGCAAACTACCGTCCTTGACAATTGGATGGAATTATTGCGCCGCCACGGGAATTATGCGTTAGGTCAAAGGTTGGATTGGCTAAACTTAACTCGCTGTCAGATTGACCGCTGTTCAATCGTTTCTGAGCCTATTGGAGAAATTCCTGCACAGGTTGACTATTACACGCAGCAGGCAGCACTCAAGGAGACGAAACAACTATTTCCAGAATACAAGGAAATCTATAGTGAGGTACAGCAGCTAAACCTACAAAGATTAGATAAAGCATGGAAGCGATGGTTAATTCCAGATAAGACTGGGAATCGTGGTGGTAGACCTCGATTCAAGAAAAAAGGCGAATTAAGGTCTATCAGTTTTTCTAGAGTCAATAACCCTAAAGCTGTCTGCTTTCTAGAAGGCAGTATTTTGAGGATTCCTCGATTAGGAATGATTCCAGTTGTTCTGCATCGTCCTATCCCTGACAGGTTTACACCAAAAACAGCAACCATCGTTAAAAAAGCTGATGGCTGGTATCTCTGCATTGTTATTGAGGATGCCAGCGTACCATCACCAATGCCAGTAGATGATGTTAAGTCAGTGGTTGGTGTGGACGTTGGGCTTAAGGAATTCCTTACAACTTCAGAGGGTGAAGCCGTCCCAGTACAACAACACTACAGACTCGCGCAGAGACATCTGGCGCATCAACAACGTTGTCTATCTAGGCAAAAAGAAGGCTCTAACCGCTATAAGAAACAGCAAAACAAAGTAGCCCGAATTCATCAAAGGATAGCCCGTCAGCGTCAAGATTTCCACTACAGAACTGCTCACGACTTGGTAAAGAAATATGACCTAATTGCAGTCGAAGACTTAAAGGTAAAAAACCTAGCCCGTAATTCAAAGCTAGCGAAGTCAATCTACGATGTAGCCTGGAGTGCATTTATAACAATCCTGGAAGCAGTGGCGGTGAAACGCGGCGTCCACGTTGTTAAGGTTCCTCCACATGGTACGTCTCAAGATTGTTCTGGTTGCGGGGTCAAGGTTCCTAAAACATTGTCGATTCGTACTCATGAATGCCACAAGTGCGGGTTGACGATGGATAGAGACGAGAATGCTGCTATCAACATATTGCATAGAGCATTAAACGCCGTGGGACTCATGGTGTCTGCGCGTGGAGGCTTCGAGGATACTCAGCCTGTGAAACGCGAAACTTCGACAGGCTCTTAAGGGGTGCAACTATGCCTATTCTAGTCTTAAGAAGCTCCCGTTATACCCGTAAGGGTTAACGGTGAGAACGTCACGTCGGGTCGATGGCGCATCCATCAGTATCGAGCAACCAAGCGTGATGCAGCGGGAGAGATACACCTTGCGCCATTGCATAGCCTTCAACGTAAGTAAGGCTGCGGTTTTTTAAGACTAAGCGCTGGCAATTGGCATAACAAATTCTTGGTTGACCGCGTTTAATGGTTTTAGGCAGCGGTTTTGGTTGCATCATCGTTCCCCATTCCAAAACCAATTGCTCAAAGCCGCTTCTAAATGTGTGGACAAAGCTACCCAAAACTAGATAATTTGTCCATACCTCACTCCACGGTGTAAGTGAAAGCATTCTTTCCTAGTGCTTACGCTTCCTCGGTTTCAAGGTTGGCTAGGAAACTCCAGTTAGAAACGGTAAAGTAATCGTGTCTGCGATTAACCTTGCCGGAACGCTTGATCTGTTTATTTAGTTGGTTCCACATCGACCATACGTGCTTTTGCGAGTTCACCTCGAAATAGGCGGTTATGGTCGATGGCAGTCTTTCACTTAGCCGCATTCCACGTCTGGCGATCGCCAGTGCAGCCGCTTCATCACTGGCTAGTCCGTACATTTTCATGTACTTCACCAGCCCAATCATTGAACTGTAGGCAGGATTGACCGTAATTAGCTCGATTCCACGGTTTGACAGGACTGAGTTCAGTTGCCTGAAAAACTCACTGTATGCCCAAGAAGACAGCATTCTGGCATACTTTTTACCTTGTTCGCCTAAACGCTCTTTCTTGTCTGCAAAATCCAATTCTTCGCACACGACAGGGCAGGCAAAGCAAATTGCAAGATTAGCCGCATACAGACAAGCATCAACAATTTGCGCCTGTTGCTTGCCCGATGGCAGTCCCATTTCTAGCGGGATTTGACCGTGAGCTTTCAGGTTCCCTTCGGTGTCCGCATAGCTCCAACCAATCGAACCAGGATTCATATCAATCCCGATGCACCCATAGGCACGATCCTTTGATTGGCGCTTCACCTCGGAAGGCGTAAACTGTACCGCAGCATTCCAATTCCCGTTTTTCTTAAACAGATGCCAAGTCTTAGCGCCTGTCGCGGGCAATCGGTTGATGTTGCGATCGAAGTTCCCAATCTCTGAAGAAACAGACTTCCCAAATCGAGACTCCAGGCAAGCCGGAACGCGAAACTTAATGATTTTGCTGTCCCATTGTGCAATCTGATTCCCAAAGCTTTCATCCTTAGATCCGACAATAAAAACTTGTCCGTGAGGAACAGATACCCTGATAGGCTTACGTTTCAAGAAGTGAATCTTGTTTTTAATTAAGTATAACTTACGCTTTTTCCCATGAATTTGAAACTTCAATTTCTGCCAGTTCGTATCTTTGTATTTCAACGAACATGACAAAGGAAAATTGCACCCTGCTTTTGAGTTTTGCCAATTCTTTTTCGCGTAGAACCTTTGAGCAAGCTTCAGTTTGCGTTTTGCTTTCTCGATCCAAGCTTCGATTGATTTTGCCTTCCCGAACAACGTTTTGATATGTAAAGTGCGATGTTCTTTTGAGCCATCTACCTTACCTTTTGCATGAGCAATCACACCATTTGCATGACGCTTGCTGATTTGGTAGGTCTTCTGCAAATGGGTGTTCCACGTCGATTTGTTGAATTCAGTGCCAGATAACAGATAGTTGACGGTTTCAATTGCGGCATCTCGAAAGATAGGTGCAAATGCTTCTAGGAACATCTCAAACTCACTGAATCCAAGTGCGTTTAGCTCATTCGCTGGTGTTGGAAGACCTTTGACGTAGGTTACCGAAGGCATTGATTCGACCTCTCAATGTATTATATATACTACTATAGCAATATATGAGGTTTGTGTATGCCATTCCAGAAAAATCACAAATTAGGCGCAAAACCAATAGGTGATGAACCGATGGATAGAACTCCAATTTGCTTTAACGTCAGAACCGGAGTGCGAGAAAAACTAAAAACTATTCCAGACTGGAAGGAACAGCTTAGAGAATATGTCGATCGGTTGATAGATGGACAAACGGGAAGTGATGAGTAGCTTTGTCTAGAAATTAGCTAACAGTTTCTAACCCCGGTACTTCCAATCCGTCCTTGCACCTACTGTTTGCATCACGGCGGCTAAATCTTGCAAGTATCCTTTGAATTGCTCTATGTTGGTCGTTTCAGTTCGATCGTGCATTACTTTGTTTTTTCTGTTACTTCACTTGCTTCGTTTGACATCGCTATCAACAATTGATATTTACCAATCAAGTTCTTCAATTTCCGATAACCAATTTCCAGAATTGGTTTAATATCCATAATTAACTCCTAATTATTGTTCCAGTTTCATCAACTTTCCCAACTGTCGGTTGAGCAGTTGTGCATCACTTTCATCGGGTAAACGTTCCTTCTCTAGCCATTCTAAAATCTCTGGTTTGGGGCGAAACGAGAATACGGGGCGCTTGCTGTCGTACTTCGCTTTTGAGTTGCGGATAACTTCAGGATTGTTGGCGTGGTACTGCTGCTGCGGGGTGATTTCCACAACTTCGATGGCAGTCCACCTAGCCAAGATTCTTTCACCTTGCCTCCCCACCAAAACATGAGATTCGAGATACTTTTTAGCTCCCCGTTCCGTTTTCCAAGTCTTTGCTCCTTCCAAAGTAGCCGAATCAATGGCGTTGTATTCAGGGTTTCCCTGCGTTTCGGTGGCATAGCGCACTTGGGCATCCTTTTTGAATCTGATGGCATACAAGCTCAACTCGCAGCCTCCTGCAACCGCTGCGGATGGTAGCGCTCCCAAGCCCGCACCGCCAATTCTTCAAAATGAGTGTCAGGGTATTCGGAAGATAAAGCCTCGGAACTATGGTTTCGATAAGCCTGCTCTGCTGCTTTTTCGACTTGGGTACGAGCTATCAAAAACAGGGATTGGTGTACGAGTGAGCCTATCTCTGCTTCTGCGATTACCACGTAACTGTTGGGGTATTGAGCGACGGCATTGTCAGCACCCCTGCGGGTTTTCCAGCGTTTAGCACTAGAGAGAGTATTGGCGTAGTAAAACTGGTCGGGTTGTCTGATGGATTGAGCTACAAACATAATCTGTGTTGTTCTTGTGCTATGTGGCAACCAAGCTTTAGATACGGCATACTTAAAGCTCGATTGTGTTGCGAGTTAACCGACTAGCGGAGTCGATACTCGGTTTCTAGGTACTGGATGAGCGACTTCCACTTTTGCTTACACAGAAGCGTAAATTCAGCACGTTTGGGTTCTGGGATGCGGTAGCCTGCCACTGCCGCCCATCCCCAACACTTATCAAGCTCGCGACCTCCTCTATCTCGAAAAACTTTGTACAATTCTTGCATGGCTAGGCTGGCCGCAATATCTAATTCATCGTCTGCCGCAAAAGGAAGACTGCTGTATTCCTGGCTCGTGATGACACTAGATTCAACTTCTATTCCCAAATAATTGACTTTTTTCATTTTTAACCTCCTACTTTTCTACAACTTGACAGCCTAACTCAATCCGAATCACCTCAAAAAAGGCATCGACCAATCTTTTATATGAGGACGATCCGCATTTTGCAGTAGCATAAATAGGAAAAAGATTTTCTTCATTCAGTTGGTGCATCATTTTGCCGATCGACTCAGGACTGTAAGCTCTGGGATAAACTACAAAGCTACCGCCTGATTCATCCCACAAACATTTCACTTTGGTACAACTGAGCACGTCCTGAATATCAGCGACTCTTGCCGCCGGGCCCGACCAAAAGAAGCGACCGCCGTAGTGACGGACTGGGATTTGGGCTGCTGCCATGTCCAAGCAAAATTGGCGGTGTTCTGGTTCCGAGTATCTGTTAGCTACTCCCATAACCGCGCTACCTTGCCGTGGCCCAGGGCTGTTGCCGCCGAGTACGGCATCGTATTGATTGGGTTGACTCATGTTCAGCGTTCCTCCTGATTTAGTACCTGCGGCATCTGATACCTTGCATTAACTTCCAAATCTCCGAATTCAATCTCTTGTTCTTCGAGATAATTGTCTATTTCACTCAAGCAGGATGCCGCCATCTTTAAATACACTTTCATTCTCGGATTGTTGCCGTGAATATCTTCAATTTCCCATCCCTCGGTTTTGGCTAGTATAATTGCCAATCTTTCGAGTAGTTCGTGATACATGATGCTAGGCTCCCGGTAATTGGTTTAGGTGATGAATAGATTGCCGTTGCACAAAGGTGGATTAATGAATATCCTGAAGATATTTTTCGTTCAACTGTTGAAGCAAATTTGGCTCTCTCCAGGATATAAGATTGATTAGAGCTTCTAACCGCTCGTGCCAATACTTGCGGAGCGCATCGATTTCGGAATTAGCTAAGTTTTGATGCTGTTGGGTTAAGTCCGCCGTCGCCCATTCAATCGCTTGCTTGGCTTTTTGAAGCTGGGCTATACAAAGCGCGTACTCTGATTCGATGTCAGCCTCGAATTCTTCAGCAAGGACTTGCTGTTGTTGAGTCATGTATTCTTTCCCTTTAAGCATACTCGCCCTCCTGTTAAACCTAATATCTTGCTAGTAATAAAACTGTCGATTAACGCTTCGACGCACTCTTCAACGGTCATCTTTCTCCCTTTTTGAACATCGCTCGGTTTGCCGCCACACCATCCATCACTAAATTTCCAAATGTAGTTTTTCTCCATATCGTTGCTCCCAAACCCTGAGCTATGCTCGCATCCTGAATCAACACGCACCCGCCCCCGAACTCAACCCCAAGTTAGTATTGATACCGATAGCTCTACCTGCCTATAAACATAGTTCGTAAACCAACTATTGTCAATACTCTGTATTATTTATTTTATATAGTACCGTGCCTTTGACATCGGCTATAGCAGCATCATGCTTGCTTGTCAAAAAAGCTTTGGCGGTGCCACTGCAAAGCATCAGGCCTGGGACGATACTGTTCTCGCACCGGTAGCAGGATGCGATCGCCGTGAAAATCTTTGATGGGACGAGCGTGCGGAGAATCTTCTCTCAAAGTACCGGCAACTACAATCGTGAAATCATCGTTGAGGGTAAACCAAAAACGGTCGAAAGCCCAGTGATGGTTTTTGCACAAACTCAGTCCGTTATTGATGCGGTCGTCATAAAACTTACCGAACGGCTTGATGTGCGCGCCGTCTACGACATTCTCCAAATTATTGAACACCTGCAAGCCGCAAAAGGCGCAGCGGCGATCGTAGATCGAAATGATGGTTCTCCGAAATGCAGCATCTCTGACAATAGATTCTTGCTCGTCTTCATTCTTAATTTGGTCTACTTCATAAACGCGCCCGCCTGTCGATAATAATCGGTTTTGCAAGTCACCGAAGGCATTAATTTGCAGCGAACGCTCGATTTGTTCGGTTTTGTCTGAGAACCAAGCATCGATCAGGGCAAGTGACAACTGATTCCTGCTTTGGGGTTGTTGCAGGAGCTTCCATAATTCAGCATCTAAGTAAGCATAATCTACTGTTTGCCGGAGAGAACTAATGCTTCTGACCTTAACTTTATTTGCGCTCGATTCGACAAACTCAAACCCCGGTTTCGCCTTGAAGTGCCAAAATCCATCTGATTTTAAGTGAAAGAACGGCAAGCCAATATCGGCTCTCCTGTTGATTTCTAGCTCCCCCCACAGCTTCAGAAACGCTGCAATTAACTCAGGTGACAGATAAATTTGGTTTTGCTGGATATCGCCGCGATGGATTAGTTCGATTACCGCTAGTAACAACACTGGTTTATTGGGAGCTATCCCCGCAGACCGACTCACATTTAAGCCCGTTGGGTTTATTAATCTTAAGAAAGGAGAGAACTTACGACAGTAGTAATCAATTGTCTTGCCATTCATGTTATTTATTAACTATCATATTTTTCCTTAATTTGCATTATCATACAAACTGGCAGCCTGCTGAATGAACATCCTCCCACTTTTCCCCCCGCGTTCTCATCAACTACAACATCGCTCATCCCGTGGACGGCATCTGGAATCTCGTGCTAGCTTGCGTTAGCTGCAATCGGGGCGGGCGGTAAATTCGACCAGCTCCCCCATCAACGCTATCTCGAAAGGCTCAACACCAGGAACGAGTTTTTGATTGGCAGCCACCACCCTTTACGCGAAACGCTGATACAGCAGACGGGTAATTCAGAACTCAAGCGCCGCTCTTTTTTAACAGGCAACTACAATGCAACAAAAACTGGTAGGCTAATTAATAGTAACTGGCAACCTGCTTTTGAGTACCCCCCAGTATTTTGATGGATGGTTCAACCGATGGCTAATAAATTTTAGCGAATTAAGCTTTACTTCAACGCAGAAAAGATTTGTTTGGGCGGTGTAGATGATGATTGGTGGCTGAAAGATTTTGACGGCGATTATTGGGCTTCGGATTATTTTTGGTTGCCCGTAGGTTACAATCCAATTGGCAAACCTGGAGATGAACTTTTGCAATTTCTCAAGCCTCCCGCTTAACCAATCCGATGAAAGAATACGGCTGTACCCGCAACGCTCCCTACGCTCATCCCTGCGACGGCCGCTCCGACCAGGGCGCTAGAAACGGATACTACATCCGAGCCGAAACAGCGCAAGATGCTTTGCAAATCATGACCGACCGTTTCCCTCAAGAAGCCAGTCCAGGATTCACTATTGATGAGTGGAAAAACCTTCCTTGGTTGGCAGAGTAAGCTAATGCAAGCTAAGACAATTGGTACTTAGTGTTAAAGTTATCGAAGTCGATCGGCTCTAACTATAATATTTTTCCTCATTCCTCAAGTTGACTTAGGTTTTTTGAGGATGAAACTACCTTATACAAAGTGGTAAGTTGAAAATTAAATATTTACCTAACTTTTTAATTGTTACCAAAGCTTCATATAGGTTAAATAGGTTAAGCCAGCAGCCAGCAGATATCTCCTTGCCTCCCTGCGTTCGCGTCTGGCTAATATTTTGTACTTTTTCAACAGGCGCAGTGCCAATAATGAAGCATTGATTTCTTTAATAAAAACAAAACAACGGCGCATCAATTCACAGAAAAGTGATAACAGAATTAGCAACCAGAAGCACAAAATTATCCAACCCGAAATTGGCCAACCCCAAATTAACCAAACAACGCCCCATAAATTTATCCCCAGCGTCAACAACCCCATCCCCATTACGAAAATAATCCAGCCCCAATTGGGCCAACCCGAAATTAACCAAATAATAGGCCATACATTTATCCCCAGGATTCCCAACACCACTACCAAATTAATCGAGTGCTGTGCCCAACCAAACTGTTTAAAATGCTTTAAATATTGTTGAAATTGCTTTAAATAATGTTGAAATTCCTCACATCTATAGTAGTAATAGAGATACCAGAAATTGTTGAGCGTCATACCGCTGACGCTCAACAAGACTGGTACGATCTGAATATTCAGTATGACTATATTACCCATTAGAAACAGAAGCTCAAAGATTACCAACAGAAAATTAAAGGGAAACCAGGTAAAGATGCTGAAAATGCGGCGAAGTTTTTTATAAAACTCAGATTGCAGGGCATGGGCAACTTCATGGGCAGCAATCGCTACTGCTACGGTAGAGCGAGAACCCGCAACATCTTTGGATAAACTCACCGCATTTAGTAACGGACTATAACAATTCTGGTTCTCTTCATTAACGCCAACTTTGACATCAGTTCTACCATTCAAATGCAGGATTGTTCGGGCAAGTTCAGCGCCAGTTTTTTTGTTTTGCCTCTCCTTCAAAAGAATGTGTTTCCTAAAAGGATGCAATCTAGGCATTAGCCTGTCAACGTCGATTTCAAGCTGAGTTGGAGAGCCATCAAAACTGCTGCCATAATTATTTCCAGAGTAGTTTGATGCCATCAGTTAATTCTCCCTTAGCTGCATTCGCACTGCACTTGACAGTTTTAGATACTATCGTCAATCAATCTAATCACTTTTGATGGGTTTGTTCGGACAACCATTAAATACTTTAGGGAGCGTCAATCACCGCTAACACAATTAAATCAGCTAGCCACAGGTAAAGTCAATTCATAAATTCATTAACTGCAATCATAAATTTCACGCGATATAATTCATAAAAGTCATATTCTTGAATACAAAGATGGGAGCGTGGCATACAAGAAATCTGGTCGGGCAGTATAGCAAATCGTTGGTGGCAGTAAGGCTTTTGTGGCGATCGTGGGAAAGAGCGATTATTTTTGGCTGCCAACGCGGTACAATCCTACTGGAAAACATTTAGACAAACTCTCTCAATTTAGCAAACCTCGCGCTCAGTATTTATGAACGACAACCAACAAAACATATTAAAATCGCATCCCATCCCCGGCGACGGCTCTCAAGCCCCAGGTCGCATTACTCTCAGAGAATGGCGCAAGAATGAAGAATGGGTAACGCATTTTTTCAACCTGCAAGATGGTGGGTTTTATTACGGTCGCTACTTCACAGATTTAGGAGAAGCTGAGGCTAACTTCGAGCTGCGGGTAAAGGAATATCTCGGTTTGTTGGGGAAGCTGCCCAGTTCGCTAGAGTCAGAGGAACCGATCCCAATCCCGGAACGCATCCTCCAAGGCATCGATGCAGTTCGAGAGGCACAGACAACTAATATGTTCAATGCCAACATGGTTCGACTCCAAGCCGTAGCTTTGGGATATCTCGAAACCGCTCAATGGATTGAAGCTAACTTGGAAATTTATTGCAGCGGAGTTTTTCGGGGATTCGCAGCTCTATAAATAGGATGGAGTTGGTGACAGGAAAAGCGATCGCCATATTGGTAGAGAAATAAACTATGGTAAAACCAAAGAGGTATCCCGACAATTGGCAAGAGATTGCGCTATCAATCAAGGAAAATGCGGGATGGCGCTGTGCTAAGTGCCATCAACAATGCCTCCGACCCGGTAAACAAAGCGGTTTAACTAAATCAGAACGCTGTGCTTTAACTTTGGCGGTGCACCATCGCAATCGGATACCGGAGGACAACCGCCCAGAAAACTTAATCGCCCTGTGTACCGCGTGTCACCTTTCGTACCACAATAGGGGTCAGTCTAACGTATCTCCGGGGCAGTTATCTCTGTTTCCCGAGGATGGTATTGATTGGGAGCTCATCGATTCTTTTGGGGAATAGGCACGGGGCAATTTATAGACTGTTAAGTTGAAGAATTTATAGCTAATGCTTCTAGCAAAAACAAACCGACTTTCTTGTGCAGTCCCTGGTTTTGTTGGGGACAGCCAATCTGAATCAAGCATTTAGGGCACCCGTCAGAACACTCGCAATTTAAGGCTAGAGACATTGCTTTAGCAGCGAATAACGGTAACTGCTTCCCGATTTCTTCCGATGCTCCATTTCCCCCATCTGCGGTATCAAAAAAATAAGCGACGATACCCGAATCATCTCGTTCTACCGTACAGTTCACATCGCGAGTAGAGGAAAGAACGACTAGGGGAACAGCTAGTTGAATTTGATGAGCCATACTGTGCAGAGCAACTGCAACTGCATTGCCTTCAAACAAACCCTTTAACTCTTGAGGAATATCATTTCCATATTGAGAGGTGGCACTAGCTTTTTGGCGGTTGACTTCATCTCTAATTGCTTTTATCATTCCTGGATTTACTTCTACTTTAACGACGGGAGCTTCATATTGTATTTGATAGGGCGGATTGAACGTTATTTGTTCAATAAGTTTATTTATTTCGATGGATTTCAAATTCCGACCGCAAGACGGACATACTTTGCCTTCAAGGGGCTGTCGGTGGCAGCGGCATTGGACGTTGGTACAAGTTTGTCGGTATTCTCTTTTGCAAAGCTTATAGCCGGTTACTTCTGATGTAATCTTTCCCCATCCCAAAGTTAACCTCAGCCTTCCTTCGGGTAAGCTGGTAGGGATAATGCGGGGTTCTTCTAGCTTTTCTAAAAGTTCGACTTGCAAGCCTAAATCAGGTTCGGTAAATAAGCTGGGATCTTCTTCAAAGGGCTGAAGGATTGCTTTTTTCTGTTCTATATTGAGGCTCTCACACCGATAAGTCACTAAATCGTTGCCTCCGTCAAAAGCCGTGTAAATAGCACCGGGAAAGACTTCTCGATAGGCAATGTCGCGCGGCATTTCCTCAAAGGATTCTCCCGTATTCTCGTCAATTAATTCAACAGCATCTATAGCGCTGCCTCTAATATTGACTCGCCCGTGAGGTTCTCCTCGCCCTCGGAGGGTACTATTACGAACGAAGAAAAGTCTTTGTTGCTCCAGCAGTCCCTCAGCAACCGCACCTCCAACAGCATCAAATCGACTTTCTACCTCAACAGCAGGCAAACCGCTTTCGACGCAGCAGCATTCCAGGTGTTTGCTCACAATGGTGGGATAATTGGGATTAAATGCGGCGCTTTCTACTTCTCCTGATAGCAGTTGCTCTGGATGCTTGCCGTAATAGTGGTCTAGAGGATTTTGGGAAACTGGCAAGAAGATTACCAATCCCGGACTGGCTCTTCCCGCGCGTCCCAGCCGCTGGCGAAAGGACATAATAGAACCGGGATATCCCTTCACCAAACAGCAATCTAATTCCGGTAAATCTAAGCCCGCTTCTAGTGCTGATGTGGAAATAATTACTTTAAGTTTTCCTTTTTGCAGTTGACTGATGATATTTTGGCGGCGGTCACTTTTTAAAGAACCGTAGAAAGCAGTTACTTTTTGGGCTAAATAGCTATGTCCCTGTCGCGTACTTTCTTTTTGAATTAAATCTACCAGCTTCTTAACGGCTCCCCTACTGTTGCAAAAAACAATGCCGCTCAAGTCTTGTTGCAGCCAAGATAATACAATCTTGCAAGCATCGGAATTTGCCGTGTCGCTGGGAGCCAAACACAGAACAGTTCTTCCAGCAGTACCCGCCCCGCTGCCTTCAATTAAATGCAGCCGTTCGGGTTGAGACGTTCTACCGCTAAATCTCACTGCCATGTCTCGGGGGTTGCCAATCGTGGCAGAAGAACAAATAAATTGGAGCTTGCTGCTGTTGCCTCCCACGCTGTCAACCGCTCTACGCAAACGGCGCATTAGGTTAGCAAAATGAGCTCCAAACGCACCTGTATAGGAATGGCTTTCATCAATCACTACCCACCGCAATCGTCGCAGAAATTCTCGCCAGGGTTCCCATTGTTGCACACGCGGAATCTTGGATAATTGATAGTGCAGCAAATCGGGACTGACCGCTAAAATATTAGGGAGATGAGGCACAAAGATTCCCAAACGTTCGGTGTAGGGAGTATCCCCGGTCATTTGCCCCACTTTTACACGCTGTTCTTGGGGAAAGGTTTCGACAATGCGCTGGAGTTTGCGAAACTGATCGAAAGCTAGAGCTTTTAGCGGAAAAATATAGAGCGCAGAAGTTTGGGGATTCTTCAGACAATCTTCGAGAATTGCGAGGTTGTAGCACAGGGTTTTCCCCGATGCTGTGGGAGTCACAATACTTAAATCGCTGCCATTTCGCAGGTACGTCAAAGCTTCAACTTGATGCGAATACAGTTCCTCAATTCCCAATCCCCGAAGAGCATTTTGTAAAGCCCAGGGCAAGTCTTTTGGAATGGCATACAACGAACCAGATGCGGGAGGGGTAATGCGAACAGCGCTAAGATTTGAAGCTAACTCAAGCGCGATTGCTCTAAATTTGGGTTGAGGAATAGCGGCAATTTCTGCTGCACTTACCTGAGAAAAGCTAGCAGGCTGTACTTTACCTGCACCGCTTTCTTCAGATTCGGATGAGGATTCTGGTGTTGTAGGTGCATCCCAAGGAGCGATTTCACTTTTTTCAACAGCTTGCTGCCAATTTTTGTATTGAACGGGAATCGAGTAGCCGGGAAACTTTACTATAAGTGTGTTACCCATCCAAGAACTAACCTCGCCTTGTCCGTACTTGGGAGAACAGAGCTGCTGCCCAGGGTCAAGCCACTCAGGATGCTTTCGTTCGCTGTTGGGAGTCACAGCGCGGATAAGAGCAGCGTAGTCAGTGGGCTCGGGGTTGGTCATTGTTTAGGGGATAACTCCAATTGCTTCATCATAAGCTTCTTCCAGACTGTTAGCATTCTCTCCCCAAGAGCACAGCGTCATTGACTTTTGGATTTGCGCTTACTCTCAGGAATCGGCACGGGGCAATTGATTTGATCCGAATCCGCTGCCATCCGTTTAATAAACTCAAAAGCGGCCATGCAATCTCCTAATGCTCGGTGTCCGCCGTTGAGAGGAACATACTGATAATCTTTATGATAATAGCTCCAGTTTCCGGCCCATTGTGCTACCCATTCCATCAAACAATCAGAGCGCTTTGTTAACATCAAACTGGGTAAATCGTGCAACCGACAGCAGTAATTCAATATTTTGATATCGAAAGCCGAATTGTAGATTAATATTCGTTTATCTTTAAGATCGGCATCAATCCGGGGATAGACTTCGGGGAAGGTAGGAGCATCGGCTACCATTGCATCGCTAATGCCGTGAATCTCTGTCACTTCTGCGGGTATCGGAATTGAGGGCTTGATGAGCGTATCTAGCAACATTTCACCGCAATAATTGATAATTGCTATCTCCACAATCTCAGCATCGTATAGCCCAGTTGTTTCAGTATCCAGAATCACCAAATCGTTCTGGCTTAATTGTTCTCTTGCCCACTTCACTGCTCTTACCCTATCTCTTTCGATAAAACCAACTTCTCTATACCACTCTTGATAATCACGCTTGATTTGAGCTTTGAGGCGGTTGGCCGCCAGGGTTTCCAATTGCTTTTGGGTGGGTTTTCTTTTGGGACGGCAGGATTCGGGATTGTGGATATCGTAGAGGAACACGTCGTATTTTCGCGTTTCGATAACGCCTGAAGGTGTCAGAGGCGAGAGTCCTAATTCACCCAATTGCTTTTTAGTTTTCAGGTGCGGTGGCGGCTCGTTGGATTCACCCCACCAACTGTACTTTGTTAGTTCCATAATCGCAGGTTCCCCATCTCTGCCATTTTATTATCGCATCATTGGCGAGAATAAAAGCAACTACGATAGCCGATTTGTTTGTTACAATCAATCGCCAGACTTTTATACCCCAGGATGGATCTTTTGCTGTAAAGCTTCTCTAGCTAAATCGGGACCGTCTCCTCCGCCTTTCCACCGCCTCAGTTTGAGAGTGCCATAGCAGCTAACTTGGCTCCAATTTTCAGGGTCTGCATAGACAGCTAAAACTTAGCGATAACTCTCTAAAAGTTCGTCTTTCGGGTCTGATTTTTGCCAAGGAAATTTCATATTTTCACCTATCCAAAAAATCTGCAAAATGTGTAATCAAAGCAGCCGTCCCGTATTTCCGAATCAAGTAAATAAATACGGGCTTGCCGACGCTTGAATACGAACGTCCTGAGTCCTTATCGGGTTTGGTACATTTCAGGACATTTTTAATTATATCAGAGGCATTGCGACTCGTATCCAGATACGCTAATATCTGCTCAAAAAGAGACGATTCCGTTGTTTCAGAGAAGTACCTGGACACGAGAGACGCGCCATCTCGAATCGGGTACTCTTTATCTGTCAAGGGTTCTGGGAGTATTTGACCGTCCTGTTCTGGTTGCGGTACGGATACATCAGGTTCTTGCGTATCCCGCTCTGAATGCTCCCCTGTTTCAGCAATTTCTGATGATTTAAAAGTCTCTTCAAGGCGCTGTTTTGCTAATTCCCAAAGTTGTTGTGGGTCATCAGCTTCGATTCTTTGGCTAATCCCGGCATTCTCTTTATTCGTGTCAGTGATTGGCTCAATTGGCTCTTTTAGAACCTCTCGTTGCCATCCGCTCAAGTCAGGCACAACAGCCGGGAATTCGCCTAACTCGCAGCTAATCCATGCTGCTCTATTTCCCAACGATTCCAAGTAATCTCGAACTTGTTGGTGCTTGGCGTATTGTTCCGAATCCTTGGGGAATTTGTTGCGATAACTTTCACATTCTTCTACAGCAAACTTGCCCATGTAAATGCTACAGAAACACTCAGCTAAATCTGATTCTCCCTCCAATCCCCAAGTTACAACTTGTCTGCCCTGCGCTAAAGCAAAGATGCGGATGTTGGTTTCCCTCGCTAAAGTAATCATTTCACCCATAATTTGCTTGGCGCCCAGAGAAATAATCTGTTTGGTTTTGCGATCGACAATCGCTCTCACATTACGCGAAATTGCTTTCCATTCATCAACCGCTACATTCCAAATGGGTGAATCAATCCCCTTTGCCATTAATGCTGTACGCCGCACTCTTTCACCTTGCAATGCTTCCAAAGAGGAGCGGATAGCTTTGTAATCTTCAGGCACTCCTATTACATCCAAGCCAATCCATTGATGTGGCCACCGCTTAACCGTAATTACCGACTGCTTTTGGGATGGCATCACATCCATCAGCCAATCAAATAGCGTGGTTTTTCCGCATCGGGTAGCTGCAACTCCTCTAATGTGAGGAAACATCTCAGGAGTCTCCCTAAACTGCTTCCAATCAAAGAATTTCACTCCTAATTTGGGAGTTACTGGCAGTTCTACACCCAATAATTGATTGTTATTTTGGGCGGATGCTGTGTTTGATGGGAGTTCCGCATTTTCAACTTCCTCGGACTTTGATTCTATTGGGTTGGGGAAAGATGCGGGTAAAGATTGGGGAGTGGCAGCGGTTAAAGCATCCAACAGTTCGGGATTCTTCTCCAAGTAAAGCGTGTTGTAGCCGTCGTAAAGTTCGCGTTTGAAGTCCTTGACTCTCAAGTCAGCGGCAATCGCTGTTTTCTGGATTTCTTCGCTATCCAAAATATCGCTGGTTGTTGCTTCTAATTGCTTCAGCCGCGCTTCCTCAACAGCGATTGATTCATCGCTCTTCCTCTGCTTTACCGATGCTGCGCTGGATGCAAAATAGGCGGCACCGAAGCTGATGGCAGCAACTGCACCGGATGCTGTCCGCAGCAGTCCCCAACCTTGATGCAGCTTCACAAACTTGGCATTCTTGGGATACTTTGAACCCGATACCACAACAGGCGTGCAAGGATTTGTAGCAGGACTACAGTAGCTCGTGTACGCATCGAAGTACCCGAACAAACTAAATCCGGTACATCCAATGCCCACAATCAAAGTAGCGATCGTACTTTTCATCTCAACCTCCTCCGCACCAATGCGACCGACTTCATCAGCGCCACCGACAAACCGACTATTACGACAAGCTGCCACACGCTTGTTACTCTAAAGCCGAAGCCTACAACCAAAGGCATATTTGCCAGCAACCACGCCGCATCCCAAAATGCAACCGCAGTTCCGACAATCACCGCTAATCCGCTAATCCGCCTCATGGATAGTAAATAAGGCGTGGGGTTTTTCGGTTTTACTGCAAGCAAGAAACCGGCAAGTAAAATCGCTGCGACGAGCATTACAGGAGCACCGACAATCCTCGCAACGTGAGCGATGGATAGTCCAACCGCAAACCAAAATCCTTGACCACAGAGACTGTTTAAGTTTTTTAGAAACCGGAATTGGTCTGATTCTTCTAATTCTGGGAGTTGTGATTCCTGTGGAGAGACAGGAGGATTTTGAGGTTTGGGGATGAGAAATGGTGGCAACTGCATGATTATTTCCCTGAGAAAAAGTCAAAGGCTTTACCGCCCCATTGTTTTAGCCAACCGCTTTGATTGGTCGCGTTATTGGTCGCGTTATTGGTCGCGCTAGTGGCAGAACTTAATTGTTTGTTAGTCGATGATGGCAAACCATATTTGCCGCGAGTACCGTAAGCGAATAAGTTTTTTATCCGATTTCTCTCTTCGCTTTTTGCCTCTTGAGCTGCTTGTCGCTCCTCAAAGTTGGCTGCTTCTTTATCAGGTTTTTGGGATAGCGTCTGTTTTTGGCGGATTAATCTGTTAGCCACAATTTGAAGCGAAATCTGAAGGTCGTATTCCGCTAAATCGCTATAGTCGATCACTTCTTGGTCGAGAAGTCTAACGCCAACATCCGAATCTTTGGCTAACTTTTTAGTATTGGCTTCCCAACCTTTCCATGCCAAGAATACGTCGAGTGTGGCTCGATCGATCTTCTCCATGCCCTGAGCACCGGCTTTGACGCAGCGGGCTACAAACTCGTTGTACTTTACGACACCATTAATGTAGTCGTTGACGTGTTTTTCTAGTTTATCGAGGTTGTCAATCAGAAACTTGATTTCTTCAACCGAATCTACGAAGGCTCCCAATTCTTCCTCGGACATCCCGGCAAAGGCTGATGGGTCAAAGCCGTAGTATCCCTGAAAGGAAGTCAACATTTCAGGTGCGCTATCAAATGCTTTGACTTTTCCAACTAGGGCTGGTGCGATTGCTCCACCGCCTGTGTATTTAACAATTTGGCTCATGGTTTCTCTCCTTCACTTTGTGCTGCAAATTCAACTACTTCTGTCACGGCACCTGAAATCCATTCACCGGATAGATACCAATCAGCCCATTGGGTTGCTGAAGAAAAGGCTCTATCCTCATCCCCTTCAACTCCGATTTCTATCGGATCGCAATCGCCATCGTAAACGTACCAATGAGCGAAATCTCTTTCAACAACAATCTTGATTCTCACTCCCAGATAGTAGAAAGAGCCATCGGGTTCTGGTTGTGCGGTTTGGAGTCTATCATTCTCAATGATTTCATCCCGGTTTCTCAATTCACTAAAAGTAGCGTCCTGAATGGCAAATAGGGTATTGGTTGGTAGCAGTTTTGCTATTTTGTCGAACATTTTCGTAATTTACATAAACTATGTTAGTTAGCACCATCCAAGCGGAATACTTGGCAATTCCTTGACAAAGACACCAGTTCAACAAATTAAACTTGATTTTTATTGCTTACACCTCATCGCTAAAGAAATCATCAATCCACTTTTTAGCTTCGGCAAGTGCTCCTTCTTCTGTTGGGTTGCTGCCTGATTCGATTAAATCAATTCCGCGTCCGTCGTAGGCGAACCATTCCCAGGATTCTGACGCATGAACTACCTTGAGTTGCAGCCCGCAGTAATAGTAGCAATCGGGTTGCAGGTCGAGCTGTTCAGACTTTTCAATCACAATCCAAGTTTCTATTGTTTGCCGTTGGGCAAGATTCGCAAAACTGCTATTTCCTATGAACCGAACAATTGAAGGCGGCAGCAAGTTGAGGAGTTTCGTAAAAAACATTACTTATCTCCTATTGATAGTTTCTGGTTGCTGAAAACCACTATCCAAGTCATCCCGAACGACTATCACACCTACAATCAGGCATCCTTTAGCTAAAAGTTTCAGATTACAAATTCTCGGGTATGTCTCGTATCCAAGTAGCACGAACTCAAGAAAATCATTCATTTTACTTGCCTCCTATTGATGGCGAAAATTGATAGTGATTGTGAGTGCTATTGTCGATGTTTTGATTTCCCTCAACCACAGTAGCTGGAGAATCTTTGATGCCTTGCTTGTAGCCATCGTGATAGACAGAGCTAACAACGTAAATTAGCATCACTGGAAGGGCTGAAAATAGAAGTGATGCAAAGATTACAGAGATTTTATCGGACATAGTTGTTACCTCGAAGTTTCATTATTACTACCCGAATCCTCTTCTGCTGATTCAGATCCACCACATTCATAATCTTGTTGCTCAGTCTCGAACCGATAGCAAACTCCGGGGTAAGGGCATTCTCTCGGCCCTACACAATTAGGAGGAAAATATTTCTGTTTGGGCTGGCAAAGGTTTTTGTTTTCATCTGCCGATTCTAAGTAAACATCGCTCTCAATAATGTTGTACAGCGCACCGTATCGATTGCTATACAAGTCGAGGTCTTTGATTTGACAAAATGCCAAACATTTATTATCGCTATCGTACACAAATACGTGCTGTTCTTCATGCCAGTATAAAAGTTGTTTTTTGCGGATAGAAACTAACATTGATGGACTCCTGGGGTCTATGTGCATCTAACTCAATCCGGTAATAAAATCTCGTTGTCTGTCTTGCTAAAAATGACATTTTTGCCATATTCTACGCAGTAGGGCATCAGTAACTGGTACTTCTCATCCCTGTCTGTAAAAAGGATGCGTACCAGTTTTTGTTCTTGCCATCCTGAATTACAGTGTTTAATTGTTGCCAAGACTTCTCGGATTTTCACGCGCACCCTCCTACCAATACTGCTACTTCGCTCACTTGGCTAATTGCAGCCAGTTTAGACTTAACGACCCGCCACAATCTCAATCCAGGACTCACTAAATACAATTCAATAAAACCGTAACTTTCCAGCATCAGACAAACCTCATTAGCGCGATTGTTTCTTCAGCATAAATGCGATTGGGGGGCAATATAATGCCAGGTTTTTTAGGTTGCCTCACCCGTTGTAGGCTCAGGAAAAAGATGAGATTTAGGAGCACCTTTTCCCTTTGAGCCTGCCTTAAAGCTAGGGCTTCCTCCAACTCTCGGTGAGCGCCTACCAGAGTCCTGGTGAAATCCTCCGTGGCGGTACTGACTTGGTTGGTAAAACAGGCTTTGGGATTGGCAAATTGGCATCCCGCAAATCCAAGGGAGCTGCTTTTACGGCCGAGGTGAGAACGCTGAAATTGTCTCGGATATTCGACGCCATATCGGTCAAGCCGTGGGTCAGATTTGCACTCAGAGAAATCTTAAAGGCATCTAGGAGTTGGTCGCTAACGGCTCCAGCAACATCGGCCATCCCCAAGGATGCTTCGCGAGTCATTCCCTCAATGGCTTGTATCGCTCCGCTTTTCTCTTCTTCAGCATCTCGCTTGTCCCCGCTGGCGATCGCTTCTGAGTCGATCTCATTGCAATATTCACCGCGTCCGTTCCGAGTTCCCACTACTTGTTTGAGTGCCAAACCGGGTGCAATTCGCTGATTCAGTACCAACTCGAAATAAAGGTCGATTTCTGCGCTGTCATCAGGGTTCAAAAGAGAGTTTTGCCAATCGGGCTGCCCTAAAGCTTTCCGAGCGTTGGTTACGTCAGAAACTTTGTTGAGTCCCCATTGGGTTTTGATGTCGCGGCGGTTAACTGTCAGTTCGGTATTCATTGGTTGGTAGTCCTTCTTGTGCTAATCGTTCTCGAACAGTGGCAATACAGCAGTTGGCTTCAAGAATCCAAGTTTCTAGGGTTAGCAAGCAGTTCAAATGAAATTGAGAAAATGTTCGGCGGTAAGGCTGTCTCTGAAACTCGGGGCATTCTGCTTCTAAAAGCGCGAGTCTGGTTTTGAAAGTAGCTTCAGGCATCGGTTTTCCCCCTTTACCTAGAATTATCCTTACCTCTGCTCTGAAGTAATTTCGATGGTTCCATTGGCCGCATCGACTGTTAAAAACAGCTACGTCTACAGGCTTTTTAGGTGTTGGCATTTTCTGGCATTTGATTGGCTACTTGTTAGCTACATAACCCGAAACTCTGATTCTTTCGTTAGCTGTTTTCGGAGTCGCCCGAAGTAGCTAACGAAGAATCAAAAAAAATTATTTCCTTTCCGGGACGCTAAACGATTGGGCATCCCAAATACCCCATACTTCACGAACCGAAGCTACGGCACCTTGTAGCGCTTCTGCGGACGTGCGCCCGAAAACGGTTATCTTGCGAGGTGGATTGTACTTACGAGTGACGATAACGCTCCACTGAATTTGATGCGCTTTGAGTGCTTTCATCTTTCGTCCCTCCCATCCCCTGGTGTGGGTGCTGTCGGTGCGTTGGATTCGCTCGCTATCCGCCAGCACAACGCGCTTGCTAGTTGGTTTTGTTCAACGCGACTAAGAGCTCGCACCGTGGGGAACCAAAGCTGCAAGTGGGATAAGTCGTTGTTGACGCTCCCCGAATACGCTTTGAATGGGTCGCTTTCCAAACAGACAAAAGTTCTCAAAACGTACAATTCATCCGAGTTGATCCCGTCCAATCTGTTGATTAGGGATTCTAGGGAATACTTCCTGGGCGCCATGTAGGGAACCACGGCTTGTTCCGCCATTTCCCACCAACTAATTACGTTGTCTCGTTCGGTGGTAGACAGAATCTCTGACTTGCGGACGCACACGTAAATCGGCTGTCCGTCTTCTTTTATCAAGTTGTCTAGGTCATCCACCAAGCGACCCGTAACGGTTTCCGAACGAACATCTGTTATTTCGATGCGTCCGATGCTAGCGGTGACGCGAGGATTGGGTACTTCGACAAAGCTTGGTTGGGCTGGTGGTTGCTGCCCGTAATCTGCGAACATAGAGGAAATCTCCGTAAAGTGAGTGCCATACCCCGCCCCAGAAGATTGCGAGTCAGAGGGGGCGGGGTTTGGTTTTGGTGTTAAATTATGTCTGTGTATGCACAGGTATAGTTATGTATGCACACACATAACACTTTTGCTTCTGGGTTGTCAAGCCCTATGATGAAAATTGTTATTTGTGCATACACAGACATGACCAGAAAACCCGCAGAACGAAGTGCTTGGGGCGAAAACAAGGAGCGTTACAGCATTTTTGTAACTCCCACAGCAATGAAGGCGATCGACACCAGGGCTGAGGCTCTTGACATCTCGCGCTCTGAATTCTTGGAACAGTTCGCCCGCCAGATGGTGGGAATGACCGACATCGAATTAGCAAAGGAGGAGAGGGAGGAATTGACCAAAAGTGTTGGAGCAAAGCGTCGCTCTAGCCCGCGACGAACTTGGTGGCAAAGGTTTGTTCCTCAAGCGCAAGGCTAAGGGCGATCGCGCTCAACTGCTAAAAAATCAAATTATGGAATGGGAAACACTACTTGAAAAACTAAGTTGAACTTTCGGTATACACCAAAACTCGGCTGTCTGAAGTTTGGTGTATACCCGACATTCGACGCACGCACAACATCTCAGGAGATTTTATGACTGAATCAGTGAGAGTTCCTTACCCTCAAACAATCCCCCAAACAATCACGTTTGATGAGTTCGCAGCCTGGTATCCAGAGAACTCTATTCGCCGCTACGAACTGCACAATGGAGTAATTGTTGAAATGCCTCTAGGAACTGGCCGCCATTCTGGTGTTACAGGTTTTATCAGCTTAAAAGTAGGAGTTGAAATTGACCGACGCGAATTACCCTACTCCATCCCCGGTGACTGCCTGCTTAAACCCACTCGCGATGAGGCTGGTTATCAGCCCGATGTAATTGTCCTAGATCAAGCATCTCTGGCAAACGAACCGCGCTGGGAAAGGGAGTCCATCATTACGATGGGTTCTTCGGTGCGGCTGGCTGTAGAGGTAGTCAGTACGAATTGGCGGGATGATTATCATTTCAAATTTGCCGACTATGAAGAAATGGGCATCCCCGAATACTGGATTGTGGACTATCTCGGTTTGGGCGGCCGCAAATTCATCGGCACTCCCAAACAACCCACTATCTCGGTTTGCCAACTGGTAGACGGCGAGTATCAGGTCAAACAGTTTAGAGGCTCAGACACAGTTGAGTCGCTGGCTTTCCCGGAGTTGAGGTTGACTGCCGAACAGATTTTTCAGGCCGGCTTGCCTCCAACCGAGCCGAGCTAGAGAAACTGGGAGCGATCTGGCAAATAGGTTCCATTACAGCCGATGGGTTTATGCTGCCAGACGGCTCGTATCGGACGCAGCCCAACCCAAGTCGCCGAAGCAGCGGGCTCACGAACGACACAACGTGTTCGACTTTTAACGCTCAAACGCCGGCGAAAGCTTGCTGAGTGAAGGCTACACGAGTACGGTATCGATACGACGGAAAATTCCAGGTTCACAGGATAAATCGGCTAATTGCGATCGCAAAAATTGGAATTTTCCGATTCGGAAATTCCTCGCTAGTCAGCAATGCAAGTAACCGTTGGAGTTTAAAATTTGAAGGGGCTCTTCAAAATAACCGAAGAACCCGCAACGACCAGACCAGACAAAAAAAAAGAGTCCGCTATCTGTTAGAAGAGACGGACAAACAAATTAAAAAACTTTAAATTCATCATAGTCTAAATCTGCAATTACCGCAAAATCTACACTCTCAGTAAATCAACGGTAGTGAAAGCAGGGTCGTCTCTTCTACATATAGCGGGTTTTTGCAAAAAAACCAGTTAGCACCGCTATGAGTAGCGAGAGGCATCTATGAATGTTGTAGGGCAAATTCAGTCTACCGCGTACCTTTCCCCCAAACACAAAAGCCACATTGAGAGTCGAGGGTTGCTGAACGATTGGAGTTACGCCAACTGCCGAACCGTAACGGCGGATGAAGTATCAGTATATTTGGGATACAAGGCAAAATCCGGGGGCATTTGGTTCTCCGGGCACAACACCCAGTTTCAGTTCAGACCGGACAAACCTTGGAAATCTGAAGCCGATCGGAAAGCACCAAAATACCGATCGCCTGTGGGAGACTACGACGCATTCTTACCGGAGCATCCGACAGAACGAGATTATTGGGACATTGAAAAGCTCAGAGGAACTTGCTACCAAATCAACGGGCATCCCTGCATCTTGATTACCGAGGGAGCGTTCAAGGCGATCGCCGGGTGCAGCAACAATCTGCCGACAATCGGGTTAATGGGAACTTCAATGGGGCTGACTGCCAAAGCTAGCGATTTGCAAGGTCAACGCTACCTGGTTCCAGCACTCGAATCCTATGCCCGCGCTGGTTTTGGGTTCATTATTGCCTTTGATGCAGATGCCGCCACCAACAAAAGCGTTAATTGGGAACAGCGGAAACTCGGTCTACAGTTGCTCAAGTTCAACGTTCCGGTCTACAGTGCAACTGGGGGCTGGGATGCGGGCACGGAGGGCGAGACGAAAGGTATGGACGATTTCATTCAACGAAAGAGCATTGAAGCTTTTAGAAAAGTGCTGGCCACGTCCGTTACTTTTAAGGACTGGGAATCAAAAACCTTTGGAGGCGACGATGGCAGTGGTGGAACTAGAGACAAATACTTAGTCCCCAAGTCCACAACGTTTGAGGTACACTGCCTCAAGAATTTATTTGGAAATGATTGGATAGTCATCAATGATGCTTTCTACCAATGGAACGGGCGCTATTGGCAATTCCAAGATGAAGCGGATGTGAACAAACTCATCGGCGACTTTACTGAGAATTGCTACGAAACAGTAGAAGTCGGCAAAAAGTTTAAGTTCGGCACTAACAAATTCTTAGATTCGGCTTTTAAATATTGCCGGAAGGTTCTGCACCAGAAGGTTGACACTTCTCGAAACCACCTCAAATCATTCTCGAACGGCACGGTAGATTTGAGGACTGGCGAACTGTTCCCACACGACAAGGAACATTACCTGCTTTCCTGTTCGCCATGCGATTATGTCCCAGGGTCAGAATGTCCGCAGGAATTTAAGAAATTCATACTTTCTGCCTACGGTGTCGAGCAAGTAGAAGTCATCAGAGCCTTGACTTCGATGTACTTAGACCCAACCGCACCTTACGGGAAGTTTGCTTACTTGATTGGGGATAGCGGTAGCGGGAAAGGCGTGATGCTGCGGACTTGGGCAAACTTACTTGGCGAAGAAAACAGCGTTAGTTCCAATAGCTTGACGGAGCTGACAAAACCTGAAGGTCGGCATCAATTATTAACTGGTAAATCCTTGTTTTACATCCCCGATGCTGGCGGATTTCTGAGCGGACTCAAAGCTTTTTACGAATTAGTGGACAATGGCGGCATTTCGGGACGGGCTCTATTTTCTGCATCGGCTTACCAGAAAAAATGGAACGTGCGATTTGCGATTGCTTCCGTCGAGCACATCCAAACAGAGAATAGCGGTGATGGTTGGGACAGGCGCTGCATTCCGCTGCAAACCCGCCCCCGCATCGCCAACATTGAAGATCCAGAACTCGGCCGCAAGCTATCGACAGAGTTGGGTGAGATTGCCGGTTGGGCGCTATCGATGGACAAAGCAGAGCGCAATCGCATTTTGCTCGTACCGTCAACCAACCCGTCAATTGTCGCGTTGAAACAGGATGGCGCGATTCTGGGAGATAGCGTCCGTTCTTTTGTCGATCGCTGTTTGAGACCGGGTGGCGATAGTTACGTTGGTAGCGACCTGCACAGTTGGTATGTGGCATATTGCAAAGCCCACAATCTCTCGCCAAGCGGTTACAACAAGTTCGTTCACCACTTGCAGCGAGTATTGTCAAATCACTGGAAAGCTTCCGAGGTTGTGCGAGAAGGCGACAAAATCAAGCGCATTCCGGCTCAGTGGCGGGGACTTCAGATTTTGCCGTGCTTTGTTGATGTAGCGCTCACCGATGATGAAGATGGCAGCAACCGACCCCATATCCCGAACTGGGCTTGCATCAAAACTATTTGTGCTGATGGCGGACTGCAAGAATTAACTCAAACCCGCACGGTTACGCACACTTCAGCGATTGCAGAAATTCCAGCACATTCTCAAATAGCTCAAACCGTTGTGGTTACAGGCGTTACCAGCAATTCTGAAATTGTTACAACATCTAAAAACCCTACAACCCGCATGGTTACAGACGTTACAGCGTTACAGGATGAAAGTAACCAACATGAAAAAATACCATCACCTGACATCGCCGATAATTATAATATCCGGTCGGAAGGTGAACCGTTAATCGATGTAACGCCTGTAACCACAACTGTTACACCCACTTTTGAGTCCTCAGAAAAATCCTGTAACAGCTCAAAAACTTGTAACAACCCTCAGCTATCCGAGCCAGGGACGATCGCCCCGGAGGAATCCAAACCAATAGAGCCAACCGAACCAACAGAGCCGCCGAGCGTCCCGATGGTGAATTGCAATGTCGGCGAGCGAGTAAAAGTTTCGACCCAGTATCCCCGAGCTCAAGAATATATAGACGAGCGGGCCATCGTAGTTAAGGTCTGGAGCGATGGGCTATGCCGGATTGAGCTTGAC
The DNA here is from genome assembly GCA_036700145.1 of Microcoleus occultus BM001215366. Lineage (GTDB taxonomy): Bacteria > Cyanobacteriota > Cyanobacteriia > Cyanobacteriales > Microcoleaceae > Microcoleus. The sequence goes on from JAUBOH010000003.1 coordinate 47,457, forward strand.
CGCGAGATTTCAGTCATTGGAGGTAAACCTACCAAACAATTCAACCTTAACGGGCGTTACTTAGTTTCAGAGTCCGCGACCGACTCAAATCTCAACGAAGAGGAACTAGAACTGGTTGATCGTGCACTCAAAGCGATCGCGGACAATGACCCCGCAGCCGCCAACGATGCCTATTGCCAAGTGCATGAAGTGACGTTCTCTCCCGTTAAGCTTGCGCTATAACGGGAGCTTCTCAGTCAGAATAGAGATAGCTGTGCGCCATCCCAGCCTGAAAAAGCTTCGCGCTTCACGGGCTGGGTATCCCCTAAGCCTCCACGCGCAGACTCTTCGGAGTCCCACCTCGTTTAATGCTCGGTCTAAGATATTCCGAGCAGCATTCTCATCTCGATCCATCTCTAATCCGCATTTATGACATTCATGCAGGCGAATAGATAGAGTTTTCGGTACTTTTACTCCACAACTTGAGCAATTTTGAGATGTTCCATGAGGACTTACTTTCACGACTCGGACACCGCATTTGACTGCCACTGCGTCCAAGATGGTAATGAACCTTCCCCATGCTGCATCCAAAATTGATTTGCTCAATCTTGTTCGAGCAAGCCCTTTGATGTTTAAATCTTCCACTGCAATCAAGTCATATTTTTTGACCAGATTATGAGCAGTGTTGTAGTGAAAATTTTCCCTAATTCTGCCAATTCGTTGATGAATTCTGGCTATTTTATTTTTCTGCCTGTTACTACGGTTTGATTCCTTCTCTCTTCTGGCTAACTTACGTTGTTGACGAGCTAAATGAGACTGAGTTTTGCGGTAGGTTTGCTGGATAGGAACTGTCTCTCCCTCTGACGTGGTGAGAAATTCCTTGAGTCCTACATCAATGCCAACAGCGCTCTTTACTTCGTCCAGTGGCATCGGTTCGGGTACTGTTTCATCTTGTATAGAGACGGAGCAGTACCAGCCGTCTGCTTTGTGAACAATGGTGCAAGTTTTTAGAGTGAAGCCATCAGGAATAGGGCGATGCTTGATGACTGGCATCTCTCCTATCTTTGATAGTTTCAAAACACCATTATTGAGATGCGCTCCGGCTTTAGGACAATTAACCCGTGGGTAAACGAACGATCGCAGTTCACCAGCCTTTTTAAACTTCGGTCTACCACCACGTTTGCCTGATTTATCAGGAAATAACCAACGCTCCCAAGCTTTGTTCAACCGTTGCAGATTGACCTGCTGTGATTCTGACCAGATATTTTTGTAGTCAGGGAACAGCACCTTAGTCTGCTTTAGGTCTGACTGCTGGGTGTAGTAGTTGACTGTTGTGGGTATCTCACCTATTGGTTCAGAAACAATACTACAACGGTCAATTTGACAACGAGTTCTATGAAGCCAATCTAACCTCTGACCTAGACAATAATTCCAATGCCGTCGAAGCAGCTCCAATGTATGGAGCATTGTTGCTTCTTGTTCGGCACTGGGCTTAATTCGGTAGCAGTAAGTTAGAATCATAGCTATCATTTTACATTTTATCGCCAACTATGACAACCTGTTATGACAGAGGTTTTAGGTCTGTGTACTCGCTTACCGCTCATATTGTATTTGTGACCAAGTACCGCAAGAAGGTTATCAATAAAGCTGTCCATGAGCGACTGGCTACTATCTTTGATGAAGCTTGTTCAAAGTGGGAAGCAACGCTGAAGCGAGTTTAACAGAGAAAATGACCACGTACATTTACTGGTTCGTTATCACCCTCAAATTGAACAGAGCAAATTTATTGCTAACCTTAAAACAGTTTCTAGTCGCTTAATTCGCAAAGAGTTCGGTGATTACCTCAACCAAGTCTACCGAAAACCAGTGTTCTGGACTGGTTCCTATTTTGTTGCTAGTTGCGGAGGGGTAACGGTTGAACAACTCAAAAAATATGTTGAGCAGCAGGCTACTCCAGAATAAGGATTCGCTACCGCTCAGTTTTATCTGGTCGGCATTCCCCACCCGTTAACCCTGCGGGTATAACGGGCGACAAGAGCCGACATTTAGTTGGGAGTCAAGGAAGCGGTCAAAGCATTACTAACAAACAATGAAAATGAAAATTTTAAACGGCTAGTTAAAGTTTGGAAGCAAACTAAAACTCAGCCTTAATCTAAGACCAATATGCCTGTCTGAGTTGGTGTATACTCGCAATATTGGTTTTCCCCGCCTAGCCTTAGCAGTTTTAAGCCCTGGGTCAGGGTATACCATTATTCTGACGGCTCTTTAGTAGCTCAAAGCTCGATTTAGGAGTTTGTCACTTTCCGTAGATAGGTAGGTGTTAAATTTGGCGTGTCAATAGCAAAAATGGTTTTACTACTCAAATCCAATGCCAGAAGAAGAACCTCCACCTCAACCTACTGATGCTGTACTCGGTGGCACGGACGCACAACCACGACCTTATGACGCGGTGCTAGGAAGAACAAAAGAAAAATTGACTGAACTGGATTTGTCGGGACTCGGGTTGGAGGAATTGCCACTACAGATTGGCAAGTATAAGCATTTGACAAGGCTTATACTCAGCACGAATCAGATTACGTGCATTTTAGAAACGCTTGAGCAATTGTCCAATCTGGCATGGCTTGACCTTAGAGGCAATCAAATTACCTCCATTCCAGAGTCGCTCGGGCAATTGTCTAATTTAACAAGGCTTGACCTCAATAACAATAAGATTACCTCTATCCCAGAGGCTCTCGGGCAACTGTCGAATCAGATATGGCTTAGCCTTAGTGGCAATAAGATTACCTTTGTGCCAAAGACTCTTCGTGATATGGAAAACCTGGAAATACTCGACTTGAAAAAAAATCTGCGGTGGTTAAAAATACTTGATAGGCGTTTATAAAAATGGTTAGATAAAATTAGCCACTTATGGAAACGGTAAGAGCTTTAGTGATTATAGGGTTCAGAGGTAGATATATGACTATCCCCGCGTAGCATTTGACAGCCGTTTATGGAAATGGTTAGAGAGACATCAACTGTCTATAGTGTCTTACAACGTCTTACGCCTATATGACGAGCTACAGCCTGATTTTCCTCCCATGCGGTTAATCCCATCTTCAGTTGTTGAGACTGAGTGACCCGTTGTTGAGAAGAGTAAAACTTGTTTACAGGTTTATCACAGGTGACTGAAGGAAGCTGTAGTGATGTCAAAAGTAGAGTCAGCTTATACCTATATCCTGATAAACCTGCAGTGCTTAGTGTTGGTCAAGAGTTAAAAATTGTAAAGCTCTAGTTATCTATCAATTGAGAAAACTAGAGCTAGGTAAACAAAGACTTATAACTCTTTATTTACCTAATATTCAGGTGGATATTACTTCTTTAAAGAGGTTTAAAGTTGTCTCTTAATCTTTGAGTAGGTAAACTTTCAATTTGGCGGTTTAACCCAGAGGGTATTTTTTTCTGACTGGCGGCATAAGGATGGTCGCGCTGAGTCCATGCTTCTATAAGAAGCGGAAGAAGTTGTGCCATTTCGTAGGCTGTAATATCCTCTTTGGGTTCAAATAAGTATTTATACGTAGGCTCGGGTTCATAAGTGGTTCTTTCAAGCATAATATTTTGTCTACTACACAGTTTTAGCAAGTTTTTGTTAACACTTCAATTGTAGCGCTTGACAAAAAAGACTGATTAGAGTAAAGACCGGATAGCCGAAGTACGGTTATCCGGCTATCCTGACCTAGCCGCAGTGCCTCCACCTTCTAGGCTGGGAAATAGCGCTTTTCCAACAAGCTAAATTCTGCTCACAATAAAATGAATATTACTGAGAGGTAAAGGACATGACCCGAGAGGAAGCAGTGCGACGAATTGAGTGGGCTGCTGAGAAAAAATTGAAGGAACTGGATTTGTCCGAACTGGGGTTGGAGGAATTCCCATTGGAGATTGTCAAGTGTACGCATCTGACACGGCTTAACCTCAGTGACAATAAAATTACCTCCATCCCAGATGCGATCGGGCAACTGTCGAATCTGAAAGAGCTTCAGCTCAGTGAAAATAAAATTACCTCCCTCCCAGATGCGCTCAGGCAACTGTCGAACCTGACAGCCCTTTACCTCCGTTACAACCAGATTACATCTATCCCAGATACGCTCGGGCAACTGTCGAACCTGACAAAGCTTTACCTCAGTAATAATCAGATTGCCTGTATGCCGGAGGCAATCGGGCAATTGTCGAAGTTGACAGAGCTTAACTTCAGTTACAACAACATTACCCAAATCCCAGATTCGCTCACGCTGCTGGGGAACCTAACACAGCTTAATCTCAATGCAAATCAGATTATGGCTATCCCCAAAACAATTGGCCATCTGTCAAATTTGAGATACCTTTCCCTCTATCACAATCGGATTGGCTCCATTCCAAAAGCGATCGGGCGACTGTCTAATCTGACATGGCTTGACCTTGCTTTCAATTATATTTCCTTCATCCCAGAGGAGCTTGGGCAACTGTCCAATTTGACCGGGCTTATCCTCAGTAGCAATTTGGATATTTCCTTCATTCCAGATGAACTCGGGCAACTGTCTAATCTGAAAGAGCTTAATCTGAGCAGCACTCGAATTACCTTTATCCCAGAGACTATTTGGCAACTGTCGAAGCTGACAAGGCTTGACCTCAGTTACACTCGTATTACCTCCATCCCCGAGGCGATCAGGCAACTGTCGAATTTGACATGGGTTTACCTCAATAGCATTCAGATTACCGAAATTCCAGAAGTAATCGGACAACTGTCGAGTTTGACAGGGCTTTTTCTTGGTGACAATCAAATTACCACTATCCCAGAGGTGATCGGGCAATTGTCGAACCTGAAAGAACTTCGCCTCCCTAACAATCAGATTGCTGAAATCCCGGAGGTGATTCGCAGCATGAAGAATTTGGAAGAACTAGATTTGCGAGGTAATCCGGTGCCGATTCCCCCGCAAGTTCTGGGGCACGGTCAAGACTATGGAGGTTGTGGTGATTTGCGAACCATTCTCGACTCTTACTTCGACACCCGCAATCCAGCGCTACCTGAGCTAGATGCTGAGCGTCAGAAAATTGAATCTGAGGGATATTTTGACGCTGAAACCCTTCAAGATGCCAGACGACGGATAACTGCTTCTATTGTACAGCGAAAGGGACAGGCTGAATTTCGACGTAAGTTGTTAATTGCTTACGGTGGTCGATGTCCAATAACTGATTGTGATGTAGAGGCAGCTATCGAAGCAGCACATATAATTCCATATCAAGGTACTCAGACCAATCATTTAACAAATGGTTTACCGCTCAGAGCCGACATACACACTTTGTTCGATTTGCATCTATTATCAATTCGACCAGATACCAAGGAAGTTGTGATTGCCCCTGAACTCGTCGGCACCTGTTACCAAGATTTGGCTGATCGGAAACTGACTTTACCACAGGATCAAAAGATAGCACCAAATCAAAACGCTCTCAGCAAGCATTATGAAATTTTCCTCAGCAAATGCAAAAGTAGTCAGCTACCAGCAAGCTAAGTAAGGGTATAGAGTCTAGATGGGGAAATTTGAGTATCCCCGCCTAACTTTACTCTGCACTTTGAGTCTCAATTGTGAAACTAGGTTTAAGATTCTTCCGTTGTGAGGTATAAACACTCTTTGAGGGCAAATGTAATATCTTTATCGCGAGGGCGTTTTTCAATGTCTTCGTGGCTATAAATCCAAAGTAAGAAAATTTGGCAACTAACTCGATTAACCACATACATCAATCTAATTTTTCCTGAAGCTCCCTTCGCAAAAGAAACTGCCAGCTTGTGAAATGTACAGCCTTCCGGTAATCGAGCTTTTTTAGGCAAAGGTTCTTGTCGAGAATCGTTAGGATACGGATTTTCAGCTAAATCATCTATAATTTTTGATATCCAATCCCGAAACTCATCTTTGCCATACTTTTTTGCACATTCCTTGAGAGACCTCGGAAATTTTGGAGACTTTTCAATCGAGAAGGGAGTCGATCCAGTCACGCACTTCTCCTTTTTTGATACATTCTGACGTTTCTAAATTAAAGGCATCCTCCAACAATGCAAGCATCAGAGGTTCATAAAGTGGATTCTGGCGCTCTATCCAATCTAACTTTTGGTATCCTAGTGCTTTCATGTCTTCCTGCTGAATCGGCTCTGTCGAACTTTCCTCTGGTGGCAATCCTTTGCGAGCTTTCCTCCAAGGAAACTCAACATGAGTCATATCACTCAATAGGTAAGCATGGTAGCCACTAAAGGAGTCCCAAACTTTTTCTAAAAGATACTTGGTCTCATCTGGAACCTGTGACAAAACATCTTCTCCGGGGATAGGTAATTGTTCGGCTTCAAACTCGCTGTAAAACCTGTAAGCAGGAGGGCATACTGGTCCATACCGCCATGCCTGAATTTCATTCTCAAACAGCGGTTCGTCAAACAAAGCCAAATGCAAGCTCTGCGCGTAATACAGGAGTTTTTGCACTTTCATGTTAGTCATTTCAGGTTCTAAACCATCTTGGTAAGCTCTCTTAATAAAGTAGCGAGCCACATTGAGGCAATCAATCATGACGCAGCTCCTCTGGCGATATTGAATCTTTCATTTTAGCGAATTTATTACACCTTCTATTGTAGACTAAAAAGTCAACATTGTCTGGCAAACCTCTCCACAAAAAAGTCATCAGTTCCAAGGCAGTTCGGCAAACCTCCTGTTCCTTCTTAGCAGGCACATAATCTTACAAGGCGATACGAGCGAGGTGTCTTAGCTATTAAAGCGTCATCACCGCTTACGAGAACTTTTACTTGAATCCGTTTATCTGAGGAACGGTCGGGGGTGTTGGTGACGGTAGTGGGGGTGAAAAAGGAGAGTTTCCCCGCCTAAACCCCTAGCGGGATTTTTTCGATGGGCTGTTAAGTCTTTGCCGAAGTGAAAAAGATTTAGAAGACCGTCGGAAAATAGGCGTTGCTGATTTAAGGTATGAAGGGCTAAGCTGTTCAACATTCAAACTGCACTATTTGTGTGCCAGACTCCATACTGTAAGGGGTTGAGGCAATAAATTTAAATGACTAACAGCTTAAATATGCAAGTCAGAGAAACCAGTATCCACAAAACTTCGGGATTTTCAAGTTATTTTTTTCATACCCTGATTAAGCAACGCCGGAAAATAGTCGCCTGCCCGTCCGGCTGAGGACACAAAAAGTCATGTGTCACGCGCTTGATACTATTTAATGACCTTAGCGGTTTCAGACTCTGGTTCAGAAAATGGGCTTATTCTGATGTAACTTCCGCACTTCCAAGTCCTAGGCTGAGAAACATCATTATCCTGTCCTAGGCTTCGGGTGTGGCGTGTTAGGTACTTATAAATTCAACTTTGAGATACCTAACCGCACCCAGCAACGCCACCGTAACGGTTTCAAGTCCTAGGCTGGGAAATACCTGTAAGCAGATCGGGCTTTTGTCGGACGAGTGCCAAAAAATTAGCGTAGCGATCCTCGGTTGCGACGTGGGTACTAAGTTGTTGGTCTGAATGCGCTTGGTGTCATTGGAACTCGCCACGGTGCTTCCCGTCCAAGTAGAGTTCGATGTGGAGAAAGTAGTAGCAGCTTGGGCAGAAGAGCGGAAGTCTGTTGTGCCTGTTTGGTTAGATGTAATTCAGAGGCGGTTGCGAAAGGGAGCAAAGGTAGAGGATAATAGGGAATTACCTCCCATATACTGACGAAGTTGACAGCAAAAATTTAGGCATTTGCTGTTATTGTTACCAATTTATCCCTCCTATTTTTGCGGATACGTGTAATGGAATATTATTTTAACGAGTTACATCCAATTAAATTTCAAAGACTAATAAATGGTATTCTCATTGCAGAATATAAGGAAGGCGTTCGCCTGACACCTCTTCATGGTGCTGATGGTGGCAGAGATGCAGAAACGGCCCCTGGTAATCCTTACTGGGAATTTCAAGTTAGCAACGTTGGGTCAGCCGATGCTGAAACAATATCATCCCGTCAAGGACGCTATCTATTTCAGGTTAAGCATCATCGTACAAGTGATAAAGACGCACGACGAGCGGTAATCTCTGATTTTGAAAATGAATTAAAGAAGAATGTTTTAACTCGTACTGGCAACCAATCTGTTAATTACTTCTTTTTAATTACTAATGTTTATTGCAGCAAAGACGCGTTAGAAAAGCTGGACAAGAAACGTGCAGAAATTTTGAAAGGCCATAAGAATATTCATGCTGATATATGGTGGAAGGAACAACTAATATCTTTTTTAGACGGAATGCCTAATTTATGGAATAGTTTTCCCGAAATGTTTGCTGGGGGAAAAGTTCCTTTTATTGCTAATGTGGCTTCTCAGCAAAATCAACCACTTTCTCGTGGCGTAAGGATGGCAATAAATAAGCAGTATGAGCGTGATAGTAAAGTTAAATTTCGCCAGATAGAGTTAGAAAATAACTTGTCAAAATTGTTTGTAGATTTGGATGTAAATATAGAAAATTTGACTCTTGAAGAAAGGCGCTGTTTGTTAGTGTCAACAATTGAGGAGGCTAAAAAATATCGTAACATTGAATTCTCAAGAAAACTTGATTATGACCAATCTTATTATGAACAATCATATTTAGGACGTGAACGCCTTATTAGCGCTTTAACTATTCTCCTAAGTGACCCCCAAGATTATCAGTATTCCAAAGACAACAAGGAATTAACACGCAAAATTATTCTTGAAGGAGGTCCAGGACAGGGCAAGTCTACTCTCACTCAAATGGCTGTACAAATTTATCGAGATCAAATATTAGGGCAAAATGATATATCTCCTGAAAAGCGTTGGACATCACCTAGCAAATCAAGACTCCCTTTTCGTATAGAACTTCGTATGTTTGCTGAACGGCTCAGTATAAATCCTGACCAGAGCATTGAAGAATATATAGCTTGGGTTTTTAAGCAAGATTCAGGTGGATCGGATATTAAAGTTGATGACATACATACTGTGGTAGAAGGCTCTCCAACTTTACTGGTTTTTGATGGATTAGATGAAGTTGGGAGTGATAACCTTAGAGATGATGTTATAACAAAAATTTTAGAGTGCGTCAACAGATTTGAAAACGACTTATCTTCGGATTTGCGTGTAATAATTACCACTCGACCACCAGCAATTGCCGGTCGAAGAGAACGTTTAAATGATTTTACTAGGCTTACAATAGCTTCAATGGAAAATCATAGAATCCAAAGTTATTTAGAGAGATGGCTATTAGTTCAATTGCCCCAGGATGAAGATGAAAAAATAAGGGTACGTGAATCTTTTGAAAGGAGAAAAGAAGAGCCTCTTGTTAAGCCTCTCATCAAAAACCCAATGCAATTATCTGTGTTGCTTCATTTTATCCGTCTAAAAGGAGACGCTTTTCCCGATCATCGGGCAGAACTTTATAAAGAGTATTTTCAAATTGTTATAGACCGTGATGTAGAAAAAAGCCCTGCTTTAAGGCAGCGTCGGCCAACTATAGAAGCATTACATCAGTTTTTGGCTTATAAGATTCATGCACTCACTGAAGCTGAAGAAACGCAGACAGGCGGAACCTTAACACGAGAAAAGCTTTTAGAAATGGTAGGAAGTTGGTTAAAGGCTAGGGGCGATAACTCTGAAAGACCTGGTGAATTGTTTAAGCTTGGAGAGGATCGTCTCGGTTTAATAGTAACCTTAAAGGGAGAGGGTGAAGAAGCTAGATATGGATATGAAATTCAGCCTATTAGAGAGTATTTCACAGCAGCTTATATAGATCAGCAAATTAAAGGAGATGCCAATATAGTATTCGCAGAAATGGTACGCCGTCCTTATTGGAGAGAAGTCGCGCTTTTTCTTGCTGGTTTGAGGAGACCCAAGGAAAAAGCCGATCTACTTATACTTGCCAAGGATATAGATAATGACGAAAACCAAGGATGGCGACAAGATGGTAGGGCTATAGTCTTGCAGTTACTGCAAGAAGGAGCTTTTTCAGACCCACCTTATGTATTTGCAGATGCTTTAAAGTTTGTATTTGACTTATTGAATTATAAAACAATTCCTATTCAAAATGAACCAGAAGGATTGCTTGAGACACTATCTACTTTACTAAACCAAAATAAAGAGAACAGTGGAGTCAAGAAGCTCATTGAGGACTTATCTAGGCTTTTGCTAGATTATCAAATCCATGAAGATGAATATGTTCTATACCGTTTGTATTACATAGCTAGCCATGTCTTTGAAGCAGGACAGGTACGAGAAAAACTTCTTGCCAATAAAAGTACACCTCCTGGCTTAACCGCAAAAGTTCGCCTAGCTTGGCCATATCGTTGGTCGATAGATATGCGCGAAGCAACACGAAACTCATCATTTTGGGAAGGAGTCCCTCCCCAAATATGGGCAGAAACTTGGTGGAATACAGCTCTCCAATTCGAGGAAGCTACTAATTTATTAGCGCCTTCTAGCTTGCACCACTATCTAATCTTGCAATTTGCTGCCAATCCAATTTCTCTGGGCATATCACTATCAAGAAAAAAAACTTGTCTAAAAACCATATCAACTTGGGCTGTTTGGAGGTTGTTATGCTATCAACAAATGGTAACTTTAAAGATTCGAGATTTTTCAAATTTTACACAAAAATTAGCTGAGTTCACTCAATCCGACATAGCAAAAACTACCGAGGGGAGTTTTGTGGGTTTAGACCCATTAATTATATCCGTAATTCAAGATATGATTGAGGTTTTTCATATTATTTTAACCACTCTGGAAAAGGCAAAAGAAGAAGAAATTCTAAATATGTTATCAGAATATAAAGTTAAAATCGTTCAACATCTTAGACAGCCAGGTCTAGCAGGCTGGGTAGCTTTTCAGTGTGTTTCAATACTTTTAAAAGCAATAATACTTAGTAAGTTGGAAAATCAAAGAGATGCTAGATTAGGTTTAGGTTCGTTAATTAATCTACTAATTAATCAAAACCCCGAATGGCAAATGATTATTAATGAATTAAAAATACTACATACAGGGTTGGTGAATAGTAGTGAAACTGTAATTAATGATTCAGAATCATTAAGCTTTTTGTTTACTGAGTTTTCATCTTACTATTATTATCAAAACCCAACTCCACAATTCATTAGAATAGAACCCAATGGTAAAATTTATGCAATTATCGAGATATTAATAGATTATGTATGTTTTCACAAAGAGTTACCTTTTGATTGGATTAGATATATACCATTTACATCTAAAATTATTCGACCTTTGGTTGATGGGTGTCTTGCTAAACGTAAGGACTCTCTACCTGACTTGCTAACTCTCTTTAGCGAACTGCATTTTATTCATTTTGGTTCGGCAGAACCCCTTATGGCTTTTTCTATGAACCGTATTTTAAAAATTGTTAAAGATACGAAAGACCCTAAAATATTGACTGGTGCTTTAGTTGCTCTTTCTACTTCAAAATTTATTAAAACAGCAGGCCCATTACTTGTTATTAGACTGATTTCAGCTAATTTTAATCAGGCTAGCTTAGCTTGTAAAATACTTTTCGCTCAACCTAAAATAAAGCAAGATAACGGAAATTTTAAAGAAGATGAAATTATAAAAAAAGTAGCGCAAAGTATTTTAGCTAAACCTGAAATGTATAGTCTTAAAATTGTTTGTACTGCTGCTGGTTATCTAGCTGAACACGAACCTATTAGTTTACCAGCACTGCTATCACAGGAAAAAGAGTTAGGTTTGCAAGTTAATACATAACTAATAATTATAATTACAGCACTTCCAGATGTTATGAGGTACAGTAGCAGCAATTAGTAAACCAGTTTT
>JAUBOH010000004.1:0-9599 GCA_036700145.1 Microcoleus occultus BM001215366
ATATCAAATCCGGTAGCATCGGAATTAATATAACCCGAAATCAGGACACTCAAGATGCCGTGTCCCTACAATTAATGGAGGTAGGGAAACGGCATCTTGAGTGTCCTCTATATAATTCCGGCGCAGCCAGAATTGATATAACTAAATGAAGTAAGCGCACAGAAAAAAATAGAATACTCAGATACCCGGCGCCGGCGTTCCTTCTTCCGTTCCCGGAACCTCCGTACAACTCGCCGAATAAAGTGACGTAATGACACCAAATCTTCTAAAGTACAGTGCAGGCTCAGCATCCAAAATATATCCACAACTTCCGAAAATCAGCTCGATAATCTAAAAACTAAAAACTAAAATCTAAAATCCTCATGTTGCAGAGAATACAAGTCAAAAACCGCTGGAAATCCATCTTCAAACCCTGGGAAGAAGCAGACCCTTGGCTGTTTGCCGCTTGCATCGGACTCACCATCTTCGGCGGAATCATGATCCGCAGCGTCGAAATCAACCAGGGGCTGATCGACTGGTGGCGCCACTGGGTAACTGGCGGAGTCGGTTTGTTACTCGCGATCATTATTTCCCGCTGTCGCTACCAAATACTGATTCAGTGGAAATGGCCGATTTACATATTAATCAATTTGTCGCTGATCGCAGTGCGGTTTATCGGTACTACAGGGCTCGGTGCCCAGCGGTGGATCAACATCGGCGGCTTCTACCTGCAACCCTCAGAATTTGCCAAAGTAGGGATGATCGTCACTTTAGCAGCTCTCCTACACGACAAGACTGTCCCCACAGTCCGGGATATGTTGAGGATGCTGGCGATTATGGCCGTGCCCTGGGGATTGATTTTTGCCGAACCGAATTTAGGTACTTCTCTGGTGTTTGGCGCGATTACAATGGGGATGTTTTACTGGGGTAATGTCAATCCCGGCTGGCTGATCTTGCTGTTTTCTCCTCTGTTCTCAGTTCTCCTCAACAACCTATCGACACCGATTTGGGTAGCCTGGATAGTTATTGCAGGTATTATCGCTTGGCGAACCCTGCCTTGGCCCTGGTTTGGGACTTTCGCTACTGTGCTGGTGAACGTGGTTTCTGGACACGTCGGACATCTTTTTTGGGGTGTCCTGAAGGATTATCAAAAAATGCGCCTTACAGGGTTTTTGAACCCCGAGAAAGACCCTTTAGGCAGCGGATATCACTTGATTCAATCTCGGATCGCGATTGGGGCCGGGGAACTCAAAGGCCGGGGTTTGTTTCAAGGAACGCAAACTCAGCTTAACTTTATTCCCGAACAGCATACGGACTTTATCTTTTCAGCTATTGGCGAAGAATTAGGCTTTATTGGCTGCATTTGCGTGCTGGTGGTGTTCTGGATAATTTGTTTCCGCTTGGTGACGATCGCTCAAACTGCTAACGACAACTTTGGTTCCTTGCTGGCGATCGGCGTATTGTCAATGTTGATTTTCCAAGTGTTCGTAAATATTGGGATGAACATTGGCTTAGCTCCAGTTACCGGGATTCCGCTACCTTTCCTGAGTTACGGAAATGCGTCGCTGCTGAGTAATTTTCTCGGACTTGGGCTGGTAGAGTCAGTGGCGAACCAGCGACAGCGGAAGAAGCGCTGGAATTAGCGAATTATATTTTTTGAGGACTTCAGTCCTCACTACAAACGGAATAATAGGTTTGTAGTGAGGACTGAAGTCCTGATATTTTTTGAGGACTGGCATTCCCCACTATAAACCTGTTAAGGTTATTCGACCAAATTAGATAATAAGCCAATTACTCGTTCATATTCTTGTAAGTAGCAACAGCCGAAGGCGAACTGCGATTTAAATAGCGAAATATCCAATACTTAAATACAGTATCCAAGATAACTGGAAAAGTCGCGATAAACAGAAATATGAACTGCCTATTTTCTGGTAGCCCCAAATGCCTCGATAAACCTTCGAGAATTATTTCCCAACCGTGAGGCGAGTGGAATCCGACAAACACATCAGTAAACAAAATAATTACGAAAGCCTTCGCACTGTCGCTGAGTCCGTAAACCACATCGTCCATAAAAGACTTTAAAATCTCAATCTCTCTCTTGTTAGTGACGATAATTGCGACAAAAGCCATGCAGGAAATCAAATCTGCAAAAATATTTTTAATAGCTCCACCGCTTTCATTGCGGTATTCCTCCGCTAGCTCAACTGCTTTATCGGCAATCTTCTTTTCCGTTTCCTCTGAAGAAAGCGACGGAACAGTGCCAATTAACGTTTCAAATTTGAGGTGCTGCTCAAATCTCTCCAGTTCTTTGAAGGCTTCTTCTTCCAGGTCAACATTTATGAATAATGGAGCATTTTGCTTGACTCTAAAATGGTCAACTACCGGCCCGACTATAAAGTTTTTTGAAAGTTGATTCGCCAACAGCGGAACTAAAATTAAAAGCAAAATAAATCTCAGAGAAATAACTGTTTTTACTTTGGAATTGCGGAAATTCTTAACTACTTCTTTTTCCGCTTCCGGGTCTAAATCTTTAGTAATTCGATTCAAAGTTCCCAAAAGCGATCGAGGCAATAGATTGACTTCTTCAAAGTTAGTGTCAACCTCGCCGGGGTGCATGGGATTAGAATTAGCTGAACCGTTATTTTCGTGAGGTTGAGAGCTGCTATTTGTAGATTTAACCTGCAGGTTTACCGAACTGACAACCGGAACGATCGCAGTTGATTTACTATTGTTGATATATTTGTCGATGACTCGATCGATAAACTCTAGCTTCTCAAATACAAGGGATGCTCGATCTTTATTGTCGAAACCGAATCCGTGCTGGCGATCGCCCACGCTGTGCTGAGCCTGCGGTTTTGCTCCCACTCGATCGGGCAATTCCAAAAAAGAACGGCTAGCATTAAACTCGACCATCCTCGTTTGGATGACCTTGAGGTATTTTTGCAGTTCGGATCTAAAGTAAGACAGGGTGCTGTGTCCGTAATCGGACGATCGATCGGAGATTCCTTGGCCGCCAAAATGCTCATCTTCGATCGCCTTAATTGCTAACGCAGCATCATAAGCCTGTTCAAGAGCCCTGTCAGGCGTTTCTCTATACCATTGGTGAGCGCTGTAGAGATATTTGACAATCCTGTTCCACGGAGAAGTATTCATAGCGAAAGCTGGTTAGTTTGCTGTAGACATTAGTTATTAAAGTATTCATGGTATGGTAACAAATTTAGATAAATTGGGAACCGAAAACTCGGATTCAATTTGGATTGTTGGAGCCGCCCGCAGTGGCAAAACGGCTCGCTTAGTCGATCGGTTCTGCATTTGGAGCAAAACCGTCAAGCCAATGCCAGCAATAGTTTCAGGTCGCGGCCAGTCCGGGCGGCGGCGGGCGGGACAAACCGCCCCAGCGATTTTAGTCTTAGCAGCTAACGGAGACAACCGGCTGGAATTTGCCGATCGCATCGCCGTCGCTACCCAAGGAAAATATGCCTTTCACTCGACAACACCCTTCGGCTTTTTTGAACAGGAAGTATTGCTATTTTGGCCGCTGCTAGTTCAGTCGCTGAATTTGAGGGCTCAATTTCCCCTGCGACTACAACCTGAAACAGAACTGGAACTTGCCGCGAGACTGTGGCGTCGCGAACTAGACGAAGGCATTTTGCAACAAACAGGGGCAAGTCCAAACCGAATGGTGCGTCGAACTCTAGACTTATTACAACTGGCTGCTGTCAGCGGTACGCCCAGAGAAGAGATTCCCAGAATTCTCGAACAGGGATTTGCAGCGGAGGGCGACTCGAACAATCTGTGGACTAGCATGGGAGAGTTGCTCTCAAGGTGGCGGGAATGGTGCTTGACGCGAGGGTTCCTGACTTACGGGATTGTTTGCGAACTTTACTGGCGCTATTTGTTGCAGGATGAGACTTACCAGCAGCAGTTGGCTTCGAGATACCAAGCTGTCATTGCAGATGATGTTGACGATTATCCGGCCATCAGCGGTCATTTGTTCGATCGAATGCTGTTACAAGGTGCAGCGATGGCTTTTTCATACAACCGGGATGGAGGAGTGCGTTTGGGTTTGGGGGCTGACACGGAATACCTGGGCCGACTCGAAAGTCGCTGTCGCTTGGTGGAAAACTTGGACGCAAAAGCGGGTTTAGCCGCAGAGATTGGGGAGTCGGTAGTAAATTTAGCAGTTAATTCTGAGGGATTTTATCCTTTAGGCTTGAATTTGCCAGGATCGGTGCGATCGCTCGAAACCACTTCCCGCGCTCAACTGCTGCGAGAAACCGCCGAAATCATCGTGGATGCGGTGAAGTCACAAGCCGTAGAGCCGCAGGAAATCGCCGTAATAGCGCCCGGGATGGATGCGATCGCCCGTTACAGCTTAACCGAAATTCTGGCGCGCTCGGGTATCGCCGCCGTATCCCTCAACGATCAGCGTCCCCTATCGACTACCCCAGAGATTCGAGCTTTGCTGACTTTGTTAGCGTTAGTTTATCCGGGACTCGGCCGTTTAGTCGATCGAGATGCAGTAGCCGAAATGCTGGTAATTTTGGGTAGCCAGAAACACCCGGAAGTGGAAACAGAAGACCCAAATCCGACTTTCAATCTACAATCTCAGAGCCAAAATTCCAAATCGATCGACTTGGTGAGAGCAGGTTTAATCGCGGATCACTGTTTTTGTCCAGATATCGATCGACCTCAATTGCTGGCAATTACAGCCTTTCCCCGGTGGGACAGACTGGGACATCGAGCCGCAGTCGCCTACGAGCAGATTGTGGAGTGGATCGAACAACAGCGGTCGCAACAACAGGAGCGGTTGTTGCCGAGCCCAATTGCCCTGCTCGATCGAGCGATCCAGAAATTTTTGATGAACAATCGATATCTGGCGTACGATCGGCTATCAGCCCTGCGCGAGTTAATGGAAACCGCCGCCCACTACTGGGAAATACACGGGCGAATGCAGCGCATAGAAGGCACAAACGGCGGCGAGTCAGAAACGATCGCCCGATTCATCCAGTTGTTGCGCCAAGGAACCGTCACCGCCAACCCGTTTCCAGTCCGTCCCGAAGGCCCAGCAGCCCGAGCCGTCACCCTCGCCAACATCTTTCAGTACCGCAGCAGTCGCCGCGCCCACAAATGGCACTTTTGGCTGGATGCCGGCTCCTCCCTGTGGCTGAGCGGCGGTGCGGCTACTTTATTTGGTGCTCCCTTATTTTTGCGATCGCAAATTGGGCGTCCCTGGGAAACCGAAGACGAAACGGTAGCCGACCAACAGCGGCTGCGGCGAATTCTGGTAGATTTGTTAAGTCGCTGTTCCATGCTTTACCTTTGCCACAGCGAACTAGCCGTCAACGGACAAGAGCAAACCGGGCCACTTCTGCCTCTAATTCACTGTTCTGTTTCTTGTCAGCAGTCAGCATAAGGCAAATGGCCGGAGATTTTCATTTTTTCCCCCTCTGGATAGATACGCAGTGCTGAATCTAATCCCGGCTCATAGCATTGAACGGAGGCAGATGTGGCGCTCGAAATGTGGCGATATTAAAGTATACCCAAAACCAACATCAAAACGTGCAATTAATATTTTTAGCTCGAAAGATGCCGGGGTTAAAAAATATCGATAGCTGTTGCAATTTTGATTTAGTATGCTAGAAATGATCGGGATTATTAATCAATTTTAAGCCATGTTTTTGGCGACAAACTGATACTAATCAGTTCTTAAACTTAATCGGGATCGTCGTTTAAAGGAGCCAAAATTATGCCCAGTGCATTACCACAAGCATTTTTCGACCAAAAGGGGCCAATATTCAATTTCGGGGGTGACGAGACGATCGGGCCAACCCCCGTGACAGAGCCAACTCCGGCGACAACACCAACTCCAACTCCAACTCCAACTCCAACTCCAACTCCAACGCCGACTCCAACTCCAACGCCGACTCCAACTCCGACGCGAACTCCCACTCCCTCCGACGACACGTTTGGCGGGATAGACGACACATTGAACGGAGGCAGAGGTACCGTACCCGCGATCGTCGGCGGCGTAGTTCGTGGCACAGAAACCAACGACTCCTTAGTTGGCAGTCCAGGCCCCGACGTGATTTCCGGGCTGGCCGGCAACGACAACATCCGAGGAGCCGCCGGTGATGATTTACTATTTGGCAACGACGATGACGACCTGCTGTTCGGCAATGAGGGCAACGACGTTCTAGACGGCGGTTCAGGACTCGATAGCCTGTACGGAGGCAAAGGCAATGACTCCCTCGACGGGGGAAATAACCCAGACTTGCTGTACGGAAATGACGGCAATGACACGGTAATCGGAGGCGAAGGCAAAGATACGGCTTTTGGGGGCAAAGGCAGCGACAGCTTGCGCGGCGGTTTGGGCGATGATAGCTTTTTGGGCGATCGAGGTGATGATGTCGTGTTCGGCGACCAAGGTAACGACTCGCTCTTCGGTGGCGACGGCGAAGACTTGTTATTTGGCAACGAAGGAGGCGACTGGCTCTACGGTAACGCCGGCGGGGACACAATTTTTGCGGGCGACGGCGACGACATCGTGTTCGGCGGTGCCGGGGACGACATCATAGACGGTGGTGCTGGCAACGACGTTATTGGCGGCATGGAAGGCAAAGACATCGTGGCAGGAGGCGAAGGCAGAGATGTCTTTGTCATCGGTGCATTCAGTTCCCCCAGCGGCAGCAGCAGCAACGGCACTAACCCGGCATTTCTCACCACAGGCGGCCCCGATATCGCTGATGCCGACATTTTTACAGACTTTCGCCAAGGCGAAGATTCGATCGGCTTAAGCGGCGACCTCAAGTTTGAAGATTTGGTAATCTTCCAAAGCACCGACAACAAAGCCGGTAGCACGATTATTCGCAACGGCGTCAGGGGCGACTTTTTAGCAGTATTGCCCGGAGTAGACAGCAGAACCCTAGGGCGCAGCTCATTTGTAATTGCCCCCACAGTTCCCGGCAGCGCTACCCCGCTCCCCCTGCCGACGCCGAGTCCGAGTCCGACTCCGACACCGACACCGACAGCAAGTCCGACACCGACGCCGACAGACAGTCCGACACCGACGCCTACAACAAGTCCGACACCTACACCTACACCGAGTCCGACGCCGACGTTCCCGACACCGACAGCAAGTCCAACGCCGACGCCGACGTTTCCGACGCCGACAGCAAGTCCAACGCCGACGCCGACGTTTCCGACGCCGACACCGAGTCCGACGACCTTCCCCAATCAGCCTCCCAGAGCAGTTAACGACAACTTCACCACGGTTTCGGGTCAAGAACTCAGTCTCAACGTTGTGTTCAACGACACTGACCCGGAAAAGAACCCTCTGACTGTCACGACTTTTACTCCAACAGCCAAGGGGAGTTTGGTTCCCTTGAGCGGCAGCACGTTCAAATACACCCCGAATCCCGGCTTCTCGGGTACTGACAGCTTCAGCTACTCGATCTCAGACGGCAACGGTGGCACAAGTCAGGCGGTAGTAACCATCAACGTCAGCAACCCGCCGAAGCTAGTCATTAACAACGGTGTGGTGGTTGCCAAAAGTGCTCCTACCCAGACAATTACGGCGGCTGATTTGTTAGTCACAGATCCCGATAACACTCCGTCAGAAATCGTTTACACGATTACCAAAGCCCCCGACGCTAACAGAGGCTTTGTCCAAAGGGGTACCACCTTCCTCAACGTCGGTAGCAAATTTACCCAAGACGACATCAACAACAAAATCGTCAAATATAATCTGCTAGCGACAAGTGGCAGCGACAGTTTTACGTTTACAGCCTCTGATGGGTCTGCCACGATCGCCCCGGCATCCTTCAGTATCACTGTGGTAGATAATATTGTCGATCGCACCGCACTCCCGGCCAGCACATTTACAGGCAGCAACCTCAGCGACTTCATCATCGGCGGGGCCGGCAACGATACCCTGTTTGGAGGTGACGGCAGCGACATCATCGATGGCAGGGGCGGCGACGACCTCGAATTCGGTGAAGCAGGCAATGACTCTGTGCTAGGTTCGATCGGCAACGACACCCTCGACGGCGGACTCGGCAACGACACCATCGACGGCGGTGACGGCATAGACTCGCTGATTGGCGGACTGGGCAACGACCTGATGTTCGGCGGCAATGACAATGACATCCTCTCCGGCGGTGACAACGGCGATACCATTGACGGCGGCACAGGCAATGACTCGATATTGGGAGAAGCCGGCGACGACTCCATACTGGGAGGAACCGGCACCGACACGTTATTGGGTGGTATTGGCGACGATTCCATCGACGGCGGTGCAGGCGACGACATCCTCGACGGCAGCATCGGCAGAGACTTGCTCGACGGCGGTATCAATAACGACTCAATCTCTGGCGGCGACAGCGAAGACACAATTCTGGGTGGAGAAGGCAGCGACACCGGACTCGGAGGTGCAGGCAACGACTACATATTGGGCGAGGGTGGCAGCGACTCTCTGTTCGGCGAAGCGGGCGACGATACTGTAGACGGCGGTGCCGGCAGCGACTGTCTCAGCGGTGCCTTCGGCAACGATTTGGTGTTGGGCGGCGATGATAATGACTCGCTTTCCGGCGGTGCGGGCAATGACATTTTGGGCGGCGGGAAGGGTTCTGACTTGCTCACGGGCGATGCTGGCAATGATTTCTTTTACTACGAAACTCCCAGCGAAGGCGTGGATATCATTGCTGACTTTAACGCCACCGGCACCGGCACCGATCGATTCTTGTTCAGGTCGTCGAATTTCGCCGGTTTAACCAACTCGGGAACTACTAACGATTTCACCAGTTTTATCGTCAGGAATATCGGCAGCGGCGGCGACAACATCAGCAAGCAATCCGTGATTCTGTTTGAAAATAAATTCGACAACGCTCAAGCAGTTAATGCAGTGTTGAAGAATCAAAACGGTTCGAGCAAAACGGGAGCTTTCTTCGTGTACCTGAACAATACTTTTAATAAGTACGTTCTCGGGTTTGACCCGAATGTAGCAGATGACAGTCTCCCAGCTTTCGATTTGGCAGTGTTGAATACTATTCCTACAGTGCCTGGAGCTCTCAGCACCATCATTACTGCATCTGACTTTAAGTTTATTTAGGGTCAGATAATGTCTGGTCAATTACCCTTAATAAAAAATGTTTGTAGTGAGGACTTTAGTCCTCATAAATTGAAGGACTAAAGTCCTCACTACAAACCTTATTGTGGGCGATCGACCAGATGTGATATCAGTTAGGCTTTCTCGATTCGTCATTCGTTAGAAGGTAAAAATACAATCTCGCCGATCGTCTTCTGGAATTCAAATTTACGAAAAAATTTGTTTATCAATACGATTAAAATCGGGGGATTGTATTTTTATACAGGTTTTAGTCATTGAATTTTTGAGTAGCGTTTAAAGGAGCAAAAATAATGCCTAGTGCAATCCCAGCAGGTTTTCTCGAAGGGCGGCCACCGTTCGTATTGCTCGATAGTAGGGGGAATGTTTCGGATATTATCGGCACTGTGCCGTCGCCTGCGCCGTCGCCCGGGACAACTCCGACGGCGATGGGGACAACTCCGACAACGATGACGGGGACTTCGACAACGATGACGGGGACTTCGACAACGATGAC
>JAUBOH010000004.1:9699-23911 GCA_036700145.1 Microcoleus occultus BM001215366
CGATGACGGGGACTTCGACAACGATGACGGGGACTTCGACAACGATGACGGGGACGGGCCCGGGGATTTCGATCACGCCGGTGCCGCGGCCTGCTGTGACCGTTCCGACTCCTCCCCCACAGCCAGTTTTTGTCGATGGCTTAATAGTCGCCAATGATGGCAATAACTATTTGATCGGCAGCTTGTTCAATGACACGATTTCCGGGCGTGGCGGCGATGACACGCTTCTGGGTCGGGACGGAGACGATATAGTCAGGGGCGAAGACGGTAACGATTCTCTTAACGGCGGCGCTGGGAAAGATCTTGTTGAGGGCGGGCCCGGGAATGACACGGCGCGGGGCGGCAAAGGCGATGACTTGGTTTCTGGCGATCGGGGCGATGATGTAGCTTTTGGCGACCAAGGCAACGATATTGTCGTCGGTTCTGAAGGTAATGACACGCTGTACGGCGGTAAAGGTAATGACTGTCTGCGCGGTGGTGGCGAGGACGACCTGATTTTTGGTGACAAGGGGAATGACACTGTTTTTGGCGACACGGGTAACGACTGTTTGAGCGGCGCTGGGGGCAATGATATTTTGTTGGGCGCCGAGGGCGGGGATGTCATCAGCGGCGGTGTTGGTAACGATACTGGTGACGGCGGCGAGGGTGATGACCGGATCTTCGGGGGGGACGGCAATGATTCTCTGTCGGGAGATGCTGGGGACGATCTTCTTTCGGGCGATCGCGGGTCTGATACTCTGACAGGAGGCGAAGGATCTGATATTTTTGTCCTCGGTAGAGTTGGTACATCTGCCTCAAGTAGTGGTTTTTTAACTACTGGCGGCCGCGAAATCGGCGATGCTGATTTAATTAGAGATTTTAAGGCGGGAGATTCGATCGGGCTGGCTGGAGGTTTGAATTTTACACAGTTAGAAATCTTCCAGGGCCAAGGCTCGAATTCTAGCAACACGATTATTCGGGACAGGCAAACTGGGGAATTTTTGGCGGTGTTGATTGATGTTCGATCGAACTCGATCGACGAATCTAGGTTCACTACAGCTCAAATACCGCGCCCAGACGACAATCCCTTTGTCATTCAGGGAACAAGACCTTCAGGAAGCGGGACAAGTCCTTCTCCAACGCCTGCGGGGACAAGTCCTTCTCCAACACCTGCGGGGACAAGTCCTTCTCCAACACCGGCACCGGGGACAAGTCCTTCTACGACACCGGCACCGGGGACAAGACCTTCTACGACTCCGGCACCGGGGACAACTGTTTCTCCAACTCCGGCACCAGCACCGGGGACAACTGTTTCTCCAACTCCAGCACCGACGGCTCCAACTCCGACGGCTCCAACTCCGACGGCTCCAACTCCGACGGCTCCGACTCCGACGGCTCCGACTCCGACGGCTCCGACTCCGACGGCTCCGACAGGAACAACTCCGAGTCCGACTCCGGCACCGGGAACATTGCCGACTCAGGTTCCGAGTCCGACTCCGACTGCGGCGGGGACAAGTCCGAGTCCTAGTCCTTCGATTGTCCCGACTCCAACTGCGGCAACCCCAACTCCTCCACCTTTCGGCGGGGGGCCGGTGCCGCCGAGTTTTACATCTCCGACTCCTAACGAACCGCCGATCGTGGAAACTGGCAAAACGCTGACTGGTTTGCAGAATTTGCCTCTGTCTCTGAGTATTTCGGCGCCAAGCGACCCTGAAGGTCAACCGCTGTCGATCGCGGTTGTAGGGCTTCCGAATCCTACTTTCGGTCAGGTAATTACGGGCACGAACCCGATCGCCGTGAACCAAAAGTTAACCGTTCAGGAATTACTCGGACTGCAATTTAAACCTGCAACTAATGCGATCGGGCAAGCCGGCTCTTTCAGCTACAGCGTCGCTGACGACGAAGGCGGTACAGCAGCAGCATCAGTCGCGATTAACATCAATTCTTTTAATACATCGGTGACAACTCCGGCTGTTCTCGGGCCAGTTGCTGTCGATGACGGCATCATATTTACGAGTACGAATAACTTGCTGCCGACATTCATCGACGCCCTGGCAAACGACTTAAACCCACAACAAAAAGGGCCGCTGAACATTATCAATGTCGGCACGCCAAAACTTGGCATCGCAGTCAATCTCGGAGCTCAGGTGCAGTTCATCTCTGGGAACGTACCGGGTACAACTGCTTTCAGCTACAGCGTCAGCGATGGCATCGGTACAACTCCCGGCGTAGGTACTATCACTGTTCAAATCCTGCCGGCAGATAGCGGCCCTAACAATTTAGTTGGTGGCTCTTTGCCAGATAATTTGAACGGTTTAGCCGGTAGCGATACTGTTGACGGCAGAGGTGGTAACGATACGATTAACGGCGGTTTGGATAACGACGTGCTGATCGGAGGCCTCGGCGCCGATACCATGACAGGCGGGGGCGGCGGCAATCAATTCCGCTATACCAGCCCCGCAGAGGGTGGGCCGGCTTTTGATGCTGCTTCTTCGGCGGCGATTAATGCGGCGATCGCGGCGGGCGGATACGATGTGATTACTGATTTCACCGGTCTCGGTGTGCCGATCGCCGATCAGTTTAATTTTGCCCCCGGATTCCCGAATCTTAGCGGTAACACCCAAGTTCTGCTGAACGTGCAGACAACTGTTTCTGCAAATATTCTGGGAGGAAGCGCCTTCTTGTTTGCCTATGATTCTGGCGGCAATACTTACATCATTTATGACGGCAATGGCAATAATGTCAGCGGCGGTGATTCTCGCATTTTGGCGAAGTTAAATGGTGTAACTGGGGTTTCTTCTCTGTCTGGATTTGACTTCACATTTATTTAGGTTCGTAGTGAGGACTTTAGTCCGCATTTCAGAGGACTAAAGTCCTCACTACAAACAGTTAAATCTGATTATCCTCAGAAAACAATCCCAACAAAGGGCCGAGAATAGCGCCGAAAACAAAGCCCCCCGCGTGGGCCCAGTAGGCAACTCCCCCTGATTCCATGCCGACACTTGCCGGGGCATTCAAAGAAGCCAAGCCGCTCAATGCTTGCTGTGCAAACCAAAATCCTAGAAAGAAGAAAGCGGGGACTCTGACGGTGGTAATAAAGATGCCCAAGGGCAGCAATGTCAGAACTTTGGCTTGGGGATATCTGAGAATGTAAGCTCCCATAACGCCTGCGATCGCGCCGCTAGCACCTAGGGAAGGAATAGCCGATGCTGATGAAAAAAACCACTGAGTTAGTGATGCTAAAACGCCGCAAGTAAGGTAAAATATTATAAATTTGACGTGCCCTAAACGGTCTTCTACGTTGTTGCCAAAAATCCACAAAAATAACATATTTCCGGCAATGTGCAGAAAGCCTGCGTGGAGAAATTGCGAGGTAATTAGCGTTGTCCATTCGGGAAATGGCGAAACTGGCAGCGCTACCCGACACATATTGCTTAACTGGCAAGGAACTAGGGCCCAAGAGTAGAAAAATTGCGTTAGTCGATCGCCCAAACTGATTTGGTACAGAAATACTAATATGTTCGCAGCAATCAGTCCGTAGGTAACGTAGGGAGTGATCCTGGTAGGATTGTCATCGCGTAATGGAACCACAGCCGTTTTTTCCTCGACATCAAAATATTGGCAACACGATAGCGTATTTATCGCCAATCTGTCTCCTGTCTAAAGGAATATGGTTAATTTTTTTTAGTCTGGTGGGTGCGGCGGTATCCCAGCACTACTACAAACGATTAACGTAATTCGCCCCTTTCTAATTTTCCCAGTACAATTAAACTTTCTAGGTCTTCCACCGCATCAAGAAGGTAAGTTTTTACTGTCTTTCTTACTAATTCTAAGGCAGTTTCATCAGCCCCTCCTAACATCCGCGTCAAGTCGCCAATATCTATACCGCGACTGGCTTGCAATTTCATTAATATCAAATAAGGTAATCCGATAATTGGCAAATTGTCGGGGGCGATGTTGGGATTTGCGATTGCTTCTCTAACCCAAGGTTGTTGTGATTCAAGAACATCCAAAATACTACCATCTGGTAGTTGCCAACTACTACCACCTATGCTGAGTTCTCCAACTTTTATGCTGCCAGCAGCAACTAATTCTTGATATAAATTTTCAGCATTATCAGTCAATACTAAAATATCTAGATCGTCAGTCATGCGTTCTGGCATATAAAGCCTGGTAGCAATTCCTCCTACAACAACAAACTGAGTTTGTTTGATAATAGCTTTAATGTTAGTCACGGGAGTGTTCCAAGTTTTTTTGCTAAGAAATTCTAAGGTGCTGCCACTACCAGGACGGCATCTGCGCAGGGCGATTTCAATGTAAACTTTTCGTCTTTGTTCGGGAAGTTGCAAATTTTTCATGTTCATCCTTACATCTATATTTTATCCTCATATTTCTATGAAAACTCCCACACTTTCTACAGCCATGATACTCACCGCACACAAAGCGTAAATTCCCGTGCCTATTGCTACTTGAAATGTATCTGCATTCAGGATTTTGAGCAGTTTCCAGTTATCACCAATCTTTTGATAAAGCGTCCAAGAACGGATGTTCGGATCGGCGGGATTTCTCCACTGCAAAACATTGCTATTTCCCACTTTTTTTACTTCGACTCCTGTCGGAGGGGGCGGCGGAGTTCCCTTTTGCCAAGGCATAGCTGGAACGAGGGCTGGTTGTGTATATGTTGTTGATTTGAAATTATCGTAAATTTGCTGGCGGTTTTCGCTAAATGCTTTCATGCTGAAGAAAACATTACCCAAAGCTAGGTTTTCTTTAGAGTTTCGCGTAATCTCAATTTGTTTGTTAATTTCGTCTACCGTCCACTTATTGCCGTCCAGCTTTCCTAAGTTATTTCCGACGTAAATATGTCTATTTTTAGGGTTGTTTTCCAGCCACCATTGCAGTAATACTGGATAGCTTTGAGCTGTTTGGTCGATGCGCCAGTAAAGTTGCGGATTTAGATAATCTACCCAACCTGATTCTAACCATTTTTTGGAGTCGGCATACAGTGCTTCGTAGGCGTCTAAACCGCGACTTTGCGGGGGCTGTCCCGGGCGATAAATGCCGAAGGGACTGATGCCGAATTTAACGTTTGGTTTGGCCGCTCGAATTCCTTCTCCCAGTCTTTTAACTAACTTGTTGACATTCTCTCGGCGCCAGTCTCCTAAACTCATTTGCCCGCCTCTAGAGACATAACTATTGTAAATCTTGCTGTCGGGAAATTCTTGTCCGTCAATGGGATAAGGATAGAAATAATCGTCGAAGTGAACGCCGTCTATATCGTAGCGCTTTACTACGTCTAAAATTACGTTGTAAGTCTTATCTTGAACTAAGGAAATTCCTGGATCCATCCACAAATCATCGCCCCACGGATAAACGCATTCGGGATTGGTAACAGAGATGTGAGGGCTGACGTTGGGAGGGGTTTTAGTTGATGAAACTTTGGCGCGGTAGGGATTGAACCAAGCATGAACTTCAATGTTGCGTTTGTGGCTTTCTGTAACGGCAAATGTTAAAGGGTCATAATAAGGTTGCGGTGGCTTTCCTTGGGTTCCTGTCAGCCATGCACTCCAAGGTTCTAATTCGGAGGCATAAAGGGCGTCGCCCGCAGTTCGGACTTGCAGGATAATCGCATTGAAATTCATTTCTTCTAGCCTGTCAAGAATTCTCAGCAGTTCGGTTTTTTGCTGTTCTGCTGTGAGTTTGTCGCTGAATGGCCAGTCAATATTCCATACGGATGCGATCCAGACTCCGCGAAATTCTCGCTGGTGGCTGACGTAAACTTGGGGTCTGGGAACTTTGCTGAGAACTATAATATATTGATTGTATATTTGTGGCGCTCTTTTGAGATAGACTAGGGCTTGATAAACCCAGGCTGCGACATCGCCACGAGTGGCATTTCCGGCGGGATTTAATAGGTTTAAATTCGGATAATTGACGACTATTTCGGATTGAGTGGCTAGGACGATCGCACTTTTGGCATAGTTGGGAATTTCTGTACTATCTTGGTAGATGTTTGATAAAACTAGATTAGCTGTAGGTGCAGTATTCGCCGGAAAAATGCCGCTAACTAAGGCAACTAATGCCTCGGCTCTGGTAATCCTACTTTCTGGTTTGAATAGGTTGTTGGGATAGCCGGATATAAACCCTCTTTTAAATGCTGTTTGAATGGCGGCGGCGGCCCAGTGGTTAGCAGGAACGTCGGTAAAGGGAATGTAGGGCCGTTTGTCGGGTACGGGGAAGGCTTTACTGACAAGGGCGGCGAATTGGGCGCGGGTGAGGTTGGTGTTGGGGCGAAAAGTGCGATCGGGAAAACCGCTGATTACTGCCCGTTCTACTAAGCCGTCAATGAATATTTTTGCCCAATGATTTTGAATGTCCGAGAAGCGATTTGTACTGGAAACCATAGTTATTTGATAATTGGAAATGGGGAATGGAGAATTGGGAGTTGGGAGTAAATGTAGGGTCGCATTTTGCACCTTACCCCTGACGAGGGAAGTTGTTTGTAGTAAGGACTTTAGTCCTGATTGACTAAAAGTTAGAGAGAGGACTGAAGTCTTCACTACAAACCGAAGTTAGGAAGAGGACTAAAGTCCTTACTACGAACCTACAAAGTCTGGCGATTGTGCTTATAATAAGCCTGCATTTTCGTACAAAAGTCTGATTATATTGATAATTTTTTGTCCGTATAAGGGGTCGGAATTCCAGCGGCCTGCAAGTTCGTTGACGGTGGGTGCGACACCGCGTTTGACAAAGCGAAAACGCACGTTTTCTTTAACTAAAGGTTGGTTAATTGGTTCGGTGCTGCCGTAAGCTTTTAGGTGCTGAATTTGAGCTCTAATTCCTGTCCGGGCGTCGGGAAACGAGAGGCCGGAATTTGTGGTGCTAATTATTCCCATGTCGGCAAAGTTAAATTGTTCTGGTTTGACAGCACCGCCAAAGTTGAGATAATTTGTTTCTAAACACATTTGGCAAAAAGCCACGTCGTGGTTGACGCCTTCTGCGGCTGCTTCTTGCACGTAAATTTGAGGTAAATTGGGAAATACTGTCAGGGCTTTGCTGTTTGTTTTGGTGAGAAATACTGTGATTTGTTGGGCGGTAGTTAGACCGCGACCCATGATTTTTCCCACGCCTGAGAGGATATCGCGGCGCGATCGCAGGGATACTGATGTTGTAGACTGATCCCAAGCTACGGAAATGTCGCGATCGCGCAAATCGATCGCCCGCACGAATACTACTCCATTGTACGCGATCCGGCGATCGACTGCCTCTGGTTTGATGTTGAGAACGTCTAGAACTTCGGAAGGGACAAAGGCATTTCCGTTTACCAAAATGCCTTTTTCTTCGTGCGGCGCACCGTTGATTTGGATATTAATTAAGGGATAAACTATCGGTTTTGGTGCCGGAGTTGGTGCCGGAGTTGGTGCTGGAGTTGGTGCAGGTATTGGTGCAGGTGTTGGTGTTGGCAAAGGTTTCAAATCGGTATTTTTCAACCAAGCTTCGAGTCCGTCAGCGAGTCCCAGGGCGACATCGCGGCGGCGAGTTTGAATAATTCGCAAGTCGTCGCTATTAGTCAAAAAAGCGAGTTCTATTAACAGCGAAGGAATATTCACGCGCCGACAAAATGCGAGGCTACCAACACCAGCTTCTGTATCTGCTTTTGCGCCGCGATTTGGTACTTCGGGACATCGGCGTAAATAGCCATTTAAGATTAAATCCGCGTCGGCTTTTCGCTTGGGGTTGCTACCAATATAAAACGCGCTGGCACCGCGAACTTGAGGATTAGAAAAAGCGTCGGCGTGTATTTCAACCGCTACATCTCCGGGTTGACAGCGGTTGTTGATCCAAGCAATACTTTCTACCAAACTCAGAGTATCCGGCACGGAAAAGGTTTCTATGCCTCGCTGCTGCAATTCAGGTACTAATAAATCCCGAGTTAGAATAAGTTCCTGGGCTTCGGTGGTGCCAAATGCGATCGCCCCTGAATCGCGCAAACTTCCTTCAAACCCGCCGTGTCCGGCTGAAACAAAAATAGAACCCATTTAATAAAACCCTCCACCTTGCAGTTACTTGATCGTCTGCTTTTTAGTCTTGGGTTTTATTTTACCGCAAAGCCGTATATTTTATGATTTCACAGCAAGTTTGTAGTTGCGCTCTTGGTGCGGGTTTTCACCCCTCATCACAACTACAAACTTATTGATCCGCCTGTCAGTTACATTTTTACGGCGGGGCTAGTCGAAGGTTTAGGCGCCTGAATTTCCTGCGAAACTGCACGGGCGCGGAAGAGTTTAGCAACGACTTGCTCGCACTTGGACAAATCCGATTCTATCTCTGTAAAAATGGTAGTTGATACCGGATCTGTGAACTTCACCCGCAGGTTATTGATATCGACAACACCGGTTTGCAAATCACCCAGAGTGCTCCGCAGCAAGAACGTTTCATCGGTTCCTTGCATTGACGATTTTAATTTAGCGTATTTGTCGGCAATTTGGGCGGGAATTGAGGGTTTTTCGCCGAAATTGTCGAGACGGTTTTCGAGAGCGAGGATGTGTTGCTGTTTATTTTGAACCATTTCTGTAAGGAGCGATCGCAAATCGCTGTCTTGGGTTTTTTCCGCATAATTCTGAAACGCTTCGCAAGCATAGCGTTCCCCTGCGAGGGCGGTATTCAAACCTTTAACAATGTCGCCTTGTGTCGAGCCACCCCAAGCATTAGCTAATTTCCACCATTCGGCATTTGTGTCAGTTTCTTCTGGCAAACCGGCTGCTTTTCCACCGTAACCGAGGCGAGCCAGAATTGCGGTGGTAAATATTGCTAAATCTCCCGGTTGGCGGGAAGTAATCAAGTTGCCGTCAACTACTAAAGCTTCATTGATGTAGTTAGCTCCGGCATTAATCATGTCTGTTTTAATTGCCAAGAAGCCAGTCGCATTTTTGCCTTTTAGCAAGTCAGCTTCAATCAAAAGTTGCGGGCCGTGACAAACAGCAGCGACTATTTTTCCTTGCTCAAATGCTTCTCGTACAAAGCGCACTGTATTCTGGTTTGTCCGCATTGTATCGGGAGCCATACCGCCGGGAATTATCACTGCATCGAATTCTGCGGGGACTGCTTCAGTGGTAGTTCCGTCAGCCTGCTGGGCAACTTTTCCTTGTTTCCCTGCATATTTTTCGTTTGTCCGCGAACCGAGGACAACTACTTCAAATCCGGCTTGTTTTAAGGCGTTGTAAGGGACTAGAAATTCCGAATCTTCTACTCCATTTTCGATGAGTATGGCAACTCGTTTGGTTTGGGCTTTGTTATCGGCTGTCATAATCAGTTTCCCTCAAGCTAGCATTTTTTCTAAATTTAATTCATTTGTTGCTGTTTTCGCGTCTGGCTAAAGTTATAAATTGGTTAGGGGGAAAATCTGCGATTGTGAGTCTTTGGAGGTAGTCGTAATGAGATGTTTTGTGCAGGTTGTGCGATCGCATCAATGTACGTAAGAGGCTCCATTAATGTCGATCGTTGTCCCGGTAGCGTGCGCCGCCAAACCAGACGCTAAAAATGCGATAACATTGGCAACATCTTGAGGGGGAGCGATTTTGCCGATCGGGATATCGCGAATAATATCAGCTTCGCCGCACTCCTGAATAAACCGATCGGACATTTCTGTACTGACAAACCCAGGTGCAACAGTAAAAGCCAAAATATTCTGGGCCGCAAACCCTCTAGCAATGCTGCGAGTCAGAGCAACAATAGCACCTTTTGATGCAGCATAGTGCAGATAATTCGGGTCATCGCCACGAAAAGCAGCGCGACTTGCTATATTAATAATTGTACCGGCCTTGCGAGTCTTAAAATGCAGAATTGCTTCCCGGCACAAATCAGCAACAGCAACTAAATTAACTTGTAGAGTCTGCTGCCAAGCCGACGACCAAACATCAAATTCATCATCAATACCCGCTGACTGCATAATCCCAGCATTGTTAACTAAAATATCAATATGACCGCGCCATTTTAAAGCATCTCGCCACAAAGTCGAAGCCGCATTTGGCTGCATCAAATCGGCCGCCAATAAATAACAGCGATCGCCCGCCAGACTTGCTGCTACCAATTCCGCTGCTTTGTGACTGCGACAGTAATGCAAAATCACGTCAGCCCCAGCATCAACCAAAGTCCGAACCGTCGCTGCACCGATCCCCTGCGAGCCACCAGTTACTAAAATCACCTTTCCAGTTAAATCAATCATTTTTCCATCTCTATCTTTTCTCTTTCTCTGCGCCCTCTGCGCCCTCTGCGGTTAAAAAAAATAAATCCCCTTCACAAACCAAATATAATTTGCTATATGATAATTGTACATGATTAAATGTTCTCTTAAAAATAAACCCAAAAAATCGCCATGAAAGCAGTTGCGTTCGATCGCTACGGTTCCGCCGAGGAATTGCAGTACCGAGAAGTAGAAAAGCCGATCGCCAAATCCAACGAATTATTAGTCAGAGTTCGCGCTAGCAGCGTCAATCCAGTAGACTGGAAAATCCGGCAAGGACACCTGCAACTATTGACAGGATTTAACTTCCCTAAAATCGTCGGTTCTGACATCTCGGGAGTTGTCGTGGAAGTCGGCCGGGAAGTCACCAAGTTTCAACCCGGAGATGAAGTTTATACTTTCTTAAATCCCATAACAGGCGGTGCTTGTGCCGAATACTGCACCATCCCCGAATCTGCGGCGGCGATTAAACCTCGTAACATCACTCATGCAGAAGCAGCAGCAGTGCCGATTGCGGGTTTAACTGCTTTGCAAGCACTGCGGGAGTTGGGTAATATTCAAGCAGGAAACAAAGTATTAATTAACGGTGCTTCCGGCGGTGTCGGCATTTTTGCCGTGCAAGTTGCGAAAGCAATGAACGCCGAAGTAACGG
Source organism: Microcoleus occultus BM001215366 (assembly GCA_036700145.1). Lineage (GTDB taxonomy): Bacteria > Cyanobacteriota > Cyanobacteriia > Cyanobacteriales > Microcoleaceae > Microcoleus. Next base: position 20,574 of record JAUBOH010000004.1, read on the forward strand.
GAGTTTGCAGCGCCAAAAATCGAGATTTTGTCAAGAGTTTGCGGGCAGATTTTGTTCTGGATTACGCGGAAGTTGACTTTACTCAACAAACACAAAAATATGATATAATCTTGGATGCTGTCGGGACAAAAACATTTGCTGAATGCGAAAAGGTTTTGCAACCAGAGGGAGTTTATATCTCGACTTTGCCGAGTTTTGACAACCTCGCACCGATGTTTCTCAGCTCGTTTATGTCTGGAAAAAAAGCTAAGTTAATTGTAGCCAATGCCAACCCCAGCGATTTAGGGATTTTGCGGGAGTTAATTGAATCCGATAAAGTTGAGCCGATTGTCGATCGCACTTACAGCTTAGCAGAAGTAGCCGCAGCCCACGCTTACAGCGAAACCGGCCGCGCTGTAGGTAAAATTGCGATCGTCATTGAAGAAGTCATTAGTCATTAGTCATTAGTCATTAGTCATTAGTTGACAGTTAACAGTTAACAGTCACCAATGCCCAATGCCCAATGCCCCATGCCCCATGCCCCATGCCCCATGCCCCATTACCAATTCCCCATTATCAATTCCCTATTCCCTATGACATCCCCCTCAGACTTGGAGACATCCGAACAAAATTTCGACAATAACCTCGAACCCAGCATTTTACCAATTGCAGATGGTTTCATTGGTTCCCGCAACCTCGAAAATGAATTTCTCGACGAACTCCCCGACGAAGTTGAGATGTCTTTGTTCGACCATTTAGAAGAATTGCGACTGCGAATTTTCTACTCGCTAATTGCAGTAGTAATCGCTATAGTCGGCTGCTTTTTCTATGTGAGACCGATCGTTAAATTGCTAGAAGTACCGGCCGGGCCTGTCAAATTTTTGCAACTAGCTCCCGGAGAGTATTTCTTTGTCTCCATTAAAGTTGCCGGATACAGCGGTTTGTTAATCGCCAGCCCGTTTATTTTTTACCAAATAGCGTTATTTGTTCTCCCAGGCTTGACTCGCAAAGAACGTGGCTTGCTCGGCCCTGTTTTCTTCGGTTCTAGTTTCTTATTTTTAGGCGGCTTAGTATTTGCTTACATCGCTTTGATTCCGGCGGCGCTCAACTTTTTTGTTACCTACGGGGCTGATGTTGTAGAGCAGTTGTGGTCGATCGACAAATACTTTGAATTTGTTTTATTATTAATGTTCAGCACTGGCTTAGCATTTCAAATCCCGATCGTCCAAGTGTTGCTCGGCGTTTTGGGCATAGTTTCTTCTAAGCAAATGCTATCAGGCTGGCGGTATGTAGTCTTGGGAGCAGCCGTTTTGGGAGCGGTTTTAACGCCTTCAACTGACCCTTTAACGCAAAGTCTTTTGGGAGGTGCGGTACTCGCTCTTTACTTTGGCGGCGTCGGTTTGGTGAAGCTTTTAGGGCGATAAAAGAGATAGATCGTATCAATTCTGGGTTAAATATTTTTTTGATATCTTAGTCCGCTTGGAGTGGACTTTGTTCGTGTAGTAGCGGTTTCAACCGCCGAGTGACTAAAAATATAGAGACACGATCGCCCGCGCCTCTATAATTACTAAAAATTAAAATTCAACACCAAAGTTTTGTCAAAACTTTGACTACATTCGGAACTGTTCTACTTCAGGCGTGTAGCCGATCGGCAAAATGTAATCGAGATTCTCGTGGGGACGAGCAATTATGTGATACGATAGCAACTTTCCGCCATCGACCTTTTTAACTGATTCAATTCCAGCAGCAACGGCTGCTTGCACTTCAGAGATATCTCCTCGAACTATAATTGTCCAGTAAGCGCGGGTTATTTTTTCATAGCGAACTAAAGTAACTCGGGCTGCTTTCACCATTGAGTCTGCAACTTCTACGGCAGCGGGAAATCCTAAGACTTCAACCATTCCAACTGCAACACCCATTACAACATTCTCCTAAATTTGACAAGATATCTGCAATTCATTGTATGTGAAAGTGTTGCTGATTTTATGTGTGAGGTTTTGGTAGTCGCTGAGGAGAGGGGAGAGGGGGAGAGTGGGAGACTCGGAGACTGGGAGAGGATTTTTGATATGGGATTGAAATATAGAACTTAAATGCACAACGGACAACGGACAACTGACAACAGTCAACAGTCAACAGTCAACGGACAACGGACAACTGACAACTGTCAAGGGACAAATTTAAAACTCGTCAAGCAACCACTCCGAGGCTCTTTCACCCAAATCTAGGGGAACGCTGACGGCTTTGCCCAAGCGGGGGCGATCGCGAGTAGTTACAATGTATTCTCTCACCTGTTGGGTGCTGCCCCAGCCGTTGAGGTAATTTGCCACCGCATCCAAATGCTCGAAATAATCAGCCTCCGTCATCGGAAAAGACGCCTGTTCTAGGTATTTCCACATAACTTGCACAAAAATCTTGCCCCGCGTCCGCCGCAATCTGATATCGTAAGACTTTCCCCATTTTTCTAGGAGTAGCTGGTGTAAATCCTTGCCCGTCATGGTTGCTCCTGAGTGAATCCATTAAACAATAAAAGACAAAGTTCAAAAAATGTAATAATACTCTAATAAAGGCTAGAAGGCGCATTCTTAAAAGGAATTTTCGCGACCTCAAATTTGTGCTAGCAGATTGGCGGCAATTATCCTCCTTCCTCTGCACGCACAGGTTCGCGCTCCAGCTAGCAAACAAACGTAACTTAAAACCGTAAAGGCAGGTCATGGCTCAAACTTCTGCTGGAAATCCCGATGTCCCCGATATGGGGCGTCGCCAATTTATGAATTTGCTGACGTTCGGTACAGTCACAGGTGTGGCACTGGGCGCACTCTATCCCGTTGTCCAGTATTTTGTTCCTCCGTCGAGTGGCGCAGTCGGCGGCGGGGTGACAGCTAAAGATGCCTTGGGGAACGACATCATCGTTAGCGAATATTTGACTACGCACCCTGCGGGCGATCGTACCTTAGCCCAAGGCCTCAAAGGCGACCCCACTTATCTTGTCGTGAAAGAAGACTCATCTCTCGCCGAATATGGCATCAATGCAGTCTGCACTCACTTGGGCTGCGTCGTGCCTTGGAATGCTAGCGAAAACAGGTTTATCTGTCCTTGCCACGGTTCTCAGTACAACAATGAGGGCAAAGTGGTGCGCGGGCCCGCGCCTTTGTCTCTGGCCCTCGCCCACGTCACTGTCGCAGATGACAAGGTTGCTTTTACCCCTTGGAAAGAAACAGATTTCCGCACCGGTGAAGCACCTTCGTGGTCTTAGTTGTTAGTCATTAGTCATTAGTCAGCAGTCAATAGTTAGTAGTTAGTAGCCAGTCGTTAATGGTTACTCGTTAGTAGTTAGTTCCAATAACAAATAACAAATAACC